>JBCCDT010000005.1:0-59221 GCA_039030635.1 Pseudomonadota bacterium
CACGCCTTCGCGCTGCAGCTTCTTTTTCAGGGCACGAAGCGCCTGATCGACATTGTTGTCGCGAACACTGACCTGCATGTGGTGTCACCACCTTTCTAGGTTTGAGTTGCATGAATTGCAGGAAGTGGCCGTATAGCAAAGCGGATTTATGTTGTCTAGGGTAGGTCGGGACAATTGGAGATCACGCATGACAGATACCGATATTAAAGAACGAATGCTGCAGGCCGCCGCGATGCATGTGCCGTTTGATGGCTGGAGCGACGTGACATTCAAGGCCGCGATGGAGGATGCGGATGTGTCGCCGGGGCTGGCACGGGCGGCGTTTCCGCGCGGCGCGGTGGATCTGGCGCTGGCCTTTCACGAGGCGGGTGACAAGGCGATGGTCGCGCGTCTGGAGGAGATGGATCAGTCGACGCTGCGCTACTCAGAGCGGGTGACGCTGGCGGTGCGCACGCGGTTGGAGGTGATTGAGGACAAAGAGATGGTGCGCCGGGGCATGACGCTGTTTTCCCTGCCGCAATATGCGGGCGATGGGGCGCAGGCGCTGTGGCGGACGGCAGACCTGATTTGGGCGACGCTGGGCGATACCTCAAACGATGTGAATTGGTACACCAAGCGGGCGACGCTGTCGGGTGTGTACGGCGCGACGGTGCTTTACTGGTTGGGTGATGAAAGTGAGGGGCACCTCAACACCTGGGCGTATCTGGATCGGCGGATTGAGGATGTGATGCGGATTGAAAAGCTCAAGGCCAAGGCCCGTGACAATCGCCTGCTGGGCGGGCTAGTGAAGGGGCCTGAGACCGTGATGAACGCGGTGTTGGAACGTATGCGGCCCCGCGGTGGGCCCAGTGACATGCCGGGCCGGTGGTCGGGCCCGGTTTGAAGGAAGACCCAAATGAGCACCACCATGACCGCGGTCGAGATCACGGAACCCGGCGGACCTGAGGTCTTGCAGGTGACAACGCGGCCTGTGCCGGAGCCGCGCCCGGGGGAGGTGGTGATCCGTGTGGCCTATGCCGGGGTCAATCGCCCGGATGCGCTGCAGCGGGCAGGGAGTTATGCGCCGCCGCCTGGTGCGTCGGACCTGCCAGGACTGGAAGCCGCCGGAGAGGTCGTGGCCATTGGCGCGGGCGTGGATGGTGTGGGCCTCGGCGATAAGGTCTGTGCGCTGCTGCCCGGTGGCGGGTATGCGGAATATGTGGCCACGCCAGCCGCGCATTGTTTGCCTGTTCCGGAGGGTATGGACCTGCGCGAGGCGGCGTGTTTGCCGGAGACGTTTTTCACCGTCTGGACCAATGTGTTCATGCGCGGCGGGCTCAAGGCCGGCGAGCGGTTTTTGGTCCATGGTGGATCCTCGGGGATTGGCACGACGGCCATTCAGCTGGCCAATGCCTTTGGCGCGCGGGTCTTTGCGACGGCGGGCAGTGCGGAGAAATGTCAGGCTTGCGTCGATCTGGGCGCGGAGCGGGCGATCAATTACCGTGACGCGGATTTCGTGGATGTGATGAAAGCCGAAGGGGGCGCGAACCTTATCCTCGACATGGTGGGGGGGGATTACATCCCGCGCAATGTGAAGGCCTTGGCACTGGAAGGGCGGCTGGTGAATATCGCGTTTCTGGGCGGGCCGAAGGCGGAGCTGAATTTCGCCGTGGTGATGATGAAGCGGTTGACGCTGACCGGCTCGACCCTGCGTCCGCAAAGCGATTTGGCCAAGGCCGAGATTGCCGAGGCGCTGCGCGCGCATGTGTGGCCATTGCTCAACGCGGGCAAGGTGGCACCGGTGATGGACAGTGAATACCCGCTGACTGAGGCCGCAGCGGCCCATGCCCATATGGAAGCGGGCGGGCATATCGGCAAGATTGTCCTGAAGGTGGGCTGAGGTCTTGGACGGCGCGGTCCTGTCCTGTTTGATCCTTGCTGTCATCAGCGTGGGGCTGTCGGTGATGGCTTGGCGGCGGGATACGCCTTTGTATTGGCGATTTGCGGTGCCCGAGCCGTTGGAGGCCGAGGGCGCGCCAACATTTGAGACCGTGCTGGATTATACGCCCACGAGCGGGCAGGCGCATTCGCCGGGGATCGTGGTGGAAGGGACGGGCTTTCGGGTGTTGTGGTTCGAAGGCTCGGCCGAGGCGCAGGCGGATGTGGATGTGCATGCGGCACGGTTTCGACGGTCTTCTGAAGGGTGGATCAAGGATGAGACCGGGCCCTATTTGACCCGCGCAGGCCTGAGTGCAGCGATGGACCCGCCGCAGATCGTGGTGACGTTGGGCAATACGATTGAAAATGAAGCGCGGCCCGGGGGGCTTTGGGCGACGGTGGCCTCGGTGGGTGGCTGGGCCATGGCCTCGGTCGTGGATGTGATGCCGGGCGGCGTGGCGCGGCGGCTCGATCTGTCGCCGGTGCTGGGACGGTCGAACCTGGTGAAATCGCCGATGGTGGGGTTTGCGGACGGGTCCGTGGGGTTGCCAGCCTATTTTGAGATGGGCGCGACCTATGGCGTCTTGGCCCGCTTTGACGGCCAAGGCCGGGTGCGGGATACGCGGCGGATGGCGGGATTTGGCAAGCCGATCCAACCGATGATTGTGCCGCTGTCCGAGACCCGCGCTGTGGCGTTTTTGCGCGATTTTGATCCCAGCAAATCTTTGCTTGTGAGCCGGACCGAGGATGGTGGGCAAAGCTGGTCGCGGGTTGAGGCGCGCGATGTTTTCAACCCGAGCTCGCCTGTGGCAGCGTTGGGGTTGGGCGCGGGCCGGATTTTGCTCGCGATGAATGATCTCAGCGATGCGCCTGAGGTGCTGCGGTTGGTATTGAGCGAAGATGAAGGAGAGAGTTGGCGGGAGTTGCGACGGTTCGAGGAGGCCGGCGCGCTGCGCTATCCGATGTTGCGGCGGTTGGGCACGGGCGAGATCGTGCTGAGCTATTCCAAAGGCACCAAACAGGGCGTGGTGGCGCATGTGTTCAATCAGCCTTGGGTGGAGGCGGCATGACAAAGGTGGGCAGCTCGCTGGCGCTCGCTTTGCTGGTGGCGTGGGTGGTGCAATCCCTGGCCATGGTGGCGCTCGCTCCGCTCGCCGCCACGCTGCTGGGGGGCGCCGCTGGCGCGGCGGTGGCTGCGCTGACGCGCAGCTTTTTGGTGGGGGGGGCGCTCGCGTTGCTCGCGCCCTTTGGGGTGATGTTGCCCGCGCTGGCGGTCGGGGCGATGGCGGCCAGGCTGGGCGTGGAGATGCCGGGGTTTTCGGGCGTAGAGCTGGCCGTGTTCTTGGCGGGCTATACCGGGTTTTTGCTCAGCGCCTTTGGCGTCATTGGGGTGGACCTGTATCGCCTGGGCTATGCGCCGGGACCGGTGGCGGGGATGGTGTTGGGCCTATGTGCCTATGCCGCGCTGACCGGGAATTGGTTCTTGGCAGCCGTCGCTGTGCTGGGGCAGTTTTTCTGGGTGATGAAATGGGGCAGCAGCAATTGGTTTGATTATGTGCTGCATGTGCTGTTGTGGCCTGTGGCCGTGGTGGCGCTTTTGGCCGCGTTTTTTTGAGTATTTTTGGAAAGGTGAAGCCGGGGTGCGTCACTCGATCGGGTCAAACAGCGCATCATCGAGCGTGCAATCACGGATCACGTCGCGCCCGCAGGGGACCGGGTCGAGCGACCTGGACAGGCACAAACGCGCCTCTTGAATGCGGCCCGCGCGGCAGGTGATGGTGAGCATGTCAGCCGTCCAGCCCGGGTTGGCCTTGAGAAACGCCGCTTCGACCACGGAGGCGGGCAGTTTCACGGGTTTGTTGAGTTTGCGGAAGACATCGGGCCGGTTCACCCGGGCATACGCCTCACGCGAGAGGGCATAGTAGGCGGGCGCGGACAGGCCCGTACAGGTGCCGTGCTTTTTCCATTGATACCAAGCCAGGCCGGACGTGCCCATAATATCGGCCATGTCTCGCGTCATGGTCCGCGAAGGCGGGCGTTCGGCGGATTGGCAATGGGCAGGCCAGCCGCGATGGTATTGGGGCCAAAGCCCGTGCAGCACCCAGCCGTGATCGGCCTCTGGCGCGCATTGTTCTGACCCGCGCGCGTCGCCTTCGAGCGCGCACCATGTGGGCGACCAGCTGAGCGCGAGCACGTAGTAGTCAAATTCGCCCGCCCGGTCGCCATCGGCCGTGGCCCCTGAGGCGACAAGCGCCATCATGACTGCCCAGATCCACCGCATGATTGACCCTTTCTTTTTACCCGCTGTCCCACTATATACCGGCCAAGTTCCCCGACAACGGAAACCCGCCCGAGCCCCGGGCAAGCCATTTCAGGCAACGGGGACGATGTGCTTGAAGGAGATTTGAAATGTCGAAACCGCTCATGGCCAAAGCCACCGCTGTCTGGCTCGTGGACAACACCACCATCAGCTTCAAGCAGATCGCGGATTTTGTCGGGCTGCATGAATTGGAAGTGCAAGGCATTGCGGATGGTGACGTGGCGGCCGGTGTCAAAGGGTTTGATCCGATTGCCAACAACCAGCTGACGCAAGAAGAGATCGACACGGCGCAAGACAACCCGACGCATAAGCTGACGCTGAAGTATAACGCCGCAGCCCAGGGCGAGGAAAAGCGCCGGGGCCCGCGGTATACGCCGCTCAGCAAACGGCAGGATCGGCCTAATGCGATTTTGTGGCTGGTCAAATTCCACCCGGAATTGGCCGATAGCCAGATTTCGCGCCTTGTGGGCACGACGAAGCCCACGATCACCACGATTCGCGAGCGGACGCATTGGAACATTTCCAACATGCAGCCGATTGACCCGGTGGCGCTTGGATTGTGCAAACAGACCGAGCTGGATGCGGCCGTGCAGAAGGCGGCGGCGAAGAAGGCCAAGGATGGCGAAGCGATGAGCGATGATGAACGCCGCAAGCTGCTGAGCACGGAGCAGAGCCTGTCGATGGAGCCGGAGCCCAAGATGCCGACAGCGATTGAAGGTCTGGAGACGTTCAGCCTGGGCGGTGAGGAAATGGAAGAGAAATCTGACGCGCTTGAGACGATGGATGCGGACAGCTTTTTCAACCTGCCTGACAGCTCGGATGAGGATGAGGACAACGAGACCTCGTAAGAGCATTCAGAACGCTGGGCACATCACGTGATCACGGGGCGCAGAATTTTTGTAAAATTCTGCCACCAGCGTTGGCGCGCGTTCTTTGAAAGAACGCGGATGCGGGTTTGCAGGGGTTTGGGTCTTTTTAATTTGCGCGCGGGTTGGCTTGAAAGAACGCCCACATCACGGGCAGCGTATCCAGATCGCGATTGATCAAACGGCCGTCTTCGCGCGGGGCGGCGTCAATGTCGGGCACGTCGTGGCCACCTCCGATCACCTTGTAGCGTCGCACGGTGCCGTCACGCGTGCAGTTGGTCCAGGTCATCTCTCCCACGCGGCTGCCATCATCTGGGTCCAGGTTTTCCAGCATCTGACCCTCTTGCGACGTGCATCCATGCAGGGTTCGCCAATGGTCCATGACCTCTGGCACGGACACTTCGCGCCCCGAGGCAAAGAGCCATCCGTCATAGGGCAAGACAGCATCATCCGTGCCATGCACGTGCATCAGCGCGGGCGGGGTTTTGGGCGTGCAGTCGTCAAGGTGATCGGCAAAGGCCGTTCCGATCAGCGGGGCGGCCGCGGCGAAGGGCGTGTCCGGCAGGCAGATCATGCGATAGGTCATGATCGCCCCATCAGAGATCCCGGTGATGTAGATCCGGTCGGGATCTGCGGTGCCATTGGCGACAAAACGGTCCACGAGGCCCAATAGAAACGCTTCATCATCCACGAACGCGCCGTCGGGCGTTTCGGTGTTTGAGAGCCCGTCGAAAAGGGCCCATTGCCCCCGATAAGACCCAGGGTAGAGCGTGACGAACCCGTGTTGGGCCGTCAGGGCCGCCAGATCGGGCCAGGCCAGATCGGCGGGCGTCTCATAGCGGGCGGCGGCGACCTCTGGGCGATGATAGCCGTGAATGGCCAGCACGAGGGGGGCCTGCATGGTCTTGTCAGCGCGGCCATCATCCACCCAAATGATACGCTCTACCCCGTCTTGTTGCAGGCGCAGGGCCTCTGCATCGGCGCCAACTGCGGCAAAGCAGGCACAGGTGATCATCGCGAAACGCACAGCAAACATCACATTCGGCCTTTTGCAGACAGTATCCAACATAGTGCGGGCATGGGAATCCGGGACTCAATATCGTGTGGTTCAGATACGAATTCGGGGCGTGACGGGTCAAATTTGCCTCGGCTCACCCCAGGCTTTTCGCCGCCAGACTATGGCACGTTCACCACAATAGCGCAGCCTAACTTTCTTAAATTCTTGCAAAATTTTCGGTTCTGGTCCACGTTTGGCCAAATTCGGGCGCTAAGACCCGGCATCAGAGGCGTGATCGGAGAGGCAGGTCACATGACATTTGGAAGAGCTATGCGGGCCGTTTTGGCCGCCGCGCTTATGCTATTGGGGCCAGTGGCTCAGGTGGCAGTTGCGCAAAACTTGCAGGTCGTGCGCGAAGGCACGTCTCGCAATCTAAACATCGTGATGAACCAGGCGGTGGTCGTGGAAAGCGACACACCATTTGCGGAACTCAGCATCGCCAATCCGGCGATTGCGGATTTCTCGACCCTGTCGGATCGCACCATTTACGTTTTGGGCAAAGCACCGGGGCGGACAACGCTGACGCTTTTGGATGCATCGGGGCGCTTGATCACCAACGTTGACGTGCGGGTCAGCGCGGATGTCTCAGAATTCAAAGAGCGTCTGCGGCAGATCTTGCCCAACGAAAAGATTGAAGTGCGGACAGCCAATGACGGGATCGTCCTGTCAGGCACCGTGACCTCGACCACGAAAATGGATCGCGCACTGGAGCTGGCTCAACGCTATGCGCCGGAGCGTGTCTCCAACCTGATGAGCGTATCCGGCAAGCAGCAGGTCATGCTCAAGGTGCGCTTTGCCGAGATGCAGCGCACCGTGGCCAAACAGCTGAGCACATCGGTGGGCATCACCAACACCAGCGGTGACCTGGGCGTTCTGGGCGAGTCGGGCACGTTCCTCGATGGGGCGAACTCAATCACCGGGCCCAATATTACAACGCAGCCTGACATTGAGGGCGCTTTGGCCTTTGGCTTTGGCTTTGGCTCCACCCAAGTGGGGATCCTTCTGGAAGCGCTTGAAAGCAAAGGCGTCGTGCGCTCTTTGGCGGAACCGAACCTGACGGCGCTTTCGGGCCAAGAGGCGACATTCCTTGCGGGTGGCGAATTCCCGATCCCGGTGGCTCAGGATAACGGCCTGATCGCAATTGAATTCAAACCCTTCGGTGTCGAACTCAACTTTGTCCCCCGCGTGGTCGAAGATGGCGTGATCAATCTGGAACTGGCGGCGGCTGTGTCCTCGCTCGACAGTGCGAACGCGATCGAAGCCAACGGTCTGACGGTCAACGCGTTCCGGCGCCGCGACACATCCACCACCGTGGCCCTGCGCGACGGGCAAAGCTTTGCCATCGCGGGCCTGTTGGAAGATGATTTCCGCGACAACAACGGTCAGGTCCCATGGCTGGGCGATGTGCCGGTGCTCGGGACGCTCTTCCGCAGCGTGGATTATCAGCGGTCTCAGACGGAGCTTGTGATCATCATCTCAGCCCATTTGGTCACACCGACAACCGGTGAGGCACTGGCCCTCCCCACGGACCGGGTGCGCATTCCAAGTGAGCGTGAGCTCTTCCTCAACGGTCGGGTGGCCATTGATGTGCCCGCAGACAGTGCCGAAGGACAGGTGGCCCGACAGGATTTCACCGGCTCTTACGGCTACATCATGGAATAGGGTGGAGGCGAGATTATGAAAGTTCAACTTCTAGGCTCTGTTGCCATTGTCGCGTTGGCGGGCTGTTCCAACACGGTTGAGGTCTACCGCTCTTACAGCGAGGCGGGATCGGTCATCGAAAGCGATGATTTCGGCAACTCGACCATGAACAACACGCAGATCCATTCGGGTGAACGCGACTTTGCGATCAACCTGGCCAACAAGTTCAACAAATCCGTGCCGACCACGATCAACTTTGCCTTCAACTCTTCCGTTCTGGATGGTGAGGCGCGGGCGATCCTGGACAAGCAGGCGCATTTCATTCGCCAGTTCCCGGAGGTCCGTTTCAAGGTCTTTGGGCACACGGACGCGGTCGGCTCTCAGGGCTTTAACCGTCGTTTGGGTCAGAAACGCGCCAATGCGGCGGTACGTTATCTGGTGTCCCGCGGGATCAGCCGGTCCCGGCTTGAGGCGGTTGTGTCCTTTGGCGAAACCCGTCCGGTTGTCGTCTCTGAGGGGCGTGAACGCAAGAATCGGCGCACCGTGACGCAAGTCAGCGGTTTCGTGAAATCGCATCCGATCATCATCGACGGCAAATATGCCGAGGTGATTTATCGCGAATACATCGCCAGTGCAGCGCCCGAAAGCACGTTGACAGATCTCTCCATCGGGACAGCCGGCGGCGAATAAAATCTCCCTGTCCGGCAGGTGCCGGGCCACTTAAGAGCCCGCCAGATGGCGGGCTTTTTTTGTTGCGTGAAATCGCACAATTACGGTTTTTTGGCCCAAATATCGCCCAGATTGTCATTCAATTTCCATCCTATGTGAGTGTGCGCCCCGATGTAACTTGCGGGGTGAGGCAACCAAAGCGCGCGCAAAGAACGCCGGGTTTGCCTTGTAGAATAGGAAAGACGAGAGATGACGAGTAGTGACAACAGTCAGCCCGACGATGGCCAGATCGTGGCCTGCACGGTGTGCCGGGACGTTCAGAATTTTGACTTGCTCATCGAAGATATGGAAACCGCGCTTGGCGACAAGTGGGGCGATCTGAGCTTGAACGAGGCCCTGGCCTTTTTCGGGCAGGACGAAGCGGATGACCTTGAGTTTGCCGCCTTGGCCATTGATGACAGCGACGAAGATGAGCTTCCGCTGCTGGTAGAGATCATCAAGCTGGCCCGCGGCAAAGACATCCGCGTGATCCTGATCGCCGAAGATGTCAGCCCCGCGGTTTTGCACCAATTGCTGCGCCAAGGCGCGGATGAGTTTGTGCCCTATCCCCTGCCGGAAGGGGAGCTTGAGGCCGCGATGGACCGCATTCGTCAGCGCGACAAACAAGTCACGGCAGATGCCACACCTTTTGCATCCGGCACCACGCCGGGCGATGGCGTTTTGATCGGTGTGCAGGGTTTGGCCGGTGGCACGGGTGCCACGACGCTTGCCGTCAATTTGGCCTGGGAACTGGCTACGATTGAAAAAGAAGATGGTCCGCGTGTCTGTCTTTTGGATTTCGGGCTGCAGACCGGATCAACCGCGACCTATCTGGATTTGCCGCGCCGGGATGCGGTGTTTGAAATGTGGTCTGACACGGAGTCGCTTGATGAGGACGTTTTCAAGCAATCGCTGGTCACGTTTGAGGACAAGCTGTGGGTGCTGACCGCGCCGATGGACATGCTGCCCCTCGATATGATCGGGCCCGAGGATGTGGAGCGCGTGCTAGAGATTGCGCGGCTGAAATTCGACTACGTCATCGTCGATATGCCGAGCACGATGGTGCATTGGACGGAAACCGTGCTGAACACGGCGCAGATTTACCTGTCCACGCTGGAGCTTGATATGCGCTCTGCCCAGAATGCGCTGCGGATGAAGCGCGCGTTGCGGTCTGAGGACCTGCCGGTAGAGAAGCTGCGGTTTTGCCTCAATAGGGCTCCGAAATTCACCGATCTCAATGGCAAGAGCCGGGTAAAACGCCTGGCCGAAAGCCTGGAGATCAGCATCGAAGTGCAGCTGCCTGACGGTGGTAAGGCGATCACGCAGACGGCGGATCACGGGATGCCTTTGGCCAATGGTGCCGCCAAGAACCCGCTGCGCAAGGAAATCATGAAATTGGCCGCCTCGCTGCATGCGCTGGGCAAACCCGAAGCGGAAGCGGCCTGAGATATGGGGATCTGATACATGTTTTCACGCTACAAGAATATTTCCAAACCGGTCAAAAAGGTCGACATCCCGGAGGTTGAAACCAAGCCGGTTGAGGCTGATGCGCCCAAACCATCCTTGCGTAAACCCTTGCCCAAAACCGACGTGGCACCCGCGCCCGTCGAGAAGGAACGCAAGCGCAAGGAGCGTCTGGCGGAGATCAAGCTGGATTTGCACCGGTCGCTTCTCGACAATCTGAACCTGGCCGCGCTGGACACGGCGACGGAATCTGATCTGCGCGCCGAGATCAGTTCGATCTCTGCCGAGGTACTGCAGGAAAAAAGCATCGTTCTGAACCGGGAAGACCGGGCAACGCTGACCCAAGAGCTTTATGACGAAGTGCGCGGCCTTGGCCCGCTTGAAACGCTTCTGCAAGACGACACCGTGAACGATATTCTGGTCAACGGCCCGCAACAGATTTTCGTGGAACGCGCCGGTAAGCTGATGCTGTCGGATGTGACCTTCAAGGACGAAAAGCACCTGCTACGGATCATCGACAAGATCGTGTCGGCCGTGGGTCGTCGTGTGGATGAATCCAACCCCTATGTGGACGCCCGTTTGGCCGATGGTTCGCGTTTCAACGCGATGGTCGGGCCGATTGCGGTGGACGGGTCTTTGGTGTCCATTCGTAAATTTAAGAAAGACAAGCTGAAGATCGACGATCTTGTGGAGTTTGGCGCGTTCAGCGAGGAAATGGCCGCCTATTTGCAGGCTGCTGTGGCGACGCGCCTGAATGTGATCGTGTCGGGTGGTACCGGTTCTGGTAAGACCACCACGCTCAACGCCCTGTCGTCGTTCATTGACGATGCCGAGCGTATCCTGACGATTGAGGATACGGCCGAACTTCAGCTGCAACAGACCCATGTGGGCCGGATGGAAAGCCGCCCGCCCAATGTGGAAGGCAAAGGTGAGGTTTCTCCGCGCGACTGTCTGAAAAACGCGCTGCGTATGCGCCCCGACCGCATCATCGTGGGGGAAACGCGGGGTGAGGAAGTGATCGACATGTTGCAGGCCATGAACACGGGCCATGACGGATCCATGACCACGATCCACGCCAACAACCCGCGTGACGGGATCAGCCGTTTGGAAAACATGGTCGCCATGGCCGGGATTGAAATGCCGCTCAAGGCGGTGCGATCGCAGATTGCCTCGGCTGTGAACCTGCTCGTGCAGGCCAGCCGTTTGCAGGATGGTTCACGGCGGATGACCTCGATCACGGAAATCACGGGCATGGAAGGCGACGTGATCTCGATGCAGGAGATTTTCCGCTTTCAGCGCACGGGCCTTGGTCCGGACAACAAGATCATTGGCCACTTTACCGGCACCGGTGTGCGGTCGAACTATACCGAACGATTCCGGCTGTGGGGCTACGACCTGCCGCCAAGCATTTACGACCCGGTATCGGGTTAAGGGAGACGCGTTATGAGTGTTGAACTGATCATCTATGCGGTCATTTTTGTGGGCGTGCTCCTCTTGGTTGAGGGCATTTATCTGACGGTCTTTGGCAAGTCGATCAGCCTGAACAATCGGGTGAACCGCCGCCTTGAGATGCTGGACAAAGCCGGCGGCAACCGCGAAGAAACGCTGGAGAAGCTGCGCAAGGAAATGACGCAGCACCTTAAGGCGCGCAATATCCCGCTTTATTCGATCCTGTCGTCCAAAGCGCAAAAAGCGGCCATCGCGTTTTCGCCCAAGCAGTTGATCATGCTGATGATCGCCGTGTCGATTTTCGCCTTTGTGGGCCTGACCTTTACCACCGGTACCGAAACCGTGGTGCGCGCGGCGATCTCGGTCGCCATCGGTGTGGGCGGCGTGTTTGTCTGGATTTCCAACAAGGCCAATACCCGGATGAAGCTGATGGAAGAACAGCTTCCTGATGCGATCGAACTGATGGTGCGCAGCTTGCGCGTGGGCCATCCGTTTTCCTCGGCCATTACGATCGTTTCCAATGAGGTGGCCGATCCGCTGGCCACGGAATTTGGCATCATCGCGGATGAAAGCGCCTATGGCCGTGACGTGGGTGAAGCCCTCAAGGACATGGCCGAACGTTTGGACATGCAGGATTTGCGCTTTCTCGCTGTGGCGGTGACCATTCAGCAGCAATCTGGTGGTAACCTGGCCGAGATCCTTGATGGTCTGGCCAAGGTGATCCGTGCGCGTTTCCGCCTCTTCCGCCGGGTGAAGGCGATCACGGCCGAGGCGAAATGGTCGGGCAACTTCTTGTCGGCCTTCCCGCTGATGGCGCTTGTGGGCATCCAGATGGTGAAGCCCGATTACTATGACGAAGCGATGCTGCACCCGTTCTTTATCCCGGCCTGTATTGCCGTGGGTGGGTTCCTTGTGGCGAATATTTTCGTCATGCGCTCGCTCGTTGATATTCGCGTGTGATTGGGGACAGACATGGGCATTCTCGAAAGTATTAACGGTATTCTGACCGACAGTCTGGGCCCGTTTGGCCCGCTGATCGCCATGGGCACGATCGGGGTCGTTTTGGTTCTTGTGACCATTCCGATCATGATCAAACAGGCGCAAGACCCGCTGGAAAAGCTGAAAAAGGCAGGCCAGAACGGGCAGATCAACCAGGACGGCAAAGAAAAGCTGCGCGCACGCTCGCGCAATGAGAAGCTGGACAAATATTCCACCTTCCTTGAACCGCAGGATGAAAAACAGCTGAGCGCGATGCGGCTGACGCTGATGCAGGCGGGCTATCGTGATCGCGACGCGGTGCGCTATTTCCACTTTGCGCAATTTGCGCTGGGTATTGGTTTCCTGCTGGCCGGGGTGGTGTATTTCGTGCTCTTCGTGTCGAGCGATGAAAGCACGACCACCGACACGCTTCTTTATATCCTGGGGCCGGGTGGCGTTGGATACATGATCCCGAAATACTGGGTCACCAAGCGCCAGCAACAGCGTCAGCAAGAGATCGAAGAGGGCTTTCCCGACAGTCTCGACATGATGCTGACCTGTGTCGAAGCAGGCCAATCGCTTGATCAGTCCATCGTGCGCGTGGCCTCAGAGATTGCCGCCTCTTATCCTGCGCTGGCCGAAGAATTTGAGATCGTGTCGCAGCAGATGAAGGCCGGTAAGGACAAGGCCACCGTTCTGGGCGACATGGGCGAACGCTGTGGCGTGCAAGATATCTCGTCTTTTGTGACGGTTTTGATCCAGTCGCAGACCTTTGGTACCTCAATCGGTGACGCGTTGCGCGTCTATGCCGGGGAAATGCGTGACAAACGTGTCATGCGCGCCGAAGAAAAAGCCAACAAACTGCCGACAAAGATGACATTGGCGACAATGATGCTTACAGTGCCACCACTACTAATAATTTTGGTTGGCCCGTCGGTTCTTGGCATTATGGAACTGTTCACGATGGCCGGCCAGTAAGAGGCAAGGCTGATGATACGGGTAGGGGCAGTTCTCGGAACATGTCTCATGCTGGGTGCGTGTGGTGATAGCGGTGCTGTCGATCCTGACAGCCCTTACGCCCCCGGTGTCGCGAGAAACGAACAAGCGGTGGACGGCATGCTGGTCGGACACCGCTTGATGCGTGCTGGCGAATACGAGCTGGCCATTGACGCGTTTGAACGCGCGGCCATCACCGAAGGCCTGTCGGCGGATGTTCTGCTTGGCATTGGAAGCGCGAGCTTGGGCCTGGGCCGGTTGCACACCGCCGAACAGCTTTTGCGCGAAGCCCTTGATCAGGATGAATTTTCCCCTGAGATTTGGAACAATCTGGGCGTTGTCCTGATGGAATTGGGCGAAACCGCCGAAGCGAGCCAGAGTTTTCAGCGGGCCTATGCGCTCGATAATGGCTCAAGTGACTCAATTCGCGACAATTTGCGGTTAGCACTCGAAAAAATTGAAAATCCGGCGTATACTCCGGAAGAAGAGCAAAATTATAAATTGGTACGGCGTGGTAGCAACGACTACATGATCCGCTCGATACCATAATGAGGCGCCGTAAAAGGCAGAGGCAGTAAAAGGACGCAACACCATGCGCCGTATTTTTTCGATGAGTCTGTGCACGGCAGGCCTGATTGGCCTGTCCGCGTGTGATACACAAGAAGCCGCTGATGTGGATCGCGCCTTTGCGGGTGTGAACGTGGTGGATGAGACGAACCTCAACGAGGTCATGCTTTCGGTGGCGGACCCCAATGAGGGTGTGACGTATTTTCAGCGTACACTGGGCGAAAACCCCGACCGCATCGACCTGCAGCGCGGGTTGGCGATCTCTTTGGTTCGGGCCAAGCGCAACACGGAGGCCGTGTCCGCGTGGAAAAAGGTCAATGCCCATGCGGATGCGACCGACAGTGACCGGGTGGAACTGGCCGACGCTCTCATTCGCAACAATGAATGGGATCAGGCCGATCAGGTGCTCGATAGCGTTCCACCGACCCTGGAAAGCTTCAAACGCTACCGCCTGGAGGCCATGGTCGCGGACAGCAACCGTGAGTGGGACAAGGCCGACAGTTTCTATGAAACCGCCGTGGGTCTGACGACGCGGCCCGCGGGTGTGATGAACAACTGGGGGTATTCCAAGCTGACCCGTGGGGATTACGCAGGCGCAGAGCGGCTGTTCTCGGATGCGATCCGGCAGGACAGCTCAGTCTTCACCGCCAAAAACAACCTGATCCTGGCGCGTGGTGCGCAGAAGAACTACACGCTTCCGGTTTTGCCAACCACGCAATCGGAACGCGCGCAGCTTTTGTACACGATGGCGCTTTCGGCGATCAAACAGGGCGACACGACGATTGGCAAAGGCCTCTTGCGAGACGCGATTGACACCCATCCGCAGCATTTCGAGGCCGCCGTGCGCAGCCTTGAGGCGCTGGAAGGCAACGTGTCGAATTAAGGTCTTTGCAGCTTCCCTAAGATACCGTCGCGCCATGAGCGACTGATCAAACTTGATCTGGAAAGGCCCATCACGATGACTTTTTCGATCCTGCCCAGTACGGCGCTTTGGTTTTTGCCGTTTGTGGTGCCCATCTGCCTGTGGGTGATGTGGAGCGATCTCAAGGCAATGCGCATCCCCAATTTGGCGGTGATGGCCTTGGCGGGTGTCTTTGTGGTGGTTGGCCTGATTGCGCTGCCTTTGGCAGACTATCCCTGGCGGCTTTTGACCTTGGTTGTGGTTCTGGTGATCACGTTTTTGGCCAATATGGTCGGGCTGATGGGGGCGGGTGACAGTAAATTCATCGCCGCCGCCGCCCCGTTCATTGACCCCGGTGATGCGGGCGTTGTGGCCTTCATCTTTGCCGCCAACCTGCTGGCCTGTTTCGCCACGCATCGCATTGCCAAGAACACAAGCCTGCGCCAGATGGCCCCGGATTGGGACAGCTGGGATCGTGGGCGCAAGTTTCCCATGGGGTTTGCCCTGGGTGGGACGCTGATTATCTATTTGATTTTAGGGGCGTTTACGGCCTGACCGCTGTTTCGTGTCTTGGCGCTCCTGCGTCGCGATCCATTTGGCGCGTGTCGTCGGCACCAAAGCCCAGCGGACACCAAAATGGGTGACCCGCATAATGCCTTCTGATAATGACCCGTGAACGTGCGGGGCCCTGCTCTGAGGTGGTTGGATCACCTTGGGTCAGCTGGAAAAGTGTCACCTTGCGCAAAAATGTGTGTCCGCGCCTGATCTGGCCAAGAAAGATAAAGGGTCATCCATGATCGTGTGTTGTTTGCGGGGCGGAATGGGCAACCAGATCCACGAATATGCATTTGCTCGATATCTGGCCTTTTTGACGGGGCAAGAGGTGGGGTTGAACACGTTTTTCTACGGGCCAGACTATCCGCATCGGATTAAACGCGGCTATGAGCTTGGGGCGTTTTCGTGCTCTGTCGCGCAGTTGTCTTCTGAGAATTGGTTGGAGAGAGATCCGATCAAAGTGCAGGGCAAAGTGGTTGAGTATATTTCCGAGGACGACATCACAATCCCGGACATGATTGAACGGGCAAAGCAACAGCCAGACATGTCGTGCGCGCTGCTTGGATTTTGGCAGGGGCATTTGACCTATCTGGACAACCCGGAATTCTGGAGCATCCTGCAACGGGAATTTTCGCCCAAGGACCCGCCAGATCCGGCGGATCTGGATGCCTCACTTCGTCCGATTTTTGAAAGCGATACCAGCGTTGGCGTGCATGTGCGCCGGGATGATTACCTCAAGCATACCGATCGCTTTAACACGCTTGGAGCTGACTATTACGCAGCGGCGTTGGACCGGATAGGGCAAACCGTCAAAACGCCGGATGTCTTTGTTTTTAGTGATGATATCGAGCAGGTGAAATCTGAGAACCTGTTCGAGTGTCCCGTGACCTACGTTGAGACCGGATCCCTGCACACGGATTTTCAACTGTTTCGCAGCTGTCGCCACAATATCATTGCAAACAGCACGTTTAGCTGGTGGTCGGCCTATCTGAACGCACATCCCGACAAGCAGATCATCGCGCCGAAATACTATTACGCAACGGATTGGCGGCAAGCCGAATACGAGCGCAATCCAAGAGTGCTCAGTGGTTGGGACATGGTGTGAGGGCCGAACACGTGCAAAACATGGTCGTCTTTGAGGGCGTCATTCTTGCGCGAGACAGATTGTCCGGGCCTGATCTGGTCAAAAAAATGAAGGGTCATCCATGATCGTGTGTTGTTTGCGGGGCGGACTGGGCAACCAAATCCACGAATATGCATTTGCCCGCTATCTGGCTTTTTTGACGGGGCAAGAGGTTGGGCTGAACACGTTTTTCTATACCCCGGACAACACGTTCAACCATGCACGCAGATACGAACTTGACAGGTATTCTTGTTCTATTGCGCGATTTTCGTCCGAGAATTGGATGGAAAACGAACCGATTGAGGTGAACGGCAAAGCGGTTGAGTATATGTCCGAGACCGATGTTTTGGCCGTGGATGTGATTGACACATTGACGCGACGGCCGGGCAAGTCTTGCGCGTTGACCGGCTACTGGCAGGACCATTTGACCTATCTCAATGACCCCGAATTCTGCAAAATCCTGCAACGGGAGTTTACGCTTAGGGAGTCCATAGACCCGGCTGGGCTAGATGTGTCACTTCGGCCGATTTTTGAAAGCGATACCAGCGTTGGCGTGCATGTGCGCCGGACGGACTACCTTAACAACACGCATCGCTACAGCATGCTTGGATCCGACTATTACGGCCCTGCACTGGACCTTATACGGGACACGGTTGAAGCGCCGGACATCTTTGTGTTCAGCGACGACATAGAGGCGACAAAATCCGAAAACCTGTTCGATTGCCCCGTGACATATGTTGAGACCGGATCCCTGCACACGGATTTTCATCTGTTTCGCAGCTGTCGCCACAATGTCATTGCAAACAGCACGTTCAGCTGGTGGTCGGCCTATCTCAACGAGAATCCCGACAAGGAGATCGTTGCGCCCAAGACTTACTACACAATGAAATGGCGCCAGATTGAGTACGAGCGCAATCCAAGGGTGCTGGACGGCTGGTACATGGTGTGAGGGCCGTGCATGTGCAACGTTAGGTTTTTCCCGGCTGCAGAACCTGAGTGGACCCCGGTGAGGTAGGGGTGGCGTCTGGTTTGAGGGCGTTCCCTTTGGCCTGTTGGGCCCGGGGGGGTATGTGGCCCACCTGTCTGATCCGTTCTTGGGGATACGCCCTTGCGGCCTATTCGCCAACCTTTCCAAAGCCCCCGCCCCCGGGTGTCTTCATGACAAAGGTGTCACCCGGGAAAAGCGCGACCTGATCATTGCCTTTGAGGGGCTCAACACCGCCGTTTGCCCGCTCGACCGCGTTTTCGCCGGTCTGTCCTTGACCCCCGCCTTGCGCGCCTTGCGGTGGACATTGACGGTGTGAGCTGAGCGTTGTCACGGTCATGGCCTCATTGAATGTCAGGCGGCGGACGATGCCGTTGCCACCGACAAACTGGCCCAAACCGCCGGAGCCTTTGCGAATGGAAAACTCATCCACCCGGACCGGGAACCGCGTCTCAAGCACCTCGGGGTCGGTCATGCGCGTGTTCGTCATGTGGCTGTGAACCGCGCTTGTGCCATGAAAGCCGTCCCCTGCGCCGGTGCCGCCACAGATCGTCTCGTAGTTCTGGTGGGTGTCATTTCCGTAGACGAAATTGTTCATGGTGCCCTGACTACCCGCAATGACACCGAGCGCCCCATAAAGCGCATCTGCGATGGATTGGCTGACTTCTGTATTGCCAGAGATCACGGCGGCGGGAGATGTCGGATTGATCATGGAGCCTTCTGGAATGATCAGCTTGAGAGGTTTCAAGCAGCCTTCGTTCATCGGGATGTCGCGCCCCACAAGCGTGCGGAAAACATACAAGACCACCGCCCGGCAGATCGCGGTGGGTGCGTTGTAATTGAATGCGCTTTGCGGGGAGGTGCCGGTGAAATCTATGGTCGCGGAGCGGCTTGCACGATCCACGCGGATCTCCACCATGATCTTTGCGCCACCGTCCATGGGATAGCAAAACGTGCCGTCGCTCAGGACATCCAGCACGCGGCGCACGCTTTCTTCGGCGTTGTCCTGAACGTGGCCCATGTAGGCTTGCACCGCGTCGAGGCCAAACTGCTGCGTGATCTTTTGCAGCTCGGCCCGACCGGTCGCATTGGCCGCGATCTGGGCGGCGAGATCGGCCATGTTTTGATCCACGTTGCGGCATGGATAGGCGCCGCTGGACAAAAGCGCGCGGGTCGCCTCTTCTCGCAACTGCCCTTGGTCGACCAAAAGGAAATTGTCGATGACGACGCCTTCCTCTTCGATGGTCCGGCTGTCCGGCGGGGCAGAGCCGGGTGTCTTGCCCCCGATGTCGGCATGGTGCCCTCTGGAGGCGACGGTGAAGAGGATACGTGTGCCGGCTGCATCGAACACGGGCGTGATCACGGTGACGTCGGGCAAATGCGTGCCACCATTGTAGGGATTGTTCATCATGAACACATCGCCCGGTCTGATCTTGCCGCGGTTCTCGCGCAGAACGGTCCGAACGCTTTCGGACATGGAGCCGAGATGGACCGGCACATGCGGGGCATTGGCCACAAGATCCCCATGCTGGTCGAAGAGGGCGCAGGAAAAATCCAAACGCTCTTTGATGTTCACCGAATAGGCGGTGTTGGCCAGGGTGGCCCCCATTTGTTCGGCAATCGACATGAAGAGATTGTTGAACACTTCCAACATGACCGGATCGACCTGTGTGCCGATGGCCTCGGCCCGTTGGAGCGGGACCATACGCTCAAGTATAAGGTTTCCACCGGGCGCGGAGGTGGCTCGCCATTGTGGCTCAATGACATTGGTGCCGGTTGGTTCGG
Organism: Pseudomonadota bacterium; assembly: GCA_039030635.1. Lineage (GTDB taxonomy): Bacteria > Pseudomonadota > Alphaproteobacteria > Rhodobacterales > Rhodobacteraceae > Roseovarius. The sequence continues at coordinate 19,313 of JBCCDT010000005.1, forward strand.
TCAAAATAGCGGGGCCGTCTATGGATTGGCCAAGCGCGAGGTGGCTGCGTTCGATCAAGGGGACATCCTGCCAGACCCCGCCAAAGCAGACGGGGACAGATGTCTTTTTGAGTTCCGTCGGTTGGGTGTCCGGCAGATGGACGGTTTCACCCGTTTGGCCGATGGCCTCGACCAGGAGAACATCAAGGATCAGATCGCTCGTGTCGGGCGCAAAGCCAAACCTTTGCTGATGAGCCTCAACAAAACCCGCTTGCATATCAGCGGGCGAGCCAAAGGCAATCTCAAGGCTTTGTTGCGCATCGCGGGGGCGGATTTGCACACGTTTGGACAGCACGATGTCCGCGTCTTCGACCCCTTGATACTTGACCTCATCCATGGCCATCCGCGCCAAGGCGTTGAGGGCGTCTATTGCAGTGGTGTCCGTGATGGGCCGTGCGAACTGTTGCTCGCGCAAGGCACGAATATCCGCCAGCCCCATACCCAATGCGGACAGGACCCCGGCGAAAGGATGGATGAAAATCCGCTCCATCCCCAATGCGTCCGCCACCAGACAGGCATGTTGCCCACCCGCGCCACCAAAGCAGTTCATCGTATATTGCGTGACGTCGTAGCCGCGCTGCACGCTGATCTTTTTGATCGCGTTCGCCATATTCTCAACAGCGATGCGCAAAAAGCCCTCTGCGAGCGCCTCTGGGGTTTTGCCGTCGCCGATTTTGGTGGCGAGCGCCGCAAATTTTTGTCGGACCGTGTCTTGGTCCAGCGGTTGATCCGCGTTTGGGCCAAAGACATGTGGAAAGTGATCGGGGTTGAGTTTGCCCAAAAGCACATTGCAATCGGTCACGGTGAGCGGCCCATTCCGGCGATAGGCCGCGGGGCCCGGGTTTGCGCCCGCGCTTTCAGGGCCGACCTGCATGCGGCCGTCGCGATAGGATAGGATCGACCCACCACCAGACGCAACCGTATGGATTGACATCATGGGCGCGCGCATTCGGACACCGGCCACCTCGGTTTCAAAGGATCGCTCAAACGTCCCGGCGTAGTGGCAGACATCCGTCGACGTGCCACCCATGTCAAAGCCGATCAGCTTGTCAAAGCCAAGCGCGCCTGCCGTGCGCACCATGCCCACAACCCCGCCTGCGGGGCCTGACAAAATGGCATCGCGTCCATGGAACAATCGCGCATCCGTCAGACCACCATTGGATTGCATGAACATCAAGCGGTCACACCCACCTGAATGCGCGCCAAGCGCGTCGGCCACTTGATCGACGTAACGGCGCAGGATCGGAGAGAGATAGGCGTCCACAACGGCCGTGTCCCCGCGCCCGACGAGTTTGATCAGCGGGCTGACCTCATGGCTGAGCGAGATCTGTGTAAAACCGATTTGTTTGGCCATTTCGCCCAAACGCCTTTCATGACCCGGGAACCGGTAGCTGTGCATGAGCGCAATCGCGACGGAGCGGTAGCCCGCGTCAAACGCCTCAGAGAGGGCGGCGCGCGCCGTGTCTTCGCCCAGAGGAGAGATGATCTGACCGTGGGCATCCAAGCGCTCTTCGACTTCTACGACATCCTCGTAAAGAAGCTCTGGCAGTTGGATATCGAGATCAAACAATCTGGGCCGGTTCTGATACCCGATCCGCAGCAGGTCTTTCATACCTTTCGTAATGAACAGCACTGTCCGCTCGCCCTTGCGTTCCAACAAGGCATTGGTCGCGACGGTCGTGCCCATTTTGACCGCGTCAATCAGGCCGTCCGGGACAGTGTCACCTGCGTTCAGGCCAAGCAATTCGCGGATGCCGTGGACAGCGGCGTCTTTGTACGCTTCCGGGTTTTCCGACAAAAGCTTGTGCGTCTTGAGATCGCCGGACGGTGTTTTGGCGACGATGTCGGTAAAGGTGCCGCCGCGGTCGACCCAGAATTGCCACATCAGATGGTTCTCCTTTGTTTGCATCCCGCAGGCTGCAATATTGTGGTTTGTTTTTAATGGGTTGATCTATTCCATCGCGGTCGGAAGCCAGAGCGCGATGTCTGGGATCGCAATCAGCGCCAACGCCATCGCCAGCATGACCAAAACGTATGGCACCGCCCCGAGCATCACCTCATTCAGGGTGCCCGATTTTCGCGCGCCTTGGACCACGTATAGGTTCAATCCAACAGGCGGGGTGATCAGGGCCATTTCGATCAGAACGATCATCAAGATGCCAAACCAAATCACGTCATACCCTTGGGCGAGCACCATCGGCACGATGATCGGGATCGTCACCACCATCAGGGACAGGGTTTCAATAAAGAAACCCAGCACGATGTAGAGCACGACCACGACCAGAATGAAGCCAAGGGGCGACAGGCCGAGACCTTCGAGAAATGCTGTCAGCTCGCGGCCGAGACCCGCCGAAGACAAGGTGAAGTTCAGAAAGGATGCGCCGATGATGATCAACATGATCATCGATGTCACTTTGATGGTGCCCAAGAGGCTTTCGCAGATCATGGTCCAGGTGACGCCACCAAAGACCAGTGCAATCACGAATGCGCCGGCCACGCCGACGGCGGCGGCCTCGGTCGGGGTGGCCCAACCGCGATAGATGGACCCGATGATCAGGCCAAACAGGATCAGAATGGGGATCAGATCCAAGAGCGCGCGCGCCATCTGAAGGATAGGAAAGACGCGTCTGTTCCCCCCAAGTTCTGGCCGGATGGAGCACAGGATTGCCGTGACAATCAGGAAAGCCAAGGCCAATCCAAGGCCGGGGACCAGGCCCGCGAGGAACAGTTTGGGGATCGAAGACTGTGTCAGGAAGCCATAGACGATCAGGTTGATCGATGGCGGGATCATGATGCCGAGGGTGCCCCCCGCGGCGATGGCCCCGGAAAAGAGTTTGGGGTCATAGCCCAGCTTTTCCGCTTGCGGCATGGCCACGGTTGCGACGGTGGCCGCAGTTGCCACAGATGATCCGGATGTGGCCGAGAACATCGTCGCGGTTGCGACATTGGCATGCACCAGACCACCGGGCATCCAGCTGACCCAGCGATCTAGGGCGGCATAGGTGCGGGCGGCGACACCTGACCTGACGAGGATCTCGCCCAAAAGGACAAAGAAGGGGATGGCGATCAGCGTGGCGGAACTGGACGAGGACCAAACCATGTTGCCCAAGGCGCGGCTCAACGGGAAGTTTGAAAAGAACTGGTCAACCCCAAAGCCCAGCAAAAACAGGACGATCCCCACCGGGATCGACAGGGACAAGAGCGCCAAGAGACCGATTGAGACATAGGTGATCATTGGATGCTGTCCTGTTCCGCAAAGGCGCCAATAAAGCGTTCGGTGTCCGTGGCCCGTCCGCGGAAAATCAGGCTGATGGCGGCCAATGTGACAAGACACGCCATCACCGAGAACCAGACCCATCCAGCAAACCACGGGATCTGAACCCAGGCGAGCGGGGTTGCGAGGGGTGTATTGGCCCGGCTGCCGTTTTCCACGGCGCGTTCCACCACGGGCCAGCACCTGATCGCGATGGTGACGACCACAGCCGACATCAGGATCATCGAGACAACATCAAAGACCGCGCGGACCGTCCCCCGGCTGCGCGATCTCAGAAGGTCAATGCGGATATGGCCAAGCTCCAACAGGGTATAGGCCATCCCCCATGAGCTGACCAAGGCCATGGCATAGCCCGCCAGCTCTTCGGACCCGCCAAAGGACGCATGGACCTGACGCAGGGCGATGTCGGCCAGGACGAAACCCGCCATGGCCAAAAGGCCCAACCCCACAAACAGGGCGATGGCGCGATTGAGCCGCCTGAGCCTATTGATCAGAGCCAGTTCCATGCGATGCGGCCTCCAACCGGTGCGCCTTAGTCGATCGTGACGCCAACCACCTGGCCCACGGATGCGTTCCACCGTTGCGCCCAGTCGCCCCCGGCGCGCTCAGCCCAATCGGGCAGAACCTGGCCAATCAGGATGCCCCGCGCTGCGTCGAAATCAGCGTCAGAGATGTCAACCAGCGCCATGTCGCGCGCCTCACCCGCAGAGCACGCCCCGTTGCCGGTCAGACACGCGATGTCATTGACCAAGGCATCTTGCGCGCTGGCCCAGGCGGGATCTTCGAAGCCTGACGCGATTTGCTCGCGGAGGGTGGCCTGATCTGCCGCGCTGAGCCCATCCCATTTGTCGGCGTTCATCGCTGTCACAACGTGATCCCATCCGCCGAGTGGAATGGGCAGAAGATGCGTTGAGACCTCCCACCACCCGGCGGAGTAGCCAGACCCGGCCCCGGTGACGGCGCAATCAACGACGCCATTTTGCAAGGCCCCGGGCACCTCTGAGAAGGAGACATTCACGCCTTCTGCGCCGAGCGCCTCAAGAAAGAGCGCCGTCATGCGACCGGAGGCACGGATTTTGAGGCCTTCGAGATCCGAGAAACTGCCGATCTCGGCGTTACAGAACACGACCTGCGGCGGGTAGGGCGCGATGGCCAGAACCTCAGCATTGAAGCGGTCGCGATAGATGTCGGACACCATGGGCCTCGCCGCATCGACCATCGCACGCGCCTCATCCGCCGTCAGCGCCAGAAGCGGCACGTCCAGCCCTTCAAGCTCTGGGGCATCGCCCACGGCGTAGTCGGCAACCGTCATCGCCACATCATAGACGCCTTGGCCCAGCAGGGGATAGATCTCTGACAGGCCCAGACCCATCTGATTGTGCGTGGTCAGCTCAACGGTGAAGTCCCCCGCACCCGGCAATGTCTCCGTCCAGAACGGAGCCTCATATTGCTGGTGCAAGGGCAAGCTCGACCAACTGCCGACAACGGAAAGATCCTCGGCCACGGCAGGTGCGGCAAGCGCCGTCGTTGCGGCCAATACGGTCACTGTGCGTTTCATATCTTCACTCCTTGTTGGGTTGATGTTGGTAGATTGTCGTTTCGGCGTCTTCTGCGACGTCGGTGATCAGCATATGCCCGGGCGCATGCGTGATGCAGAGCGGCAGACATGCCGCGCGCAACACGTTTTGCGGGGTGACACCGCAGGCCCAATAAACGGGCACTTCGCCCGGATGGATATCAACCGGTTCGCCATAGTCCGGCTGATTGAGGTCGGAAATGCCGATGGCCCCGGGATCGCCCATCGCGATCGGGGCCCCATGGGCATGGGGATACCGCGCGCTGATGGTGACGGCCTCTTTGATGTGCTCCTCGCGCAAGGGGCGCATGGTCACCACCATCTGACCGCCAAAAGGCCCCGCCGGGACGAGATCGATATTGGTGCGGAACATCGGCACATTGCGCCCCATCTCAATATGGCGGACCGGGATGTTGGCCCGCATGAGCGCATTCTCAAACGTGAAGGAACAGCCAAGGGCCACGGTTACCAAGTCATCGGTCCAAAGGTCTGAGATCGCGGTGACCTCTTCGACAAACGCGCCATTGCGAAAAACACGGTAGCGCGGCACATCCGTGCGGATATCCACGTCGCGCCCAAGCGTGGGAAGCATCGGATCGCCAGTTTCACTGACCCCGACAATGGGGCATGGTTTGGGGTTTCGTTGGCAAAACCGCAGAAAATCGAGCGCGTAGCGTTCGGGAAGGATGGCCAGGTTGCATTGCAGCTTTCCGGGGGCGAGGCCCGCCGTATGCCCATCGTGATGGCCCGCGCGAATGCGCTGTCGGATGTCACCACTGGACAGGTGGGTGATTGGGGTCTCACTGGCGTGCTGGGATGGCATGGTGCCCTCGATCTGCGTGCGCTCAAAGCTTCACACAGGCAAACCATCCATTCAAATTATCATTTTTTATCTGTGTTGATAGAAATTTAAAAACTAGCTCGGGTGCGTGTTGTGCCAGTTTACCGCCACCTCACCGGCGATTTTCGCACTGTTTTCAACAAGAAAGCTGCGCGGTTCGGCCAGGTAGGACGCGGTGAATTCCAAGGCTGGCGGGGCGAAGCCGGGGTCGAACTCTTCGATCTCATTGGCGTCCAGATGCGGCAGCGCCAGAACGCGCGGATAGGGGCCAACCGCGATTCCCGTCGCGATCATCTTGAGGCTGGCCGACAATGAGGCCGATGAAAACACCCGTGATTTCGGGCCCACCCGGCGCGCCAATTCCGAGGTCAGTTCCCGATAGGGGCGGGTTTGGCTGGAATACGAGATGATCGGTATCTTCGCGAGGTCGACATCCCCGATCCGTTTGGATTTGTACCAATGCAGGTCGAATTGCGGCAGCACGACATTCTTAACCGAATATTCCGACACCGGCCCCATCAAGAACGCCAAATCGAGACGGCGTTCAAGCACGGCCGCGCGCAGGTTGAGCGAGATATCAACGGTGAGATCCACGTTCACCCGCGGGAATTGCGTGCTGAGCGCCTCAATAAAGGAGGGGAGCCAGGCCTGGGCAATCGTCTCTGACGCGCCCAATCGAAAGAGGCCTTCCGTCTCTGCCGGGTTTGCGACGCGGTGCTTGATCTCTTCTTCGACGAACAACATCTGCTCGGCATATCCCAGGAGCTGCTGCCCCTTTTTTGTCAGGACCAGATCCCCGGGGCCGCGCTCAAAAAGCTTGGCGTCCAACTCCTGCTCAAGGTTAGAGACACGGGTGGAAACCGCCGGCTGAGAGAGGTGAAGGCGTTCAGCGGCCTTGCGAAACCCACCCAGACGCGCGACCCAGAGAAATGTACGAAGCTGTTCGAATGTCATGCCTATTCAAATCATCTATCGATTTGAACTTCAATTGATCACTGTTCTTGTCGTCAGGGCATGGCCGGGTTTGATCGGCTTGGCCCAATTTGCAGGTCGGTATACCATGCGCAGACCCTGTCCTTTGGGCGCCTGTGTTTGGATGCCGGTCGTCTACAGACTTTTGCGCGCCCGGAGTGCGGCGCTGATCGTGCCGTCGTCGAGGTAGTCCAATTCCCCTCCGATGGGCACACCTTGGGCCAGGGAGGTCAGGCGCACCTGATCTTCGAGTTGATCGGCAATGTAATGGGCGGTGGTTTGACCATCCACTGTGGCGTTCAGCGCCAGGATCACCTCAGAGATGTTTTCCGTCTCGACCCGCTCCACCAGTTGCGGGATGCGGAGCTGTTCTGGCCCCACTTGATCGAGCGCGCTCAGCGTGCCGCCAAGGACGTGGTAGCGCCCCTTGAAGACGCCCGCGCGTTCCATGGCCCAGAGATCGGCCACGTCTTCGACCACGCAAAGCTCTCCGTTGGCGCGTTTGTCATCAAGGCAGATATCGCACACGTCCGACGTGCCGATATTGCCGCAAATCCGGCATTCGCGCGCCGTGGCCGCGACCCGCGTCAGTTGATCGGCCAGTGGGGTCAGAAGCAGCTCACGTTTGCGGATGAGATGGAGCACCGCACGCCGCGCCGACCGTGGCCCAAGCCCCGGCAGCTTTGCCATCATGTCAATCAGCGCGTCGATATCGCGGGTGGAGTTCATGGGCGTTTCATGGGCGCGGCTCACCCTCCAATGCCACGCGATCCACTGTAAAACCGGCCGCGCGCAGCATGGCAATAAGGCCATAGGGTTGCGGCAAGTGATAGGTGCCCACGGCCATAAAGACGCCGCCTTCGCGCAGGTCCTCCATCGCGGTGTCGAGGAAGATTTCATTGCGTTCGCGCAAGAGATAGTCATTGGTGCGCGCCAGCCAGTCGGTGCCTTCGTCTGGATAGGTTTCTGCGAAATAAAGCTCATCCCAGGCCATCATTTCCCCGATGCGACCCTGAAGATACATGGCGTAGCTGGTGGACAGCGTCTCGCGCGTGATGTCCGGGCTGAGGTAGTTGGCGTAGACCGCGATCATCGCCCGGGTGAGGCCCAGGTTTTTGTCATCATTGAGTTTTTTGAAAAGCGCGCGCGGCTCTTCGAGGCTGAGGATTTCCGCACCGGCCAGTGCGCCCAGCATCTGGATGCGGTCGTCCTGAATGGGATAGATCCCGGCGGCGAAATCACCGCAGGGGTCGCTCAGCATCAATTCGGCAATGGCCGCGGGTGAGAGATAGTCAAACGCCTCTTCGCCCCAGCCGAGACCGACCAGCCGGGCTTCTGTCCAATCGAGCAAATAGCGCGGCAGTTCCATATCCCGCACGCTGATCTGTGCCTCATCGCGGTAGCGATCATAGGAGGTGTAGGCGAGGGCCAGCTCAGGCCGGGTTTGTTGGGTGTAATCCACCTCGGTCGCCACCACGCGGGCGGTGTTGATCTCGCGGGTCACCTCATCGGGCAGTCGGAGGATGATGGGCAGGCTGGAATGCATCGTGCCCCAAAGATGCGACACGGCCCCATTTTGGGACGTGATGCGCCAAAACCGGCCTGTGCCGTTGGGAATGGTGTCTGCCCGGGTCTGCATGTTGGCGTAGAAACCGGGCGGGAAGATATCTTGGTGAACCTTCGCGTCATCAATCAGGCACAGATCGCGGGTGGCCCAGCTTTGGGCGCTGACAGGTGCCGCGAGCACGCAGACAAGGAAAGCCAGACACCAACGCATCAGGTCAGAACGGCAGGTTCATGTCCTTGGGCAGGCCCATGCCCTCGGTGATTTTGCCCATTTCTTCCTTGGCCTTTTCGCCTGCGCGGGTTTGCGCGTCCTTGATGGCGGCAAGGATCAGATCTTCGACCACTTCCTTGTCGTCGGAGTTGAAAATGGACGGGTCGATGTCGAGGCCCTTGAGCTCCCCCTTCACGGTGCAGACGGCCTTGACCAGACCTGCGCCGCTTTCGCCCTCGACGGTCATGTTCTGCATCTCTTCCTGCAAAGAGGCCATTTTCTGCTGCATTTCCTGGGCCGCTTTCATCATCTTGCCCATGTCGGCCATCTGGCCCAGTCCTTTGAACATGTCATCTCTCCGTGGGGGTATCAGGGGTTTGATCCCTTGATACGTGGGGGGGTGAGCCGGGGCAAGGGCGGGCTTTGCGTGAGCGCATGTCTGGGCCTAGACTGGACCAAAGAGGAGGGGTGCGATGTATGAGCCGAAAGACGTGGTCACCGATGAAGAGACCATTCGCAATCACATTCGCGGGGCGTATCGATCGCAACAGGCGAAGATCCTCGATCATGTGGATGAGCTCTGTCAGCTGTGGATCGAACGCTCGCCGTTTTTGACCATGGCGACGGTGAGTGGCGCGGGGCAGGTGGATGTGTCGCCCAAGGGCGATCCGGCGGGGTTTGTGAAGGTGCTGGACCCCAAGACGCTTGCCATTCCTGACCGGCCGGGCAACCACCGCTATGACAGTTTCCTCAATATTCTTGAGACGGGGCGCATCGGGATCGTGTTTTTTGTGCCCAACCGCAATGAGGTGGTGCGCGTGAATGGGTCTGCGCAGGTGGTGCGGGATCTGGAGCTGCGCGAGAGCATGGCGGTGCAAGGCAGGGTGCCGGATTTTGCGGTTTTGGTTCGGGTCGAAGAGGCATTCTACCATTGCGGCAAATCGATCATCCGGTCGGCCCTGTGGAAGCCGGAAAAGGCGGCATCTATTGATGGGTTGCCCAGCTATGCCGCGGCAATCAAAGCCCATGCGCGCGATGACCGGCCCTTGGAAGAGGTCGAAGCAGTGATGAAGAACAATGATGAGAACCGGCTTTACGATGAATGACCCCCCGCCCCGGGCTTGATCCGGGGCCTCAGGTCATCGTTGCGCGAGGTCCCGGATCAGGTCCGGGACGGGTGTTTTGCTGGATCTAGGCCGCTTTCTTTTGACGCCTCAACCAGGTGACAAAAGCCTTGGCCGAAGGGCGCATGACACCTGGTTTGGTCACGATGTGATAGCCGGTGTCGCCCTTGTCCCGGAAAAGCACCTGCAGGTTCCCGGCGCGCACGTCAGCCTCAACCGAGGACATGGCCGTGCTGATCACACCTTGGCCCGCACGGGCACCGTCGAGCATCAGGTTGCCCGGCACGTGAATGATGCGTTTGACCTTGGTTTGCGTGACCCCGTGCTTGCGCAGCCAATCGGCGGATTCATTGGTGCCCAGTTCCTGTAGCCACGGCAGATCGAGCAGATCGCACGGGTCGGCAATCACGCGGTCTGCAACCAGAGCGGGAGCGGCCGTTATGACAATATCGGTCGGCACCAGCATTTTAGCCTCCAGCCCCGGCCAATTGCCCGCGCCAAACCGCAAGGCCAGGTCAAACCCGCCCGGGCCCGGATCCGTCAACTCGGCCGACGGGTTCACCATCAGGTCGATGCCGGGGTGTTTGTCCTGAAAATCCGTCAGGCGCGGCATCAACCATGTCATCGCAAAGAGCTGCGTGGTGGAGATGTGCACAGGGCGTTCGGCATCCGCACCGGTCAGAGTGGCCACTGTGCGGTCAATGACGCCGAAGCCTTCGGTCAGCGCCTTGGCCAATTCTGCACCCTCAGACGTCAATTCAAGCGCGCGCGAAGAGCGATCGACCAGGGTCAGGCCCATATGTGCCTCAAGGCTGCGGATTTGTTGACTGATCGCGGCGTGGCTGACGCCGAGCGCATCGCCAGCGCTTTGCACAGAGCCTGTCTCACAATAGGCGGCGAATGCGCGTAAGGCGGATAGGGGGGGAAGAGATCGCCAATCCATATATGTAATCCAAGCTTACATTTCTGTTTTATTGCTGTGTGGCAAGATTGATTGGAAAGCGCAATATTGCAAGCATCAAAGCAGCTAGGAAAGGATACGCCATGTACGACGCTTTCTTCAATACTTTCATGAATGCAACTTATCAGCGGCTTCATCGCCGGGTCGGACCGCCCTCGCACTGGCGGCAATCTGAGCGGTTCGATAACCGTGAAAACGCCGAGATTGAGGCGCATTTGACCGGGCGGCGGACGTAACACCCCCAAGACCTCTGCCGTCAAAGACCGCGCGGCCTTCTCCCTGTCGCGCGGTCGAAATGTCTTGGGTGGCGCGCCTTGATACAGGTGTCGCGCGTCGAAACATCGCGCAGAGGCCTAGCAATGGTTGGGGATCGCCCTATATCTCGCATACGTGCAAAAGGTGACACCGGCCTTCCCTGGAAACGCGCGAACAGGACGGGAAGGCCGGTGCCCGATCGCAGTCAGGCAAGCCTGATCAAACGACCGTTTCAGTAACCAATAACCAAGATGTTCCGCCGGGCGTCCTCCCAAGGCACAGCGCAGGGTCACGGTACATAGTCTGCTGACGCCCAACCGTACAGAAAGACCGCCCAAAGGCGGCGCTAAACTCTAGGTTGTGACACGTCCGCCAAAGGCGGTCGGTGTCTGGCGCGCAGGATCATCTTGCTAGTGGACTGGACGTTTGTCTACTGCTTCTTTGCCGCACCCGATTTAAACTCTTAATTTCCCCGCCAGATCGCCCGTTTCGGTTTTGTTTTCTGACCAGTTTCAAGGGTTGACGGCCGGTCTTGAGAACCAGAAGCATTCACAGCATGCGTCGCATCTTATGCTTTTTCTGTTTCCTGCTGATATCGGCCCCGATGACACGCGCGGCGGACCGGATGGAATTGCATTTGGTTCTGGCCTTTGATGTCTCCGCCAGCGTGAATGAGTCCGAATTTGAATTGCAACGGCACGGCACAGCAGAGGCGCTGCGCAGCCTTCGCATCCGGGCCGCGATTGAGGCCGCGCCAGGGGGCGTTGCGGTGTCCATCGTGCAATGGTCCTCAATTGGGCAGCAGGCGTTGGGGCTGGATTGGGTGCATTTGCAGACAGCGGACCAGATTGACGCCTTTGCGGAGGCCGTGGCGGCCATGCCGAGGCGATTGTCGGGCGGTGGGACGATGATCCATACCGGGTTGGAATTTGCCGCGGACATGTTCGAGACCGCCCCGGGGGAGGCGCGCAGGCAGGTGATTGACCTCTCGGGCAATGGTCGCACAGACGATGAACGCGCGCTGCTGGAGATGCGGGACCGGCTTAATCGCGCGGGCGTGGTGATCAACGGGTTGGCGATTGAGGAAGACCACAAAGACCTGACGGAGTATTTCTATCGGGTTGTCATCGGGGGCGCGGGCGCGTTTGTGGAAACGGCGGATGATTTTCCGGTGTTTGCCAAGGCGATGGAGCGGAAGCTTTATCGAGAGATCAGCGGGCCGTCTTTTGCGCAGCGGTTTGCCAGGGAGTGATATGGCGCGGAACCAAGGGCGTAGCCCGCCGCGCGTTCGTCAGGCCGTCCCGGGGCCTGGCGAATTGGAAATTGCAGAGCGTCGCTCGCGGGTTTTGCGGGGCTGAACGATAAAGCGCTGCAGACCTGCGGTCAGGGTCGTCACGCCACGGCCCTCCTCTCAGCGATTGAGAGCAATCGCTTGCCGGGCAACGGACAAACGCGCGACTTAAACCGCCAAATCGAGCGCGGCACTCAGAAGCGTCTGCGCATAGGTCGTCTGCGGGCGTTCAAATATATCCGCCGCACTGCCCATTTCGACGATGTCACCATCCTTCATCACGGCCACCTCATGGCTCATGGCGCGCACAACGTTGAGGTCGTGACTGATAAAGAGGTAGGCCAGTTTGTACTTTTGCTGCAGCTCTCGCAGGAGATCCACGATCTGGACCTGTACGGTCATGTCGAGGGCGCTTGTCGGTTCGTCCAGCACCACCAGTTTCGGGCGCAGGATCATGGCGCGGGCGATGGCGATGCGTTGACGCTGCCCGCCGGAAAACTCATGGGGGTAGCGATCCATCGTTGTGGGGTCGAGGCCGACCTCGGTCATCACCTCTGAGACCAGGTCGCGCGTTGGGCGTCCGCCTGGGTTGCCATGAACGCCCAGACCTTCGGCAATGATCTGTTCGCAGGTCATGCGCGGGGAGAGGGAGCCGAAGGGATCTTGGAACACGATCTGCATGTCGGCGCGGCGGCGGCGCAGCTCGCGCGTGGACCATTCGCTCATATATTGCCCATCGAATTTTATGCCGCCTTGGGAGGCGATGAGTTGCATCACCGCCATGGCCAATGTTGTCTTGCCCGACCCGCTTTCGCCGACGATGCCGAGGGTTTCTCCCTCCCGCACGGTGAGGGTGGCCTCATTGACGGCCTTCACATGGCCCACGGTGCGTTTCAGAAGGCCCTGCTGGATCGGGAACCACACGCGCAGAGCTTCGGTTTCTATCAGCGGTTTGGCCCCTTCAGGGATCGGCACCGGCTCCCCATCCGGGCGGGCGCCGATCAGTTTCTGGGTGTAGGGGTGTTTGGGGTTGGTGAAGATGTCTTTCGTGGGACCGGCCTCCACCACCTCGCCGTCTTTCATCACGCAGACTTTGTCGGCGAAGCGTTCAACGATGGTGAGGTCATGGGTGATGAAGAGGAGCCCCATGCCTTCGTCCTTTTGGATCTGGGCGAGGAGTTCGAGGATCTGCGCCTGAATGGTCACGTCGAGCGCCGTTGTAGGCTCATCTGCGATAAGGATGTCGGGCTTGTTGGCCAGCGCCATGGCGATCATGACGCGCTGGCGTTGCCCGCCGGAAAGCTGATGCGGGTAGGCCTTGAGGCGGCTTTCAGGGTCGCGAATGCCCACCATATCGAGAAGTTCGATCACGCGGGTGCGGGCGGCGTCATCGACAAGGCCTTGATGCAGCGCGAGGCTTTCCTTGATCTGTTTTTCCAGCGTGTGCAGCGGGTTCAAAGAGGTCATCGGCTCTTGAAAGATAAAGCTGATATCGTTGCCCCGCACGGCGCGCAGATCGGCCTCGGACGCGCCGATCATTTCGCGGCCGTCATAGGTGACTGAGCCGCCGACACGGGCCGAGGCGGGCTGCAGGTTGACCGTGGAAAGCGCGGTGTGCGATTTGCCCGACCCGCTTTCGCCCACAAGCGCCACGGTTTCACCCCGGTCGAGGGTGAAGGACACGCCTTTGACCGCGTGCACATCCTGGCCGTCCTGTCGGAAGGTGACGGTGAGGTTATCGACTTCCATCAAGCTCATTCAAAGGTCTTTCGTGGGTCGAACGCGTCGCGCACGCCTTCAAAGATGAAGACGAGGAGCGAGAGCATGATGGCGAAGGCGAAAAACGCGGTGAAGGCGAGCCAGGGGGCTTGCAGGTTCTGTTTGGCCTGTAGGGTCATTTCGCCCAGGGAGGGTGCAGAGGAGGGCAGGCCGAAGCCCAGGAAATCGAGCCCTGCGAGCGTGCCAATGGTGCCAGTGATGATGAACGGCAAGAGCGTGACCGTGGCCACCATCGCGTTGGGCAGCATGTGGCGGAACATGATGGTGAGGTTCGAGACACCCAGGGCTTTGGCCGCGCGGACATATTCAAGGTTGCGGGCGCGCAGGAATTCCGCGCGCACCACGCCCACAAGCGCCATCCAACTGAAGAAGACGAGAATACCCACCAGAAGCCAGAAACTTCGCGGCAGGATCGCGAATAGGATGATGATCACGTAAAGCTGCGGGGTGGAGGCCCAGATTTCGATGATGCGTTGAAAGATCAGGTCTGTGAGACCGCCAAAGAACCCTTGTACGGCGCCTGCAAAGATACCGATGACGCTGGATAGGGCGGTCACGATCAGGGTGAAAAGGACCGACAGACGGAAGCCATAGATCACGCGGGCCATCACGTCGCGTTTGGTGCCGTCGGTGCCCAGCCAGTTTTGCTCATTGGGGGGCAGCGGGGCCGCACCGGGGCGGTCGACGGGGGTGTCGTAGCTGTAGGGGATGAGGGGCCAGAGCGTCCAACCCTTTTCGATATCCGCGCCACCCACCACGCCGTCAGCGGCATCTTCGATCACGCCTGTCGGGTCATCCCAACAGTCCTCTAGCCCGCCGGAGACGATGAGGCATTCAACCTCTGGGTCGGAATAAATCGCCTCGGTCCGGAAATCGCCACCGAAGGTTGTTTCGGGATAGAAGTTGAAGATCGGGGTGTAATAGTCGCCGCGATACTGCACGAGGATGGGTTTGTCATTGGCCACGAACTCTGCCGGTAGCGTGATCAGGAACAGCACCGAAAAGATGATGAGCGACCAATAGGCGCGTTTGTTGGCTTTGAAATTGCGCCAACGGCGTTGGTTGATCGGAGAGAGTGCCATGCGGGTCAGCCCTGCCGCGTTTCAAAGTCGATGCGCGGATCGACAAGGACGTACATCAGATCGCTGAGGATGTTCACCAGAAGGCCGATGAGACCAAAGAGGAAGAGCGTGCCGAACATGACCGGATAATCGCGGCTGATCGCGGCCTCAAAGCCCAGGCGGCCGAGACCATCGAGGGAGAAGATGGTTTCGATGAGGAGTGATGAGCCGAAAAAGACACCGATGAACACGGCCGGGAACCCCGCGATGACGATCAGCATCGCGTTGCGGAAGACATGGCCGTAAAGGACGCGGCCCTCGCCCAGACCCTTGGCGCGGGCGGTCATGACGTATTGCTTCTTCACCTCATCGAGGAATGAGTTTTTCGTCAAAAGCGTCAGAGTGGCGAAGGCGGAGATGGTGGAGGCGGTGACCGGCAGGATGATGTGCCAGAGATAGTCGAGGATTTTGCCCATCACGGTCAGGTCGGCAAAATTGTCGGAGGTCAGGCCCCTGAGCGGGAAGATCTGGAAATAGCTGCCGCCTGCGAAAAGCACGACCAGCATGATCGCAAAGAGGAAGGCAGGAATGGCGTAGGCGGCGATGATGATGCCCGACGTCCAGCTGTCAAAGCTGGTGCCATCGGTCACGGCCTTGCGGATGCCCAGGGGGATCGAGATGAGATAGGCAATGACGGTGGACCACAGGCCCAGCGTGATCGACACGGGCATTTTGTCCAGCACCAGCTCCGTCACGTCGGCGGAGCGAAAGTAACTCTCGCCGAAATCGAACCGCATGTAGTTCCACATCATATCGATGAAACGCTGTAGCGGGGGTTTGTCGAGGCCGTATTGTTCGCGCAACTCGTCGATGAATTCCTGCGGCAGGCCGCGCGCGCCGGCATAGGCGCTGTCGTTGTTTTCCTGCAAGGTCGCGTCTTCTGCCCCGCCGGAAAAGCCCGCAAAGACATCGCCTTCGCCCTGCATTTCGGCGATGATTTGTTCGACCGGGCCGCCGGGCACGAATTGCACCAGGGCGAAATTGATCACCATGATCCCAAACAGCGTCGGGATGATCAAAAGCAATCTGCGCAGGATATAGGCGCCCAAATGCGGATCCTTTCGTGCGGTCTTCTGTTCAGATTACTTCAGGGCGCCGGAGGCCTTAAGTGCTGCCTCTTTTTCGGGGTTCACCCACCAGAAGTCCAGCGTGCCAAGCGAGAAAGGCGGGATCGTTTCGGGATGTTCATACATGTCCCAAAAGGCCGCCCAGTGATCGGGTTTGAACCCTTGGGGCACAACGATGAATTCATGGCGCAAGGCGCGGTCAAGCGCCCGGATGGTCATTTCCTCTTCCTCGCGGCTTTCGGTCAGCAGCGAGGCCTCAATGATGGCATCGACCAAGGGGCTGGCGAGGCCTGCGGGGTTGAACAGGGAAAATTCTGCGGCCTCTGAGCCAAAGCGCTGCGCCAGGCCCGTGCCCGTGCCCAACAAAGAGGGGTAGCTGTCGAGCACCAGGTCATAATCGCGGTCGCGTTCGCGGTTGGTGTATTGCGAGGGGTCCACCACTTCCAACTGGGCGTCGATGCCCATGGCCTTGAGATTGACGATGAAGTTCTCCACGAGGGCCCGCGAGGTGGGGGAACTGGACGAATTGAAGAGGAAATCAATGGTAAGCGGCTCACCTGCGGCATTGGTCAAAGCGCCATCGCTGCTCACGGTCCAGCCTGCCTCTTCAAAGAGTTTGAGCGCTTTGCGCAAGGTCTTGCGAGAGGTCAGGCGGTCTTCGTCTGAGACATGAGGCACCCACGGCTCCGTGGTGAAAAGCGTTTCTGGCACCACGTCGCCCAAGGATTGCAAAAAGGCCAGTTCATCCCCTTCGGGCAGGCCTGTGGCCTCCATCACCGTGCCGTTGGAGTACGATTTTTGTTGCGCGTGCAGCCCGTAGAGCAGGGACTTGTTGGTCCATTCAAAGTTGTAGCCCAAAGCGATGGCTTCGCGCACGCGCTTATCTTTCAGCGCCTCACGGCCTAGGTTGAAGACAATCCCATTCATGTTGGGCGGGGTGCCGTCCGGCAGCTCAACGCGCACAACGTCGCCGCGGTTGAGCGCGGGAAAATCATAATCGCTGGCCCAAAGTTTGGGGTCGCGTTCTGTGCGATAGGTGACCTCACCGGCCTTGAACGCCTCAAAGGCGGCGGTGCTGTCGGCGAAATACTCAAGGCGGATGCGATCGAAATTGTGCCGGCCCTGATTGATGGGCAGGTCATTGCCCCAATAATCGGGGTTGCGTTCATAGATGATGCGGCGGTTCACATCGACATCGGCGATCACATAAGGACCCGAGCCTGGCGATGTCTCAAGGCGGCTTTCATCGAGCTTCGCGCCGGTTTCCTCATACCATTTCTTGGACCAGACCGGCACGCCGCCCACCTGATCGATCAACGACCGGCGGGAGATGCCTTCGGCAAAGTAGAAAATGATCGTGTGGTCATCGATGACCTCGGCCTTGGGGATGCGTTTGCGCACGGCTTCCGCGTAAGAGCGTAAGCCCTCGTCGAGCAGCAGGTTGTGAGAAAACAGCACATCATGGGCCGTCACGGGCGTGCCATCGGAAAACCGCGCCTCGGGCCGCATGTAAAACACGACCCAATCCTTGGTTTCGGGGTAGACAACCCGCTCTGCCAGCAGGCCATATTGTTCGCCGTAGACATCTGCGGGCGCGGGGCCACCTGTTGGGGCCTCACCCAGCAGGCTTTCATACATGGACCATGACAGCGCGCCGGCGCGCGCCTTGCGCGTGTAGGGATTCATGGAATCGAACGTGCCGGAGACGGCGATCGATACCTCGCCACCCTTGGGGGCGTCCGGGTTCACATAGTCGAAATGCGTGTAATCGGCCGGATATTTCAGATCGCCGAAGAAGGAATAGCCGTGGCTTTCGATGATCTCCACGTCCTGAGCGACCTCGGGCGTGTTCTGTGACAGGGCCGTTTGGGCCAAAAGAGCCGCGATGCTTAGGCCCGCCGCCGCGCCAAGAAGGGCGCGTTTTGTCAGTTGGGCCATGCCAATCCGGGTCGTCTTTGCCCGGTTCCGCTGATGGATCATCCTTGCCATCCTCCTCACATGTCACTCACGTCTCACCGTGTTGTGACTTAGCTAAGGGCGCTCTTGCGTGATGTTCAAGCGCTTGCACCCGGTTTCTTTGCAATATGGCATCACAAAAGCGAAAGGCCACTCTTGCAGGTGCAGAGTGGCCCATTGCGTTGGTTCCAATGGAGGGGTCAGTCGTCCGTTTGATCGAGATATGCGATCAGGTTGGCGCGATCCTCGGCCTTTTTGAGGCCTGCAAATGCCATGGTCGTGCCGGGCGCGTAGCCTGACGGGTTGGTCAGGAACCCATCAAGCGCCTCGGGCGACCAGACATCCACCACCGCGATCAGGTTGCCGGAGTAGCCAAACCCATCGGCCGAGGCCACATCGCGGCCCACAACACCGTGCAGGTAAGGCCCGGTGCCGTTGGCGCCTGCATCCAGCTTGTGACAGGCCTTGCACTTGTTAAAGACCTTTTCGCCCTTGCCCGCATCGGCGGCGGCGAAGAGCTCTTCAAAAGAGGGGCCTTCCTCTTCAACTTCGGCCACCTCTTCGGTGCCGGTGTCGATCACGTAGCCCTGAACGTGGTCATCGCCGTGATGACCCTTGGGGTGGTAAATCAACTCTGCAGTAAACTTTCCCAAAAGAAGGACGAGGAGCGATCCACAAAACGCGCCCGTCAGCTTGGTTAAGGTCATTGTGTCAAGCATCGGACACTCCCTTGCTTTCTTCAGAGAAAGTACTATGCGCAACGGTATACCGGGCGCAAGGCATCATAGCCGCGACCAAACGACCGATCCCACTTTTTTTCGTGGGACCCAAGAATGAGAAGACCATGACTGACCGCATCGCATTTCAGGGGGAGTTGGGGGCCTATTCGCATCAGGCCTGCCGAGAAGCCTATCCAGATCTGGAGCCTTTGGCCTGCCGCACCTTTGAGGACGCGATTGAGGCCGTGCGCAGCGGGCAGGCCGTTCTGGCCATGTTGCCGGTGGAAAACTCGACCTTTGGGCGGGTGGCCGACATTCACCATCTGTTGCCGCATTCGGGGCTTTATATCATTGATGAGGCTTTTGTGCGGGTGCGGATCACGCTGTTGGGCGTGCCGGGCGCGAAGGTGTCGGACGTGACCCATGCCATGAGCCACACGATGCTCTTGGGGCAATGCCGGGCGTATCTGGGCAAACATGGCATTCAGCGGGTGACCGGCGCGGACACTGCGGGATCGGCGCGGCAGGTTGCGCAAGACGGTCGCAAGGAACAGGCCGCGCTGGCCAGTGAGTTGGCCGGTGAGATTTACGGGTTGGACGTGCTGGCCCGCGACATTGAGGATGAGGGCAACAACACCACCCGGTTCCTTGTCATGTCCGCCACGCCCAATTGGGACCAACGCGCGCCCGAGGGCGGCAAGATGATGACGACCTTCGTGTTTCAAGTGCGCAACCTGCCTGCCGCGCTTTATAAAGCCATGGGCGGGTTTGCGACCAATGGCGTGAACATGACCAAGTTGGAAAGCTACATGGTCGGCGGCAAGTTCACCGCCACGCAGTTTTATTCCGACATTGAAGGCCACCCCGATGATCCCGCCGTCAAGCGCGCGCTTGAGGAGTTGGAGTATTTTACCTCGGAACTGGTCATGCTGGGTGTGTACCCTGCCGATCCTGAGCGGGATTGACGCGCGGGTGATGTCACAGGGTCTGTGAACGCTCTTTCTTGAAAACAAAAGAAAAATTGGGTTCTGGTCACACAGGGCCCTCGCGGTTTCGCGATCCCGGATCACGGAACCGCGCGCCGGGGTGAGCGGATTATCACGTCGTCCGGCGTTTGATTGCAGCCCTGATTTCACCGCCCATTTGTTGGTCATGCAAGGCGCAACTGATTGCCTCGCAAAAGACACTTAACGGCTGACAAAGGAGGCCACTATGACACTTGTAAAACTCACGGCCATCGCCGCATTCACCGCACTTCCCGTTGTTGCAACCGTCACGGACACCAACACCCAAGGCGTCCCGCAGCACGTCGAGCTGAGCGTCGAAGAGCGCGGCCATGCCATTGCGGAACTGAGCCCGCTGGAGCGTGATCATCTCATCGCCGAGCTGAGCCAGGACGAGCGCGGCCATGCCATTGCGGAGCTGAGTCCGGACGAGCGCGGCCACGTGATTGCCGAGCTGAGCCAGGACGAGCGCGGTCACGTGATTGCGGAGCTGAGCCAGGACGAGCGCGGTCACGTGATTGCGGAGCTGAGCCAAGACGAGCGCGGTCACGTCATCGCGGGTTTTGACCCCGAAGAGCGCAAAAACCAAATCGGCTAACGCCCAAATCGGTTAAATCACGACGCCCAGGCAGGTCATAACGGCGTGTCTGGGCGTTCTACGTTCAAGCGGATTTTTTGTATCTCGTCTCAACCTCAACCGCGTAGGCGGCCAAGCGATCATTCAAACGCTTCGTCACGTTCTTGCGGGCCAGTTTCAGAGATTGCACCAACAGCTTGGCCGTCAGGTTCTTGGGGGCCAGTTGCAGATTGGTGTCGACCCGCGTTCGGTTGCGCGACAGGGCCATCAACTCCACCACCAAATCGCCGCCCATCGACGGTGCGCGCGAGGACACGACAATGCGGTTGGGGCTGTCATATTCGGTAACTTCGATCTTCACTTCGCGTTCTTTGCCGCGCATCTGAAAGGTGGCATCCCAAGCCGTTCCGATGGCCCCATCGCTGCCATCCCTGATCCGCTGCACTTCGGCACCGCGCCGCATGGCCGCCCGTTCAAATGCTTTGAAATCGGTCATCTGTGCGAACACAAATTCGATCGGCGCTTCGATGTCCTGTTTGATGTGAAATTTCATGGGTTTGTCCTGCTCGTTTTTTTTATTTTGGTTCAGCCTTACCCCCGGCTGTCCTGTGTACTGCGCTACCCTCTTGAAAGGATATCGCCTAATTTAGCGTATCGGCAAGCCAGTTTCGCAGCAAAAAATGCGCGATTGCGCCTTTTCGGGCAGGCAGAATGGACGGGTTTTGACCGGCAAACGCATCCATCAGATCGGACTTTTCCACCCACATCGCGTGGTCGATCTCTGCCGGATCGATGGTGATATCTTCGCTGATCGCCTCACCATGACACCCGATCATCAGGGACGACGGAAACGCCCATGGCTGACTGGACAGATAGCGCACAGGGCCCACGCGCACACCGGCCTCTTCGAACACCTCGCGCCGCACAGCCGCCTCAATGGTTTCGCCGGGCTCAATGAACCCCGCCAAACAGGAATACATCCCTTCGGGCCATCCCGGTGATCGCCCCAACAAGGTGCTGTTGCCGTGGGTGATCAACATGATGACCACCGGGTCCGTGCGGGGGAAATGATGCGCGCCGCAGGCATCGCAGACCCGCTGCCAGCCGCCTTGGGTCATCCGGCTCTCGGCGCCGCATTTGGCGCAAAACCTATGGCTGCGATGCCAACTGAGCACGGCTTTGGCCGTTGCGCCTAGTTCGGCATCCCGCGCGCTCAACCGCACCATGATGCGGCGCAGTTCCACGAAAAGAGCCTCCAGCGGGAGGTCAGGGTGATGCTGTTCGGTGTTGTCAAGAAAGCCGTTGCTGGGGTGCTCGGACCCGTCAGAGGGGGTCCAGCCAGAGATGTCATAGGCAAAGATATGTTGCCCGTGATCGCCAAGACCCAGAAAAATCGGCGGCTCCGTGGCCAGAGTGAGCACCGGATCCTCGTGCCGCAGCACAAACAGCCGATCAAAATCGGGACCGTGCACCAAAAGCTTTCCGCGCCACAGGAGCAGGCAATCCGTCTTTGGATCGTGCCGGGCCGCGGCCAAGGCACCGTCATCCCCCCGCAGCTCGGCGGCGCGGTTCAGGCCGGATCCGCCGAATGTCACTTGTTCAGCTGTTCTCATATGGGTCAGGTGCCACTTTCCGCGGCAGTCAGCAAGAGCGATGTCGCGCGGGTGCTGCCCTTTGATTTACAACCTATGCGTGCTTGTGTTAGACAGTCTGGATGGTCTGTTGTGATAGCCTGGCAAAAGGACGGGGCCAAAGAGTGACGCTTTCCGGCACAACAGAATGGAACGGTTGGGGTTCGCAGATATGATGGATCACGGGGCATTGGCCGAGCCGGCTTTGCGCGCGGGTTTGGCATTTGGAGGCAGCACGTGACCGAGCCGCCGAAAGATTGCGTATGGCTGCGGGTCCTGAGCACATCAGACACGCATGGCCATCTTTTGGGCTATGATTATGCGCGTGCGGCCGTGGTCGATGCATGGGGTTTGGCGCGCGCGGCCACTTGCATATCGCGTGCACGTGCAGACGCCCCGGTGTCGATCCTGCTCGACAATGGCGATTTTTTGCAAGGCACGCCTTTGGCGCAGCTTTTTTGCGGGCAAGCGCATGGTGGGCCACATCCCGTTCTCTCTGCGATGGAGGCGATGGGCTATGATGCCATTGGGCTGGGCAATCATGAGTTCAACTATGGGCTTGATCGCCTCGATGAGATCACCGCGCTGACGCAGATACCGGTTCTGTGCGCCAATGTCCTGACTGCCAAAGGGGCAACCCCGCAAGAGGACATCCCGTTTCGCCCGCCAACTGCGATTTTGCACCGCGAGGTGACGGATCCGCAGAACGGTGAGACAGTCGAGCTGCGCATCGGTGTGCTGAGCGTTTTGCCGACGCAGATCTTGACATGGGACGGGGCGCATCTGGCAGGCCGGGTCGAAGTGCGTGATATGGTTGAGGCGGCCAAGACCCAGGCCGCCAAACTGCGCGAGGCGGGCGCGGATCTTGTGATCTTGTTGGCGCATACCGGGATTGACCCGGCAGCGGATGGCCCTGAGGCGGAAAATGCAGCCACAGCTCTGGCGCGTGTGCCCGGGGTGGATGCCATGGTGACAGGGCACACCCATAAGCTCTTTCCCGACGCCGCGGTTCAGGGCGCGGAACTGGACACAAAGGCTGGCACCATAGGCGGTGTGCCCACGGTGATGCCGGGCTATCGAGGCTCCCATGTGGGCGTGATCGATTTGTTCTTGCAGCGAGATGATGCGGGTTGGTCCGTGGCCTCGCATCACGTCATGCTCCAACCCGTCGAGGGCGTCGAAGAGGACCCCGAGGTTGTGGCTGCGGTTGCTCGGGCGCATCAAGCCACGCTCGACTACATCACGCGGCCGCTTGGACAGTCGTCGCGGCCGATCCACAGCTATTTCAGCCAGCTGCGTGATGATCTGCCCACCCGTTTGGTCGCGATGGCGCAGTATAATGAAATCAAATCCCGCCTTGAGGGCACAAGCCATGCGCATTTGCCCCTGTTGTCGGCGTCTGCGCCTTATCAGACCGGCGGGCGGTCGGGCCCTATGGCCTATGTTGATATCCCCGCAGGTCCGCTGAGCGTGCGGGATGCCAACACGCTTTATCCCTTTCCCAACGCCTTGTGTGCTGTGTTGACCAGCGGTGCAGAGCTGCATGACTGGCTTGAGCGCTCTGCCTCGGCCTTTTTGCAGATCAAGGCAGGGCAGGGCGCGCAGCCGCTGTTGAACCCGGCCTTTCCAGGACATGCGATCGACACGATCTACGGTCTGACCTACCAGATCGACCTGCGCCTGCCGCCGGCCTTTGACGAAAACGGTGCGCGGCTGCGACCCGCTGGGGAAAAATCGCGTGTCCAAAACCTTTGTATGAACGGTGCGCCCGTGCGGGCGGACGACCAGTTTGTCGTGGCCGTCAGCGGATACCGCGCCTATGGCGGCGGCCCTTACGCGTCTTGCGCACCACAGCGCGTTGTCGTGCAAACCGATGCCCGAGGTCTGGAAAGCGTGGTTTCATTTGTGCAATCGGGTGGGGTCGACACCCTTCGGGATGATCCCTGTTGGCACTTCGTGCCGGTGGTCGGGGCAAGCGCGCTCTTTGCCACAGGGCCCGGTTTGGCCCAGCATGGCGACGACATTGCGCGTCTTGGTGCGTCGGTTCTGGGGCCACGAGAGGACGGATTTATAGACATCAGCCTGCCTTTGGATCGCAACACTTGCGAATCTGCGGCCTGACGCTTATCTCAACGGGTGAGAGGTTGGCGCGGGCAGGCACCTCGCCAACCCGGTCAGGTCCGGAAGGAAGCAGCCGTAACGAGCCCCGCTTGGGTCGTTGTCCAGCCTCTCACCTTATCCCTAAGCCATTGGTTGTGCGTCGATACGCGTCCGTATGCTCGACGCCGCATGTTCCGGCGCTAATCTTTACGTGATGCGCCAGGAAAAGAACGGTTTTGACCGCATGATGTGGCGTGTGGAGGCGCCGCGGCCAAGACCGGCGGAGGGAGGGACCAATGCCCGCATCAACCTATGACCCGGACTATGATTTCAAGTTCGAGGAGTCGCTTGCCGATAACATCTATCCAGCCGAGAAAATGCAGAAAGCGCGCGCGGCGGATCACACATCGCTGGCCGCGCAGGTGTGCACGCCAGAGCTTTGGGACAAGCTGAAAGACCGCAAAAGCACCGGCCCGGCGGGTTGGACCATGGCGCGGGCGATTAACACCGGTGTCATGCATCCCGACAGTTTTGTCGGTTGCCATGCAGGCGACCGCGAAAGCTATGACGATTTCAGCGAGTTCTTCTATCCGGTGATTGAGAAGTATCACAAAGGCTTTTCGATGGAGAAAGGCAGTGATCTGCAAGGCACGCCGTCAGAGCGGATGGATCCGGGCCGGATTTCCGTGGACCTGAGCGAAAGCGCGCGGTCCAAGATCATATCCACCCGCATTCGCGTCGCGCGGAACCTGTCGATGTTCCCGCTCAATCCGGGCGGCAGCAAGGAAAGCCGGGAGGAGATCGCCGATCTGATGGAAAAGGTCTATGCCACCATTCCGGGTGACAGTGATCTGAAAGGCACGTTTTACCGCCATACGGCCATGTCCGACACGGAGCGGCAAAAGCTGATCGACGATCACATCCTGTTTCGCGGCGGCGACCGAATGCAGGCGGCCAGTGGCTATCATGAACACTGGCCCCACGGGCGCGGTGTGTATCTGAGCGGCGACACGCAGTTCGTGAACTGGGTGAATGAAGGCGACCACCTGCGCATCATTTCGATGGAACAGGGCGGCGATGTGAAGGCCGTTTTCAGCCGGTTGAGCCGTGCTGCGGCCATGATTGAGAACGGTGTGCGGGCGATGACCGGGCAGGAGGATGTGTTCATGATGCATCCCAAGTTTGGCGCGGTGACATGCTGTCCGTCCAATATTGGCACCGGCATGCGTGGGTCGGTGCATATTCTGGTGCCCAAGCTGATTGAGGCGATCGGGTTTGAGGAGATCGACAAGCTCTGCCGGGCGCGCAATGGTCAGGCGCGGGGCTCCTCGGGTGAGCATTCGGAGGTGATCGACCGGATCGACGTGTCGAACTGGCGGCGCATTGGATTGCCGGAATATGAGCTGGTCGAAGATATGATCAACTGTGCAAACTACTTGGCGGAGCGTGAAGATGCCCTTTGACGAAACCCTGACCCGGATCGCTGCGCTGAAAGGCGATCATCCGCAGAACATCGCTCTGCAATCCTTTGATCCGGCCTATTTCGAGAGCCTGAGTGAGGCCGATCAGGCGCGGTTGATGACCTGTGTGAATTCCGGTGTTGAGAACCCGGACAGTGAGGTGGGGTGCTATGCCTGCCAACCGGCGGATTACGATGATTTCCGCCCGTTCTTTGCCAAGGTTCTGGCGCGCTATCACAAGGTGGATGAGGACGCGCGGCATGTGAATGACTGGTCGCTGAACGGGGTGGCGGGTTTGCCTGCGAGTGGTAAACTTGACCTTGCTGAACTGGGCCTGCCCGCGCTGTCGATGCGGGTGCGGGTGGGGCGCAATCTGGCCGATTTCCCGCTGCCGGGTGCGATGACCGAAGACGACCGCGTCATGCTGGAAAACCGGATGATGCAGGCCTTTGAGGTGCTGATCGCGGATCCCAATTATGGCGGCGACTATCATTCTCTGACGCCCGGAAACCCCAAGCATATTGATCAGGCGGCCTATCAAAAGCTGGTCGATGATCACATCATGTTCAAGGACATGAGCAATGACACGTACCTGACTGCTGCGGGCATTGCCGCGCATTGGCCGATGGGGCGGGGGTGTTACGTGTCTGAGGATCGGTCTTTCATCATTTGGGTGGGCGAAGAGGATCACCTGCGCATCATGTGCATGCAGCGCGGGACCGTTCTCAATGACGTGTTTGACCGGTTGAAAACGGCGCTGGATAAGGTGTCGGACATTGAGGGGCTCAATTTCGCGCATTCTGAGGATTACGGCGTTGTCACCTCCTGCCCGACCAATATTGGGACGGGGATGCGGGCCTCGGTGCATATTCAGCTGCCCAACCTGACGGCGGATGGGACCGATCAGAAGGCCAAGGCGATTTGCAAGCCGCTGGGTCTCTCTGTGCGGGGTACGGGCGGGGAGCATACGCCGATTGGCGCGGATGGGACTGTTGATATCTCGCCGTCTGCGCGGTTTTGCATCACGGAGGCGGAGATTATTGCCGCGCTTTATCGAGGCCTGTCGCAATTGCAGGCGCATGAGAGCCAGGCCTGACGGGGGTTTCAGGCCAATCTGGCCCAGCGTTGTTGTTCCCGCGTCTCCACCGCGCAGGGGCGCACCGCGCGCAAGCGGGTGAGCGCGGCTTTGTGGCTTTCGCCCGACGCGGACATAATCCGCAACGCCGCCATGCCAGAGCGCCCGCACCCCATGCGGCAATGGATCAACACGCGGCCACCCCCGCGCAGGGCGGCTACGGCGGTTTCGCTGATCGTGTCCCAGGTCCCTTCCTGCAGCGGATCACCCACGCCGCGATCGGGCACGGGGAAGGAAAACCACCGCGTACCGGAATGTTGCAGATCCGTGGCCAAGGCCTCCACGCCCGCCGCTGCAAGCTCTTGCGGCTCGGTCATGGACACGACCATCGCGGGCTTCCAATCCTTGAGATGCGCGATGTCTTGGTCGTAATGCCCATCCACGCCGGGCATCGGCGCAATGCCCAAGATGCCCCGTTCCACCGGTACGGCATAGATCACAAATGCGCTCATTCAGTTCCGTCCCCCGATTCCCATGCTTCCTGCTTTTTCCCCGTAGATCAAGATTTCCCGCCCGTTGCGGTGGACCATGGCGCGTGACCGCTCTAACCTGTGCTCTGACAACCCCGCAGGACGTTTGCGCATGAGTGACACCGAAGATACCGGCTATCAGGTTTTGGCCCGCAAATACCGGCCAGAGACCTTTGCCGATCTGGTGGGTCAGGATGCGATGGTGCGGACGCTGAAAAACGCGTTTGAGGCCGATCGCATCGCTCAGGCCTTTATCATGACGGGCATTCGCGGGACCGGTAAGACGACCACCGCGCGGATCATCGCCAAGGGGATGAATTGTATCGGACCCGATGGCAATGGTGGGCCGACGACAGAGCCGTGCGGCGTGTGCGAACATTGCACCGCGATCATGGAAGGGCGTCACGTGGACGTCCTCGAGATGGACGCAGCGAGCCGGACGGGTGTGAATGACATCCGGGAAATTATTGACAGCGTGGCCTACCGGGCGGCCTCAGCCCGCTACAAGATCTACATCATCGACGAGGTGCACATGCTGTCGACGAGCGCGTTTAATGCGCTGCTCAAGACGCTGGAAGAGCCGCCCGCGCATGTGAAGTTTATCTTTGCCACCACCGAGATCCGCAAGGTGCCCGTGACGGTGCTGAGCCGGTGTCAGCGGTTCGATCTGCGCCGGATTGATCCTGAGGATATGATGGGGCTTTTGCGGAAAATCGCGACAGCTGAAGCTGCGCAGATTGCCGATGATGCGCTGGCCCTGATCACGCGGGCGGCTGAGGGGTCCGCGCGGGATGCGACCTCGCTCTTGGATCAGGCGATTTCCCATGGGGCGGGGGAGACGACCGCCGATCAGGTGCGCGCGATGCTGGGGCTTGCGGATCGGGGTCGGGTGCTGGATCTGTTTGATCTGATCATGCGTGGCGATGCAGCAGGCGCGCTGGGGGAATTGTCCGCGCAATATGCCGATGGGGCGGACCCGCTGGCCGTGCTGCGCGATCTGGCGGAGGTGGCCCATTGGGTGAGCGTGGTGCAGATCACGCCCGATGCCGCCGACGACCCGACGATTGGCCCCGATGAACAGGCGCGGGGGCGCGAGATGGCGGCGCAATTGCCCACCCGCGTGCTGACGCGGACCTGGCAGATGCTGCTCAAGGCGCTGGAAGAGGTGGCGATGGCGCCCAATGCGATGATGGCCGCCGAGATGGCCGTGATCCGCATGACCCATCTGGCCGATCTGCCGACGCCGGAACAATTGGTGAAAAAGCTGCGCGATGCGCCGCCCATTCCGCCGGTCGGGCCTGGGCCGGGTGGAGGTGGCGCGACCGCACCTGCGGCCCCGGTGCAAGCGACCTCGACCATGATGGCGTCAGGGCCTGCAGGGGGCGGGACCACGGCGGCTTTGGCGGTGGAAGCTGACGCGGCACTGGCGCGGTTTCCAACCTTTGATCACGTGATTGAGCTGATCCGCGCCAATCGGGACGTCAGGTTGTTGGTTGAGGTGGAAGGCGGTGTGCAGCTTGTGTCCTATCAACCCGGTCGCATTGAGTTTTGCCCCACGGAGAGTGCGCCGCAGGATTTGGCACAGCGTTTGGGCAGCGCGTTGCAGCGCTGGACCGGCAATCGCTGGGGTGTGTCCGTGGTCAGCGAAGGCGGTGCGCCGACCATTGCGGCCAAGCGCGACGCGGCGGACATGGAACTGAAAGAAGAGGCCGCGCGCCACCCGATGGTGCAGGCAGTGCAAGCGGCATTTCCGGGCGCGACAATCACCGACATCCGCACGATAGAAGATCAGGTGGCCGAGGCAGAGGCCGAAGCCCTGCCAGAAGTGGATGACGAATGGGATCCTTTCGAAGAGGAGTGATCCTGTCGCTTGTCCCCGGTCCGGCGCTGGCCGAGGCCTGTGACAAGATCCGGCCCGGCTGGGATGGCGGCGAGGTGGGTGCGGTGGCTGAGGCGATCACGCTGTTTTCGTCGCCCATTGCTTTGATCTTGCTGTTTCTGACCGCGCTTGTGTTTCGGTTTCGCAGCTCGAGAGGCGCGCTGGCATTGTGCCTATTCTGGAGTTTCCTGATCACAGCGGTCACGTTTTTTGACCCCACGGGCGGAGTGCGGACACAGGCCTTGGCGGAGGGATGCGTGGGGTCGCCTTGGCTCTTTATCGCGATTGTGGGCGCGTTGAGCGTCGGGATGGTGCTCTATACAGGAAAACCAGAGGCGAAGGACACGCCTTCACCATAGCGAGGTTGGGACCGAGCGCGGGGGTGGTCGCGGTTAGCCTTCGCGCCTACGGCGGGCGTCGCGGAAGCTTTTGATGAAGGCGGCCATGGCCAATGCGCAGGTGAGCAGCATGGCCGCAATGCGGAAGATGGACATCGTGTTGCCCTCACCCAAGGCCGTGAAGAACGGCACCATGAGGAGCAGGAAGATCACGAGGGTCAGCACAACGGCGACATGCGCGATCACCTTGTTTTCGACCTTCACACCTGGCGCGCAGGCGAGCAATGCGATGCCAAACCCCGCGGGCAAAAGCGCTGTCCAATAGGAAAATTCGGGCGTCAGATAGGCCCAGAGCGAACAGATGATGAGGACACATGCGTTGATCTTGTTGGCGGTGTGGGCGGTCACGCGGGAGGCTCCTTTGGTTGGTGCAAAGGATGTATTGCGCCGTGCGTTCTTGAAAAGATTTCTCTGACTGAGAAAATGTCAAAACACCCAATCCGAATTTTGAATGAGGATTCAGTGGGTTGGCAGATGCTCGCCAGAAAACAAGCCAATTCCACTGTAAACCAGCCAAAAACCGTTAAGAATCTTTGATCCAAGTTTCTGCGACATGCGTAGTACAGGTCAATTGTGCTGACCCAATATGAGAGGTCAGCTCGCAACCAAGAGAGGAAAGAAAATGAGTGCTGTTGACACCATTATTCGCAGCTCACAGAGCCTGCCGGACATCCGAGCGGCGCACTGGTTGCCACGCATTGTCCTTGCATCTGTGATTGCCTACCAAGGTTTCATCAAGTTCCCGCTGGCCGCCGATGATGCGGTCTCGGCCGGCGTTCCCTACATCCTGTGGATTTTGACAGCTTTGGGTGAATTGGCCGCGGCGGTTGCCTTGATCGCGGGTGGGTTCATCCGCAACGGTCTGGGCGATCTGATGACGCGTGCGGGCGGTTTGGTGATCGCGCTGATCACCACGGCTGTGATCGTCGTCGTCTACTGGGCGCCGCCTTTGTACATTTTCCTGGGTAATCAATTGCATCTGTTGATGATCGTTGGGGGCATCTATTTTGCCGCCCGTGGCAATCGCGCCTGAGCGACGCGAATATCCAAGAGAAGACGGCAGGGTTTGCGCCCTGCCGTTTTTTTTGGCGGGTCACTCCATCGGCACGAAGATGCTTTTGACGAATTCACGATAGAGGCCGACCTGGCGGGCCAGGATGCCTTTGTCGCGCACGGTTTTGGATAGGATAATCCCGCCATCGGTGACCACGGTCAGCATGTCAGCCAGATCTTCCAGATCCACGTCGATGCGGGGCGGGTATCGCGCGGCGATGTTCACAAACTTTGCGTGAAATTGCTGCCGCCAGCCCAACAGGCTGTCTGCGGCCAACTCATGAATGGAACGGTCAAAGAGCCGCTCCTGAAAGCAGCAGGCGGTGATGATACAGCCCGGATGGACGTCGGTGAGCCGCTCCATGTCTTCTTGAAGAAGCCGCAGGAAGATCAGGAATTCATGCAGCGGATCGTCGTCAAGCGTGCGCGCCCGGGCAAACAGACCTTCAAACCATTGCGCTTCGACGGCAAGGTGGCGTTCTAACAGCGCTTTCACCAGTTCGCTCTTGTCGCGGAAATGGTAGAAAAACCCGCTTTTGGTGATGCCCACCTCGGTGATCAGCTCCTCGATGGAGGTGGCGGCAAAGCCTTTGTCGAGAATGGCCAGTTCCGCCGCAGTGAGCAACCTGTCGCGATTGGTTTCTTCGCTCCGCGGTTTGAGAAACGACATGTTCTTCTCCTTCGAAACTGGACCAAAGGTACTGTACCCCGGGTCAAGTTTTGGTCCCTGTGCGCCGCTTTCTCGTGGGATCGTTTGTGCCGCAGCGCGCGTAAATCATAGCCGAAAAGGCGTGACGCGTCAGTGTACCTAAGGTGCACTAGCCGGTTGAGGGGCCTTTCGCAGAGCATGGGCGCATCGCTGTGATCTCGGAGGAGGCCCCCATGTTTGATCTTGCACCCGACACGATTTACCTGACCGAAGGTGGTACAGAGACGGAGATCATGTTTCGCCATGGCTTTGAATTTCCACATTTTGCCGTTTTCGAGTTGTTGAAAGACCGGCGCGCAACGGATCTGTTGCGTGACATGTTCCGGCGCTACCTCGATGCGGTGGCCGACAGCGGATGCGCGGCCTTGATGAGCGGGCTGGACTATCGCGCCAGCCCGGATTGGGCAGGTCTCTTGGGCTATTCTGAGGAGGGGCTGGCCGAGGTGCAGGCGCAATGCCTTGAGTTCCTCAGGGAGGCGGCCGCGCCCTATCGCGATCAGATCACAGATATCCGGATCGCCGGTATCATTGGCCCCAGGGGCGATGCCTATGCCCTGAACCGGACCATCACCGCCGATGAGGCGCAAGAGTATCACGCCGTGCAGCTGGCCAATTTAAAGCGTTTCGGGGCGGACATGGCTTGGGGGGCCACGTTCAATAATGTGCCAGAGGCGGTGGGTCTGGCGCGGGCGGCGGCGGATGTGGGTGTTCCGCTCAACCTGTCGTTCACATTGACCAGTGATCATATTCTGCGCTCTGGCGTGACGCTCAAAGAGGCGGTTTTGGCCGTGGATGAGGAGGCGGGTGCTACACGGCCGCACAGCTATGGGATCAATTGTTCACACCCGCTGGAATACGCGCCGGCGTTGGAGCCTGGGGATTGGTTCAACCGCGTGGAAAACATCCGCCCCAATGCTGCGATGATGGACAAGATGGCGCTGTGCAAACTGAACCATCTCGAAGAGGGCGACCCAGAGGAATTGGCCCGCCTGATGGGGGATCTTGCGCGTGAGGCGCCGCAGATCACCATGTGGGGCGGGTGTTGTGGATCGTGGGACAAGCATTTGCGTTTGATCGCCAAGGAGGTCATGGCGGCGCGGTCTGCATCTGCCTGAGGTCTAGGGCCATGGACAAAGCGGAAGGTCCGGCGTTACCCTCTTGCCATGGCAGAGACTGACGGAAAACGGTGGCATGATATGGGCGGGCAGGCGGCTGGCCCCATTCCCACCGATCAGCATGATTTCGCAATCTGGGAAAAGCGGGTGGATGCGCTCATGGTGCTGTGCAGCATCAAAGGGTTTTTCACCGTTGATGGCTTGCGCCGCGCGCTTGAGGATATGGGCGAAGAGGCGTTTGAGACCATGACCTATTATGAGCGGTGGATGGCCTCAGTGAACCAGAACCTGATTGAGGCGGGCGTCTATTCCATCGAAGAGCTGGGCCAGCGGATGGAAGAGGTGGCCGCCCGCGGCGACACCTACGGAGATGCGCAAGATGGCTGATTTGGTGCGGGTCAAGACGATGATGCCGCCGGGCCATGTGCGCACGCCGGCGTATTTGCGCGGCAAAACAGGCGTTGTCGAGCGTGTGCTGGGGCCGTTCGGCAACCCCGAAAAACTTGCCTATATGCTGGAGGCGGACAAGCAGCCGCTCTACCGCGTGCGGTTTACGATGCGTGAGATCTGGGGCGAGGCGGCGGAAAACCCCGAAGATACGCTCGATGCCGAGATCTATGCCCATTGGCTGGAAAGGGTCTGAGCCATGCCGCACGACCATCATGATCATCACGACCATCTGAGCCCGTCGGGCCATCCGTTCCGCGACGACAATGACACCCCGCTGAGCTATTGGCAGCGGATGGAGATCGCGGTGCGTGAGCTGATGATCGAAAAGGGGCATGTGAGCCCCGAAGAGATCGCGCTGCAGATTGACGCGATGGATGCGCGCAACCCGGCCAATGGCGCGGCGGTGGTGGCGCGGGCCTGGACCGATGCGGAATTTAGAACGCGGCTGTTGGAGGATGCCTCTGAGGCCAGTCGCGAGATGGGGTTTGACATCGGTCCGATGCGGCTCATCGCGGTGGAGAATACGGCCGACGTGCATAATCTCATCGTTTGCACGCTGTGTTCGTGTTACCCGCGCAACCTGCTGGGGTTGCCGCCCGATTGGTACAAGACGCGGGCCTATCGCTCCCGCGCGGTGATTGAGCCGCGCGCGGTGCTGCGGGAGTTTGGGTTGGACTTGGCCGACGATGTGCAACTGCGCGTCCATGATAGCACGGCTGACATGCGCTACATCGTGTTGCCCGCGCGGCCCGAGGGGACAGACGGGATGGACGAAGCGGCGCTGGCCGCCTTGGTCACGCGTGATTCCATGATCGGAACAGGCTTGCCGCGCGTGCCCTGACCGCTTGCTCTTGGGCGAACGCAGGCGTATTTGATCCAGACTCTGAACACAGACAGCGCGGCCATGGCTCAGAAAGATCCAAAAGATCCCATCACATTTGGCGAACGCCTGACCGGCACGTTGCTGTTCATGCCTGTGCTGCTGACGCGGTTTTTGCCCTATCGCTGGCGCGTGCCGCTGGCCGGGTGGCTGGCGTCGCAGGTGCTCGCGCCTCTGGCGGGCTATCGCAAACGCATTCGGGACAACCTCGCCCATGCCTGCCCGGACCTGCCCAAGGAGGAGGTGGAGCGCCTTGTGCGCCGCGTGGCCAACAATGTGGGCCGCAACATGATCGAGCTTTATTCGCCCGAGTTTGTCGAGCATGTCCGCCCATCAAAATGCTTTGGCCCGGGGATCGAGATCCTGCAAAAGGCGCGCGATGAAGGGCGGCCATGTGTGTTGATGTCGGCGCATCTGGGCAACTTCAACGCCGCGCGCATCGGGATCATTGAGAACGGCATCACCAGCACCGGGTACTTCTATCGCAACATGTCGAACCGGCCGTTCAACGCGCATTATGTGGAGGCGATGGCCTCGGTCAGTCAGCCGATTTTTGAGCAAAGCCGCAAGGGCATGGTGCAGATGATCAAGCATCTCAAGACGGGCGGCTTCTTAGGTATCCTGGGGGATCTCAATGCGCATGACGGGCTGCCGCTTGAGTTTTTTGGCAAGCCTGCGCTGACGTCGATTTCGGGTGCGGAGATGGCGCTCAAATACAACGCGCCGATGGTGCCCATTTGGGGGCGACGACTTGAGAACGGGATGGATTTCGAGATCGTCTTTGAAGATGAGATCCCGCCGTCCGATCCGCTGACCATGACGCGGGAGTTTAACGCGCGCCTAGAGGCGATGGTGCGGGCCAATATGGATCAGTGGTTTTGGATCCATCGGCGGTGGAAAGACGGGGCGAATTGGGTTGGAGAGATGCGCGCCAAAGAGTTGGCGGAACTGGAAGCCAAGATCGCGGCTGCGAAGGCTTAGGGTGTCGCAGAAAATTGGAAACTGTCTCGCGCATTTTCTTTGAAGAAAATGCCGGCCCTGGGACTGAGGTGCGCGCTCTGACTTGAAGTGATTGCCCGCAAGTGACAGGTTGCCCCAAGAAATGACTTCTGCCTGATCCTGACATGGAGATATCGACATGATCGAGAAACGCGATTTTTACATCAACGGTGCGTGGGTTGCGCCGATGGATGGCACCGACCACAACGTGATTGACCCCTCCACCGAGGACGCTTGCGCGGTGATCTCCTTGGGTGGTCAGGCGGACACTGATGCCGCCGTCGCCGCGGCCAAGGCCGCGCTGCCCGATTGGATGATGACGCCGCCGGAAGAGCGCATCGCCTATGTCGAAAAAATCTACGCCGCCTATAAGGAGCGCGCGGAAGATATGGCGCAGGCCATCAGCCTTGAGATGGGTGCGCCGATTGAGATGTCGCGCAGCTCGCAGGTGGGTGCCGGGCTCTGGCACATGAAAGGGTTCATTGAGGAAGGCAAGAAGTTCTCCTTCGTCAACATGCTGGGCGATCACGCGCCAAATGACCGGATCATTCATGAGGCCATCGGTGTGGTGGGCATGATCACGCCGTGGAATTGGCCGATGAACCAGGTGACTTTGAAGGTCGCCGCCGGGCTTGTCGCGGGTTGCACTATGGTGCTCAAACCCTCTGAAGAGTCCCCGCTTTCGGCCATGGTCTTTGCAGAAATCGTGGATGCGGCCGGTTTGCCCAAAGGGGTCTTTAACCTCGTAAATGGGGACGGTGTGGGTGTGGGCACGCAGATGTCCACGCACAAAGACATCGACATGATTTCCTTCACCGGGTCGTCGCGGGCGGGCAAGCTGATCTCCAAGGCGGCGGCGGATTCGCTCAAGCGGGTGAGCCTTGAGTTGGGCGGCAAAGGGGCCAACCTGATCTTTGCGGATGCCGATGAAAAGGCCGTCAAACGCGGTGTGCTGCATTGCATGAACAACACCGGTCAGTCCTGCAACGCGCCCACCCGGATGCTGGTGCAGCGCGAGGTCTATGACCAGGCGGTGGAAACAGCCGCCGAAGTGGCCAAATCCGTCACAGTGGGCCCGGCCAGCGAAGAGGGGCGTCATATCGGCCCGGTCGTGAACGCGGTGCAGTTCGGCAAAATTCAGGACCTGATCCAGAAGGGTATCGATGAAGGGGCTCGCCTTGTGGCCGGGGGCACCGGTCGGCCCGAAGGGTTCAACCGCGGCTTCTATGTGCGGCCGACGGTCTTTGCGGATGTGAACAATGACATGACCATTGCGCGCGAAGAAATCTTTGGACCGGTTCTGTCGATCATTCCGTTTGAAACGGAAGAGGACGGCGTGGCGATTGCCAATGACACCGATTATGGCCTGACCAATTACGTGCAGACCCAGGATGGCGCGCGCGCCAACCGGCTTGCGATGCGGTTGCGGTCCGGCATGGTCGAGATGAACGGTCAAGGCCGCGGCATGGGCTCACCTTTTGGTGGGATGAAGCAATCGGGCAACGGGCGCGAAGGCGGCAAATGGGGGATCGAGGATTTCCTTGAGGTCAAAGCCGTTTCGGGCTGGGCCGCCGAGTAAGAAACATGCGTGCCTTTGTCTTGCATCTGACCCGGGCACGGGCGCGCAAGGAAAACGCGCATGAATTGCTGATGACCTGCGGCCTCCCCGGTGAAATCTGGGAGGCCGTAGATGGTAAAGCGCTTTCAAATTCTGACATTGCAGCGCCGCTGAAGGGCCCTGGCTTTGAGCCTGATTACCCGTTCGATCTGAGCGCGGGTGAGGTGGGGTGCTTTCTCAGTCACCGCCAGATTTGGGCCGAGATCGTGCGGCGTGACCTGGCCTATGCGCTGGTGCTGGAAGATGACGTAAAGATCGACCCGATGGTGTTTGGCGTGGCCCAGGTCTTGGCGGAGCGCAACATCGACCGCGTAGGCTATATTCAGTTTCAGAACAAAAGCCCGGGCCGACCGCGGGTGATTGATCTGGAGGGTGCGGCGATGCTGACCCAGCCTGAGGTCACACCCCTGCGCTGTTCGGCACAGCTGATCAGCGGATGGGTGGCCAAGCAACTGTTGGATATGACCGCAAGTTTTGACCGGCCAGTGGACACATTCGTTCAAAGCCACTGGCATACAGGGCTGCGCCCGGGTGTGATCTTTCCGTCCGGGATTGAGACAATTTCGGATCAGCTGGATGGCAGCACGATCCAGACCGAAACCGGACGCTTGGCCGTGGACATCGTAAAGCGGGAATGGTCGCGGTTTTCCTATCGCCGGAAAGTGGCGAAGTTTTCGGCGCAAAGCGGCGCGCCGACGGTCGATGTGAGCTGACGGCGCATGATCATCACACGACTTTTCGGCGGCGCAGGC
Organism: Pseudomonadota bacterium; assembly: GCA_039030635.1. Classification (GTDB taxonomy): domain Bacteria; phylum Pseudomonadota; class Alphaproteobacteria; order Rhodobacterales; family Rhodobacteraceae; genus Roseovarius. The sequence continues at coordinate 56,295 of JBCCDT010000005.1, forward strand.
AACCAGCTGTTCCAATATGCGGCGGGGCGTATGCTGGCCGACCGTCTGGGCACGGATCTGGCGCTGGACCGACGCTATATGCGCATTTGGGATGAAACCCGGGCAGATTGCTTTCCGTGCTATAAAAACACCCGTTTTGTGGATAACGTGGATCTTCCGCCCTCAAAATTTGATGGGCCTTTGCGGTATAATCTATGGCGGTTTTTCAGCTCTGCCCCAAGGTTTCGCCGGGAAAAAACGCTCAATTACAACGCGGATTTCTTTGATTTGCCTGACAACAGTTACCTCCATGGGTACTGGCAATCGGAGCGGTATTTCGAACATGCCGCCGACCAGCTGCGCGCCGATCTCACGCTGACCGAGCCGCTGGATGAGGCCAATGCCGCGATGGTCGACACGATTTCGAGAACAGAGATGTCCGTCTCCGTTCATGTGCGGCGGGGGGATTATCTGGGCGATGGTGGCTTTGCTGCGTGCCCGCCGGAATACTACAACGCGGCGGTGGCGAGATTGTCGGAGGAGCTGGGCAAAGACCTCACGTGTTTTGTCTTTTCCAACGATCCGGGCTGGGCGCGGGACCATCTGCGGCTGGGGGCGGAAACGGTCGTGGTCGACATCAATGACGAAACCAAGGGCCATTTCGACATGCATCTGCAATCGCTTTGCGCCCATAACATCATCGCCAATTCGACCTTTTCGTGGTGGGGGGCGTGGCTGCGCGAGACGCCGCAAAAACGCGTCATTGCGCCCAAGACGTGGTTTGCACCGGGCAAGCCCGCCAATGCCGACATCTGCCCTGCGCGGTGGATCCGGCTTTGAGATTTCTTTCCCATTCGGGCCAAACCCCCTAGAACCGCCTCATGACAGTCGCGCCTGATACCACCGCCGCGTTCGTGCCGGAGACAGTGCACAAACGCGATGTGTTCTCGGAAACAATTTCTGGCACGCTTGACGGTGTGACGGATTTTCCTGTGGTGCTGCGCAAGCTCGATGGCGTGCCGCTTTACGCCAAACCGCTGGCGTGGTGGCTGGCGCGGCGGGAGATACGCGGGCTGGAGGCGGTGCAGGGGATTGAGGGCTGTCCGGTGCTGGTGCGGGTGGATCGCACAGGGCTGTTGCGCAGCTGGACGAAAGGCACGCCCTTGCACCTGGCCAAGCCTGCGGATGCGGCGTGGTACAAAGACGCCAAGCGGCTTTTGCGGGATATGCGGCGCGTGGGCGTGACCCACAATGATATCGCCAAGCCGCAAAACTGGCTGATGACGCCTGAGGGCCGCGCGGCGGTGATTGATTTTCAACTGGCCTCGGTGCATCGGCGAAAGGGGCGGCTCTTTCGCACCATGGCGCGGGAGGATTTGCGGCATTTGCTCAAACAAAAGCGCGCCTATGCACCTGAGCTTTTGACCCCGTCAGAGATTGCCATGCTGAACCGCAAGGCGCTGCCGTCGCGGATTTGGATGGCGACGGGCAAGAAGCTTTATAATTTCATCACCAGGCGGCTGATGAACTGGTCCGATGGGGAAGGCACCGAAGACCGCATTGACCGCGAAACGCCGGCCCTGCGCGCGGCCTGGGAGGGGCATGTGCGCGGTATGGCCTTTTGCACCTATGCGCGGGCGGCCAAGGGTGTGGGGCTTTATGCATTTGTCGAAACCGATCTGGATGAGGCGGCCTTGCGAGGGATGGCGCGTGAGCCGAAACCGGATTTGATACACGTGGTTGAGGTGCTGCCGCGCGATGCAAAGGGGGAGCCGCGACTGGATGTCTTGCAGTTGATTGCGGCCAACCGCTTGGACGAGTTGGAGGTTTTGATCGCGCGTGAGCCGGGTCTTGGTGCATTGATCGCGCCGATTGTGGCTGCCCGCCTGAACCTGACGGATCGAGTGTTCAAGTAACCAGAAGGACTTCGCGCGGAATCAAGGGCGATAGCCCGCCGCGCGTTCGTCAGGCCGTCCCGTCACACCAGTGGTGCGCCGTATTACCTCGCGCGCCTTTGGCGCGACGGCATGGCGAAATGGCAACTGCAGTCTGTCGCTCAAATGGAAGGCGGGGTCGAAGAATAAAGCGTTGCTGAACTGCGGTAAGATCGCCACGCCACGGCCTGACGAACGCGCTACGTTTTCGCGTCTTCCGTGGCCCGTTGAAAGCCTTGCTCAATGGCATCGCGTAGACGGTTCTCCAACGTGCGCTGCTTGGCCTCGGAATAGAATTTCAGGCCGAACATGTCTTTGACATAGAATGTGTCGACGACCTGCTCCCCATAGGTGGCGATCACGGCAGAGTTCACGTAGACATTGCTCGCCCCAAAGGCGCGGCTGAGATCATAAAGAAGGCCCGGTCGGTCGCGGGTGTCCACCTCGATGATCGTGTAAATCTCAGAGCCTTCATTGTCGAAAGTGATGTGGGTGGGCACACGGAAGGCGGCTTCGCGCTTTTTGATCTTGTCGCGGGATTTGATGGCGTCGCGGGCGACCACCTCGCCCTTGAGCGTCTTGTGGATCATCGCGCGCAGACGCGGCAGGCGGTCGGCCTCATAGGGGTTGCCGTCCGCGTCCTGCACCCAGAAGGCCGCCGTGGCAAACCCATCGGCAGAGGTATAGGTGCGCGCGTCCACCACGTTGGCGCCCACCAGGGCCAAGGCCCCGGCAAGCCGCGAAAAGATGCCCGGATGATCGGCCAGAGCGAAACAGGCGCGCGTCGCGTCGCGATCTTCGTCGGGGTGCAGGTCGATCCCGATCTCGTCTTCCTTGAGACCCTTCAGGAGATTGGCAAAGACCACATGGGCGGTCACGTGCAGACCCTGCCAATAAGGCGGATAATGCCGGGCGGTTTCGACCTTGAGGTCGCGCGGCTCCCAACCGCTGAGCGCCTCGCGCAGGTTGCGCTTGGCATCCGAGCCCCGCTGTTCGCGATTGAGGTCTTCCAGC
>JBCCDT010000006.1:0-55664 GCA_039030635.1 Pseudomonadota bacterium
CCGATGATATAAACCGCTCGGTCATTCAGGATCAGGTGGAAATGGGCGTGGCCGTGCGCATGGCCGCGATGGATGTGCTGGTGCGCACCCGCCGTGCCACCCCGCAAGAGGTGATGGCATGAGCCTTGAGGTCCGCGCAGGTGAACACGGGCGTGTCCGGATCTTCGCGCTGGGCTACCGCGTCTCGATGGAGCTTCAGCATTTTGAAGCCGTGGATCGGCTGGCCGAGGCGCTGGGCGTGGACAGCCTCAAGGCCGAAGACGTCCAGATTGTCGATCTCAGCGCGGTGCGGGAGATGGGCATCACATCCTTTCTCATCGAGGCTTACGGTATCACTGAGGACGAGCTGACACCCCTGTCCAAGACCCTCACTGATCTGACCGGGCACGCCGCGATTGTGCGCTCTGGGGCCTTTGGCGGGCGCGACATCGTGATCGCCCCCAGCGATGAGGTCCGGCTTGTGGCCACCCTGCACGAGCCGAAAATGGCCGCGCCTGCGCCCATGCCCCGCTATGACAGCGCCACAGGTACAGACGCAGGCACAGACGCAGGCGGCAAGACCCGCAAGCCCCCGTCAGACAAGGCCATGTCAGGCCGCATCGCCATGTACGCGCTTCTCTTTGTGTTTGCCTTCACCGTCATGTTCGTCTGGATCGCCTCATGAGTGACATAAGCGGATGGGAGGGGATCCTCGACAAGGATGAGAAAATCCTCTGGCAGGGCCGCCCGGATGCCAAGGTGAGACTGCGTCTGAGCAAACTGGCCGGTTTTGTCTTTGGCCTCTTCTTCGCGGGCTTTGCGCTCTTCTGGATGATCATGGCCTCCATGGCGGGCGGGTTTTTCTGGATGTTCGGGCTCTTGCATTTCTTCGTCGGTCTTGGTGTGGCCTTCGGCGCGCTTTTCGGCAGTTCCTGGCGTCGAAAGCACAGTTGGTACACGCTCACCGACCGCCGCGCGTTCATCGCGACTGATTTGCCGTTTCGCGGGCGCAGCCTGAAAAGTTACCCCATCACGCGCGAAACCATGCTCGATTTCGATGGCGGCGATCCCGCGACGATCCATTTCAACCACGAAATGCGCCGTCGCAAGAACGGGCATACCAAGGTTGCCGTGGGGTTTGAACGGATCAAGGACGGCGCAGAGGTCTATCGCCTCATGCGCGGCATTCAGGAAAGTTTGGCCTCATGAAAACCCTGTTTGACAATGCCCGCCTGATTGACCCCGCAACAGGGCAGGTCAGCGCCGGCTGGCTTATGATCGAGAACGGCACCATCGCCGCGCGGGGGAGCGAGACTGCGCCGCACGGCGCGGACGAGCGGCGCGATTGCAACGGGCTTTGCCTGGCCCCCGGCATCATCGATATCGGCGTCAAAGTCTGCGAACCGGGCGAGCGCCACAAAGAAAGCTATCGCTCCGCCGGGCGGGCGGCGGCGGCAGGCGGCGTCACCACCATGGTCACCCGGCCTGATACCGACCCCGCCATCGACACGCCCGAGGTGCTCGAATTCGTCGCCCGCCGCGCCAATGAGGCCGCCCCGGTCCGCGTCCTGCCCATGGCCGCCCTGACCAAAGGGCGCAAAGGGCGTGAGATGACCGAGCTTGGCTTTCTCATGGACGCAGGCGCGGTGGCCTTCACCGATTGCGACCATGTGATCACCGACACCAAGGTCTTTGCCCGCGCGCTGACCTACGCCCGCTCTTTGGGCGCGCTCGTGATCGCCCATCCGCAAGAACCTGTGCTCTCCTTGGGCGCTGCGGCCACCAGTGGTGCGATGGCCTCTCTCAAAGGTCTGCCCGCTGTCTCGCCCATGGCTGAACGCATGGGCCTTGATCGCGATATCGCGCTGATTGAAATGACCGGCGCGCGCTACCATGCCGACCAGATCACCACCGCGCGCGCCTTGCCCTCACTCATCCGCGCCCGGGACAATGGGTTTGACGTCACGGCCGGGACATCGATCCACCATTTGACCCTGAATGAGGCGCATGTGGAGGATTACCGCACCTTTTTCAAAGTCAAACCGCCGCTCCGGGCAGAGGAGGATCGCCAGGCCGTCATCGCGGCCCTGCGCGACGGCACGATCGATCTCATTTCTTCCATGCACACCCCCCAGGATGAAGAAAGCAAACGCCTGCCGTTTGAAGAAGCCGCCAGCGGTGCCGTCGCGCTGGAAACCCTTTTGCCCGCCGCTCTTGGTCTCTATCACTCCGGGGATCTCACGCTGCCTGAGCTTTTCCGCGCCATGGCGCTCAACCCGGCCAAACGGTTGGGGCTTGAGGGCGGTCGCCTCGCCAAGGGGGCGCCTGCTGATCTCGTGCTCTTTGACCCGGATGCGACGGTCACGCTGGACCGGTTCAGCCTGCAGTCGAAATCGAAAAATACCCCCTTTGACGGGCATGAGATGCGCGGCAAAGTCATGGCCACCGTCGTTGGCGGTCGCACTGTCTATGAGGCCCCGTGATGCCGCCCTTTGAAACACCTTTCCTGCTGATGATCGTCTGGGCCGCCATTGGGTATGGCCTGGGGTCCATCCCTTTCGGCCTCATCCTGTCAGAGCGGTTGGGCCTGGGAAACCTGCGCGAGATCGGGTCTGGCAACATTGGCGCCACCAATGTCCTGCGCACCGGCAACAAGGGGGCGGCGGCGGCCACGCTCCTCTTGGATGCGCTCAAAGGGGCCGTTGCGGTGTTGCTGGCGCGCCTTGTCTCGGGCGAAGACGCCGCCCAGCTTGCGGGCCTCATGGCGTTTCTGGGCCATTGCTTTCCGGTGTGGCTGAATTTCCAAGGCGGCAAGGGCGTGGCCACCTTCTTTGGCATTCTCTTTGCGCTGGCCTGGCCGGTGGGTCTGGCCTGCGGGATCACCTGGATTATCGCCGTGGCCATCACCCGGACCTCTTCACTGGGCGCGCTCTTTGCGGCGGCGCTGTCGCTTCTGTGGGTGTTTGCCTTGGGCGAGCCGCGCATGTTCCTTTTGGCGGTCGTGCTGACAGGCCTCATTTACTGGCGTCACTGGCCCAATGTGCAAAGGTTGCGGGCGGGGACAGAGCCGAAGATTGGCAAACCCTAGGTGGCGTCATCCACGCTCTGAGCGGGGCTGCCAGCCGTCATCAGGGTAACCAAGCGTCCGGTGGGGCGCGCCAAAGCGGGTCTCATAAAGCGCAAGAACCTCCGGCGACAATTCGGTTTTCCACTCTCCCGGTTGACCACCTCGGGCATGTGGTGACCGCTTGCCCGCCTTGCCGCCGAACAGTGAACTCTTCCAGCAGATCTCCATCCATATGTCCTTCTTTTCGGGCGGAAACCCAAGGAAATCGAACATCTGCGAAAAGGGCAAAAGGCTCTCATCCGTGACCAGGTCCTCAAGCTGAAGGCGCAGCACATTCTCTTTGTGCACAGGCAGCGCAGTCATCGCTGTGATTGTCTTTCTACCGGTCCGTTCCAGCTCGAAGGCAAAGCGTGCTTGCATGTCCTTTTCGGCGTTGATCATGTTGTGATACGTCTCCCCGTCCCGGCCATCATAGGGTTCATGAAGCCACGGCTCATGGGATGTCATGTGGTAATAGGCGCCACTGACGATCACATCGCGTGGGTCCCTGACAATCACGACATACCGGTGATCAGGGCTGTCCTTGAGCATGTCGTCATAGTGGCGATCGGCGTGGTCGATGGTGCGGAGGTCCCAATAGTCCGGTTCCGCATCAATTTCCCCGCGCCAAGTCTTGATCACGTCTCTGGCAATCAGCCTTTGGGCGATGGCATCGATCAAAACAGTGCCGGTTTTGTGGTAGGTGCATATGAAACTTTTCATCTACATCCCGCCGTGTTCAGTAGCTGTATTCCGCGTAAATTCGGCTCAGGTCTCCGCCCCAGTCGCCATGGTACTTGGCCAGCAACTCATCCGCAGGCACCTGCCCGCTGTCGACACTCTCCATCAGGGCATTCAAAAAATGTGTCTCATCAGGGATAAGCCCGCCCGCACCGGGCCGCGCCCGCGCCTTGAGCCCTGCCTCGGAAATGGCCAGCACCTCGCGGGCCAGGTCATGCATGTGAATGTCGCCCACGCGCGCCTCTAATGCGGCCTCGCTCGCGCCCACGCGCAAGGCCTCGCGCGTCTCGGCGTCCCAGCCCTTGGCCAGGTCCCAGGCCGCATCAAGCGCGCCCTGATCATACATCAAGCCGACCCAGAACGCGGGCAACGCGCAAAGCCTGCGCCAGGGCCCCCCATCCGCACCGCGCATTTCCATGAATTTCTTGATCCGCGCTTCGGGGAAAATCGTGGTCAGGTGATCGGCCCAATCCGACAGGGTCGGCGTCTCTCCGGGCAAGGCGGGCAAGTCGCCCTTCAGAAAATCGCGGAAAGACTGCCCAAGCGCGTTGATATAGGTGCCATCGCGATAGACAAAATACATCGGCACATCGAGCGCGTAATCGACCCAGTGTTCAAAGCCAAAGCCCTCTTCAAACACAAAGGGCAACATGCCCGTGCGATCCGCATCCAGATCCCGCCAGACCCGTGACCGCCAGGATTTATGCCCGTTGGGTTTGCCTTCAAAAAACGGCGAATTGGCAAAGAGCGCGGTCGCCACCGGCTGCAACGCCAGCGCCACGCGCAGCTTCTTGACCATGTCGGCCTCAGACGAGAAATCCAGGTTCACCTGCACGGTGCAGGTCCGGTACATCATGGATTTCCCCATGGTGCCGACGCGATCCATGTAATCGGTCATGAGCTTGTAGCGCCCTTTGGGCATCATCGGCATCTGCTCATAGGTCCATTCCGGCGCCGCCCCCAGGCCAATAAACCCCACGCCCACATCGTCCGAGATCGCTTTCACATCGGCCAGATGCGCATTCACCTCGTCGCAGGTCTCGTGAATGGTCTCCAGCGGCGCACCCGACAGTTCAAACTGCCCGCCCGGCTCAAGGCTCACATTCGCGCCGTCCTTTTCCAACCCGATCAGGTTGCCCGCCTCCTCCAGCGGGGTCCAGCCCTGGCCATCGCGCAGCCCTTCCAGCAGCGTTTTGATGGATCTTTCGCCGTCATATGGCAGCGGCTTGAGCGTGTCTTTGCAATAGCCAAACTTCTCGTGCTCGGTGCCAATGCGCCAGTCGTCCTTGGGCTTGCAGCCCGCCTCAAGGTATTCCGCCAATTGATCGCGCGATGAGATGGGTCCGCCGCCTGACTGTGGGATTGACATGTGGGTTTGGTCCTTTCGCGGCGGCAGGCCGTTTGGGTCAGAGTTGGCCGCAAACCCCCCAAGTGTCAATGCGGGCGATTGCATTGATCGGGGCGCTCACCACAGCATCGCAGGAACGTGTTCAAACCTGATGATGGGCGCGCGCAGTGCGTGCCTATCTGATCATCAATCGCCATTGAAACGAAAGGAGCTTGCGATGAAACCCCAACCCCTGCTCACCCGCCGCGCGGCCTTTGCCACGACCTTGGGCCTGGCCCTGTCTCCTCTTGTGATCGCAAGCGCTGCTGCGGCTCGCGGTGGCCCCGATCCTTGGAAACCCAACAAGAAAAAGACCAAGTCCAATCGCCCCGGCGCCCCGCGGCAACGGTAGATCGGACGGCAAAACCCCTTGTTTCAAAGGGCCTTCATGCCCTTCGATTTGGTGACATCCCGTTTTGCGTGTACCCTCTGGCCATTTCATAGCTTGGGGGAGTGTCATGATTTATGTGACCAAACGCAGATTTTCTTTGGGGCTTCTGGGCGCAATAACCGCCCCAAACGCCATTTTCGCCGAACCGGAAGAAGGCAGCGGGCGTCAATATTCAGCCTTTCACGAAATTCCCGGCAGGATTCTCGCAAATGGGCAGCGCGAGGTCAGTTATGACCAATTGACCCGGATCGCCGACTGGCATGTCTTTTGGCTCAAAGAGGCCCGGCGAAACGGTAAACTGGTGGTTCCCGGCTTCTCTGGTACCATGCTGCAGTGGCTCTTGTTCGGCCTTTCAAGAGAGCTCAAGCGCACGCAACGTTTGATGCGGCGCATGCGGCGTCTCACCGAGAATGCCGAACGGCAAGCTGAGCTTGAAAACGAGGCCGCTGAGGTCCGTCGTATTTTGCGAGGGCTGCAGGCGTCCGTGGACGCGCTTGCTCCAAAACGCCGCGCAGGTGAGGCGTTGACCGAAAACGAGGACGATCTTTTGCTCGGTGATTTGGGTCGGATACTTGTGTTGAAAGACTATCTGAGGTTTGTTGAGACATGGGCGCAGTTCCCCCACGAAGGCAATCGCTCAGGGTGATGCGTCCAACACTTTAGGGCGTGTCCAGATCACGGACCGGGCGCGCTCAGACATGCGTTGGACCCGCAGCAATGCCTCGGGCGGCAACCCCGGTAGGCTGGTAAACGCATCGAAAAGCGCCTCCGCCCCTTCGGCGTCTACCGGGATGTAAAGATCGTTTTGCCCCGGCTGTGACAGAACCCAATGCCCGGGCCGTCCGGTCCGGTCATACGCCAAGTGCGACATTTCACTCAGCGCGACAACGCCCCCCGTCAGGGGGCCAAAATAGGCGATCTGCCCTTCATCCGTGCGCACCACACCCAGCCCGCCAGAGCGGCCGCGAAAGCGGCCTCGCTGGATCCCCGCCACAACAAAGGCGGCCGCAGCAAGTGCCACCACCACCCCCAGCCCGCGCGTCAGCGCGGCGCCAGAAATGGCCCACCAGATCCCAAAAGCGCACAGGCTCGCGCCAGCGAGCGCCTCTCGCCAACGCCAGAGCGCGGCACGCACCTCAGGCCGAACAAAGCTCACGCCCAATCCCCGTAGATCTGCTGCCATATCGTCATCGCCGCGACAGCGGCGGTGTCCGCGCGCAAAATCCGGGGCCCAAGGCTGACGCGATGCGCCGCGCCGAGCGAAGCGAGGCGCGCCCGCTCTGCCTCAGAAAACCCACCTTCCGGCCCGATCAGTATGGCCCATGGCCCTGCGAGACTGCCCGTCAGGGCGGACGAGCGTCCCGCCAAAGCCTCATCACAAAACATGAGGTTCCGACCTTCGGGCCAGGCCGCCAAAACCCGGTCCAGCCGCGCCAAATCCATCACCTCGGGCACAAATGTCCCGCCGCATTGCTCTGCGGCCTCGATCGCATGGGCTTGCAACCGATCCTGACGGATCCGGTCCGCATTGGTGAACTCTGTCTGCACCGGCATGATCTTCGCCGCGCCCATCTCGGCGGCTTTCTCCACGATAAAATCTGTGCGCGCTTTCTTGATCGGGGCAAACATCAACCACAGATCAGGCGGGTTGCGCTGCGCTGTGGTCTGGTCCGTGACTGTCAGGGCCCCGCCACGCTTGCCTGCCTCGGTGATGTCGGCCCGCCACTCTCCGCTTTGGCCGTCGAAGATCAGAAGGCTATCCCCCAGCCCCAGCCGCATCACCCCAAAGAGATAATGCGCCTGCTCCCGCGACAGCGGCACAGATTGCCCTTGCCCGAGGTCATGCTCTACATACAACCTGACACGCGATGCTTTCATGAGGCAAAGATATATGGCCGTCACCAACCAGACACCAGAGCCACAGGAGGGCGCGGTTGCCGATGCTGTCGCTGGCAATTGGGTCGACCGCTTTGCCCCACCGGGCGCTCGCCCCTATCTGCGCCTATCTCGTGCGGATCGTCCTATTGGCACATGGCTTTTGCTGCTTCCCTGTTGGTGGGGGCTCGCTCTCGCCATGATCTATGACGGGCAAGCGACCTTGCACGATCTGTGGATCTTCGTGGGCTGCGCAATTGGGGCCTTCCTGATGCGCGGTGCGGGGTGCACGTGGAACGACATCTCGGATCGTCACATTGACGGCTCGGTGGCGCGCACCGCCTCCCGTCCGATCCCGTCCGGTCAGGTCACCGTCCGGGGCGCGCTGATCTGGCTGGTGGTTCAGTCGCTTCTGGCCTTTGCGATCCTGCTCACATTTCATCCGGCCGCGATCACGCTTGGTATCATCTCGCTTTTGCCGGTCTGCATCTATCCTTTTGCCAAACGCTTCACCTGGTGGCCTCAGGTCTTTCTCGGGATCGCCTTCAACTGGGGCGCGCTTCTGGCCTGGACCGCCCATACCGGCAGCTTAGGTTGGCCTGCGGTCGTGCTCTATCTGTCCGGCATCGCCTGGACGCTGTTTTATGACACGATCTACGCCCATCAGGACACCGAGGATGATGCGCTGATCGGCGTGAAATCCACCGCCCGGCTCTTCGGCACGCTGACCCCGACCTGGTTGCGGCGCTTTCTGGTCACTGCGGTCTCCTTGCAGGGTATCGCCGTGATCCTCGCCGTGGTGGGCGCGGTGAATGGGTTTGGCCCTTATGCCGTTCTCGTCGCACTCTGCGGGACATGGGCGTATGGGTGGCACCTGCAATGGCAACTGGCGCAGTTCGATCCTGATAACGGCGCCAAACTCATCACGCTCTTCCGGTCCAACCGCGATGCCGGTCTTTTGCCTCTGCCATTTTTCGCCGCCGCGCTGTTCCTTTGATTGCACTCCGCCGGCCTGGGTTCTACAACGGCTGAACGGGTAAACATCACGCGCGGTCCGCATGCGTCTTTCGTCTTTCTTTGCCATTTTCGGCGTGTTTGTCGCCGCTGCTCTCATCTGTCTGGTCAGTGCGCGGTTTTCCGTCGCCGTGATCGAAAGCACCTCCAAATCCTCTGTCCTGAACTCTCTGGATGATGCCGGCCTGGTCTGGAGCGAGGTCGAAACCGATGGCTTGCAGGTCTATCTGTCCGGCACCGCCCCGTCTGAGGCCTCTCGCTTTCGCGCGCTCTCCGTGGCGGGCTCCGTGGTGGAGGCGACCCGCGTGATCGACCAGATGCTGGTGGAAGAGCGTCAGAATATTGCCGCCCCGCGCTTTTCTTTGGAAATCCTGCGCAACGACAGTGGGATTTCCCTCATTGGTTTGGTGCCCGCCAGCATGGACCGGGAGGCGTTTGTCGACGGTCTGCACGATATTCGCGCCGATGAGCCGGTCGCGGATTTTCTCGAATCTGCCGATTACCCGGCCCCGGATGGCTGGGATGAGACAACGACCTACGCCTTGCGCGCGCTGCGGTTTCTCGACCGCACCAAGATTTCGCTGAACGCGGACCGTATCGCGGTCAAGGCCATCGTGGGCAGTCAGGATGAAAAGCTCTCGATTGAATCGCAACTGGCCCGCCTGACCCCGGACAACATGGCGCTGGCTCTGGATATCTCGGCGCCGCGCCCGGTCATCACGCCCTTTACGTTGCGCTTTCTGATCGACGAAGACGGCCCGCGCTTTGACGCCTGTTCGGCGGATACAGAATTTGCCCGCAACCAGATCCTGTCCGCCGCCCGCAGCCTTGGCATGACACAACAGACGACCTGCCTGATTGGCCTCGGCGTGCCCACGCCGCGCTGGGCTGAGGCCGTGACCCTGTCCATGGCGGCGGTGCAAGATTTGGGTCAGGCCTCCGTGACATTTTCCGACGGTGACATTTCCATCCTGGCCGAGGGTGGCACCGATCAAGCGCTCTTTGATGACGTGATCGGTGGGCTGGAGCGTGATCTGCCTGATCTTTTCTCGCTCACCGCTGTGTTGCCAGAGGCGGCAGATGCCACAGAGGTTGAAGCGCTTGAATTTACCGCGACACTCTCGCCTGAGGGCCTGTTGCAACTCAGCGGGCGGGTCGCCTCGGCCGCCGATAAAACCATGGTCGACAGTTTCGCCATGGCCCGGTTTTCCACCGATGGCGTCGATATGCGCGCCCGCATTGATGACGCGGTGCCCGAGGATTGGACCTACAGGGTCATCACCGGGCTCGACGCGCTGTCGCATTTGTCCAATGGCATCGTCAATGTCACACCCGACAGCCTGTCGGTGCGCGGCGCCACGGGGGAGGCCGATGCCAACACCTCCATCGCGGCGCTTTTGTCGGACAAATTGGGCGAAGGGGCGCTCTACGACATCAACGTGCGCTATGAGGAAGAGCTTGATCCGGTGGCATCCATCCCCACGCCTGAGGAATGCGAAGCCCAGATCAACACCGTGAAAGACACCCGCAAGATCAGCTTTGAACCCGGCTCTGCCCGGCTGGATGTGGCCGCCAAACAGATCATGGATGACATCGCAGAGATTTTGCGCGACTGCGGCGCCCTGACGATGGAGATCGGCGGCCATACCGATAGCCAGGGTCGCGAAGTCATGAACCAACAGCTCAGCCAATCCCGCGCCCAGGCGGTGTTGAACGAATTGCGGGTGCGCCGGGTGCTGACCGGGTCGATCACCGCCGTGGGTTATGGTGAAGCTCAGCCCATCGCCGACAATGACACCGATGAGGGCCGAGAGGCCAATCGCCGGATCGAATTCAAGGTTCTGCACGACGGCGATACACCGGTGGACGGTGACGAAACGGAATCAGAGCTTGAAACTGCCGCCGAAGATGTCGATGAAGGCACTGTCGAAGACGACACAGCCGCCGGGGACAGCGAGAGCGCGGATGAACAGAACTGAATTTATCATTGCCACTGCGGTGATCCTGTTTGTGGCGTTTTGCCTGGGCTGGTTCGCCAATTGGCTGGTCCATCGCTTCATTCGCGTGGCAGGCTCCGATGTGGGGGAGTTGGAGCGCATGGCCCAAGAGCTCCATGAGGCCGAAGAGACCCGCGATCAGGCCATCACCTATCTGCAGCAGCGTGAGGCGGAACTGACCAATCAGCTCAATCAGACCGAGGCGGAGCTTTCCGCCACGATGGACGGTCTGCGCGAGGCCCGGCACGAAGCCGAAGTTCTGCGCAACGAATTGGAACGTCAGCGCACCGCGTGATCTGCGCCCCAGAAAATTTGAATTTTCTTCGCATTTTCTTCGAAGAAAATGGGCGCTTTACCCGGCGCGTTGTACGGCGCTGATCAGCTTGTCGATATCGCCATTGTTGGCATCCAGCATCGCGCCAATTTCCGTCCGCTCCGCCAGTCGCATGCTCACCCCTTCGATCAGCATGTCGAAAAAGAGGTTCTTGCCGGATTTGTCCGACACCAGAAACAGCACCTCAAACGGCGATTGACCGCGCAGACGCACCGTGGCCTCAACCTCGTGCCACGATTTGACAGGGCGCACGCCCTTCACTTCGATCTTGCCGCCGATGAACTCGCGGAACCGCTTGCCGTACTTGCGCGCCACATAGCCCTGGAACGCGCTGGTAAAGGCGCGCATCTGCGCGCCCGAGGCCCGCCGGCTGTCGGCGCCAAGTGCGGACCGGGCGATGATCGATACATCCGCATAGCGCGCGAAGATGCGTTCGAAATCGCTGATCATCGCCGCCTCGGACTTGCCAGAGGCGATGACCCTGTTGATCTCGGTCACGATTTTATCGACGAGCGCCATGGAGTTGGCTTCATTCAGCGCCCAACTGGCGGTGGGGACAAGCCCGCCCAAAAGGCCAACGCTCGCAATGCCGCCCAGAAAATTCCGGCGGCCTAGTGTATGTGTGTCATAGGTCATGATGCTTACTCTAAATCCAGATACGGATCATCGTAAGGATCAAGATAGGCGTCTGATCCTGTGCTGCCCACCTCGAACCTGCGATTTTGAAGATAAAGTGATCGGGACTGCGCATAGCTGTCGGCGCTGTCATACAAAACACTGTCAATCGTGGAGCCGAACCGCGACCGCTGCGTCAGGGTGCTTGAGACAGACGCGCCCGCCGTCCAATATTCCTCTGGATCGCGGATCCAGTAATCCAGCGGGTTGAGGAACAGATCAACCAGATTGCCAAAGCTGTCGCGCTGGGTCGAAGGGCCAAAAATAGGCCGCTCCACATAGGCCCCTTCCGGGACGCCCCACACCGCCAGCGTCTCGCCAAAATCGGTGTCTGTGGCATCGGGCATATTGAGGTCGGTCGCCACGTCAATGAACCCGAATAACCCAAGCGTTGTGTTCACGACAAAGCGGTACGTGTCTTCGGTCGCGCCCTTCATATTGCCCTGAAGCACGTTATTTACAACGGCGCCGGGCATGGACAGGTTGTCCGAGAACTGGCTGATCGCGTCCTCAACCTCATCGCCCATGATACCGCTATAGGTGTTGGCCACAGGCCGCAGGATGGCCCGATCCACGCCTTTGTTAAAGCTGTGGATCTTGCGGTTGGTGTTCTCATAGGGGTCCCATGGCTCCCCCGCCGGATGATTGGCCGGCGGCGTCGAACAGGCGGCCAGCGTGACCACGATCATCGTCATAAGCATGAGCCGGATGGCACGTGCAGGACGGGTCAAGTTCAGAGATGCTGAAATGTTCAAATCTTGGGTCGCCATAGCGGGTTTCGGTTGGACATAGACACTCTCATCCGTTTGCCCAGACCTTACCTTGAAAAATCATTGGTTTGGTGTCGTCAGACGTGCGTCGCTTAGGCCATTTTACGCCGGTTTTGCAAGCCTTGGGCAGGATCCTGTCAGACATTTGTGACAAGTGTTGTGTTTGATGCCGCCAATTCCCGCGCTTTTTGCGATTTTCCCCGGCGCGCAAAGCCGCTAGCGTGCGCGAAATTCACTTTGGCGGAGATCACCCATGGGACACTTTGAAACGAAACTTGCCGAGATGGGCGTCACCTTGCCAGAGGCGCCGATGCCGGCGGCCAATTACGTGCCTTACGTGCAGGTGGGCTCCACGCTGTTTGTTTCCGGTCAGTTGCCCAAATTGGGCGACACGCTGATGGTGGGCAAACTGGGCGCGGATATGGAAACCGCCGCCGGCGCAGAGGCCGCCAAGGCCTGCGCGATCAATCTTCTGGCGCAGGTCAAAGCGGCCTGCGGCGGGGATCTGGATCGGCTGAAGCGCGTGGTGAAGCTAACCGGGTTTGTGAACTCCACCGCCGACTACGGCGAACAGCCCGCCGTGGTGAACGGCGCGTCGGATTTCCTCGGTGAGGCCTTGGGCGAGGCGGGCAAGCATTCCCGCTCGGCGGTGTCCGCCGCCTCGCTGCCCTTTGGGGTCGCCGTGGAAATTGAGGGCATCTTTGAGATCGAATGATCGCGCTGCCTGATAGCTTTCTCGCCCGGCCCATCGCGCACCGGGCGCTGCATGACGTCTCAGACCACCGCCCCGAGAACTCTCGTGCGGCCATTGAGGCGGCGATTGCGGGCGATTACGGCATTGAGATCGATCTCCAACTCAGCCGCGACAATCACGCGATGGTCTTTCATGACTACGACCTGGATCGTTTGACTGGCCAAACCGGTCTGGTGCGGGACCGGGATGCCTCTGAGCTGGGTCAAATCACGCTGAGCGGCGGCTCTGAGGCGATGCCCGGTTTGACCGACATTCTGGATCTTGTCGCCGGGCGCGTGCCCTTGCTCATTGAACTCAAGGACCAGCATGGTGAAATGGGTGTCACCGATGGCGCGCTTGAGGCGGCCGTGGCCCAGGTCTTGTCATCCTATGATGGTCCGGCGGCGGTGATGTCGTTCAATCCCAATATGGTCGTGACACTGGCCCAACTGCTCCCCCATCATCCGCGCGGTTTGGTCACCAGCGGGTATGAGGCGCAGCACTGGCCGCATCTGCCTGCTGCGACGCGCGATCACCTGCGCGACATCCCTGATTTTGAGCGTGCAGGTTGTTCCTTCATCTCGCACCACGCCATCGATCTGGGTCGCCCTCGCGTGGCAGGCCTGCGCGCGCAGTCCGTGCCAGTGCTCTGCTGGACCATCCGGTCAAAGGCCCAAGAGGACGCGGCGCGAAAACACTCGGACAACATCACTTTCGAACGCTATCTCGCTTGAACTCCCAAGGCTGCGGCACAGATTGATTTGGGTACCCAGACAAGGCAGGTTTGATGGACGGCCAGACAGTCACCCTGACCGCATATGAAAAGATCAGCGAGATCGGTCAGGCCGATTGGGATGCCTGCGCCTGTCCTGAGGCTGAGGATGGCGGCCGGCCCTGCGATCCCTTCACCACCTATCGCTTTCTCAAAGCGCTGGAAGACAGCGGATCGGTGGGCGCGGGCACCGGCTGGCACCCGCAATACCTGGCGGCTGAGATCGGCGGCACGGTCATCGCCTGCGCGCCGCTTTACGCCAAAAGCCACAGCCAGGGTGAATACATTTTCGATCACAACTGGGCCCATGCCTATGAACGCGCCGGGGGGCGTTATTATCCCAAATTGCAAATGGCCGTGCCCTTTACCCCCGCCACGGGCCGCCGCTTTCTCACCCGCCCGGGATTTGAAGAGACGGGCCTGTCGGCGCTGGCCCAGGGGGCGGTTGAGATCGCCGCGCGGGGCAAGATGTCATCGCTGCACGTGACGTTTTGCACGCAGGCTGAGGCGCAGGCGGGCGAAGAGGTGGGCCTCATGCCCCGCGTCTCTCAGCAATATCATTGGGTCAATGACGGCTACGCGGATTTTGAGGGGTTTCTGGCCTCGCTCAGCTCTCGCAAGCGCAAATCCATTCGCCGCGAACGGCGCGATGCCAATGATTTTGGCGGTGAGATTGCCATGCTCACCGGTGACGCCATCGCGCCAGAACATTGGGATTACATCTGGCAGTTCTATCAGGACACAGGCGCGCGAAAATGGGGCATGCCTTACCTGACGCGCCGGTTTTTCGACATTGCCCATGAGGTGCTGCGCGATGACATCCTTTTGGCCTTGGCTCTGCGAGAGGGCCGTCCAGTCGCTGGCGCCATGAACCTCATTGGCCGCGAGACGCTTTTTGGCCGCTATTGGGGCTGCAGTGAACATCACCCGTTCTTGCATTTCGAACTGTGCTACTACCGCGCGATGGATTTCGCCATCGCAGAGGGTATGGCGCGGGTTGAGGCGGGCGCACAAGGCGAACACAAACTCGCGCGCGGATACATGCCGACTGAGACCCATTCCCTGCATTGGGTCGGCGATCCGGGCTTTGCCGATGCGATTGGCAAATATCTACAAGCCGAACGCGAGGCCGTGGAAAACGACATCGAAATTCTGACCAGCTACGGCCCCTTCCGCCGTGAAGTAAGAGAGGAACAGGAATGAGCGAAAAACTGACAGGCCCCGCCCGCACCACCGCGTTGGCGGAACTGACCGCCACCGGCTGGACCGAGGTTGAAGGCCGCGATGCGATCCACAAAACCTTTGTCTTCAAGAACTTCGTCGAGGCCTGGGGCTTTATGTCCCGCGCGGCGATCTGGGCCGAAAAGCTCAATCACCATCCCGAATGGTCGAATGTGTACAAGACCGTGGAGGTGACGCTGACCACCCATGATGTGGACGGGCTCAGCGATCTGGACGTCAAGCTGGCAGGCAAAATGGACGCGCTGACATAGGCGCGGCCACCCGGCAGGGCAAATAAACTGCCCGCGCACACGGCCTCACGGCGTCAACCGCCGCTCAAAACCGGCAAATCCGACGCGTGCTTGACGGCATAGACCGCGACAGGCTGGCGCATACCTCTGACTTCCACATCCTGGCGTTCCATCGCCGCACTTGGGGGCAGCCCTGCCGCCTCAATCGTCGTGTGCGCAACGATGATCTGAACCTCAAGCGATTTGGTCAAACCTTCCAGGCGGCTTGCCGTATTCACCGTTTCACCAAGGGCCGTGATCCGGGCCGCAGCCCCGGTTCGGTCGCCCGCCCCGATGCGACCCAGCACAACAGGCCCTGTGTTCAAACCAACCCCGATCTGAAGCGGCGCAGGCAGCTCTTCACGCAAGCTTTGGTTCAGCGCGTCCAGCACACCACCCATCGCCTTGGCCGCGTCAATGGCCCGAAGCGCGCCGTCCTGCACCGAGCCTTCCATACCAAAAATCGCCATGATCCCGTCGCCCATGAACTTGTCCACGAACCCGCCTTTGTCCTGAATGGCCACCGCCATCTGACCCAGGAACTGGTTGAGCAGAAACACCACATCATAAGACAGCCTGCCTTCCGACATTTTCGTGAACCCCCGCAGATCGCAAAACAGGATCGTCGCATCCTGTTCGACACCCCAATGGTAGCGGTCAACCGCGCCCCCTCGGGATGCGTCTACATTGCCCGGCATAAGCGGCGAGATCGTCAAATCCTGTGTCGGGCGCAGCTGACAGGCCAGCCTGACATTGGCGGGTGCTGCGATCCGTTTGAGAACCCGTGTCTCAATCTCGGCCGGAGGCGGCAGCGTCTCCTGGCCCTCCACCACCCGCACGCGGCAGGTCGAACAGCGCGCCCGACCGCCACAAACCGACGCGTGCGGTATCCGGTTCATGCGGCTGATGTCCAGAACTGAACTTCCGTGGGTCGCCGGAACGGCGCGCTGATTGGCATAGGTCACCACAATGCGTTTGGAAAACCGCTGCCTGATCAAAAGCGCGATCCAAACCGCGAACGCCGTCCCAAGGACAGCATAATACGTCAGGTTCGCCGTCCACAGTGATGCATCCAGCTTTGCCAGGTTTTCTGCTGAAATCGGGTTGTAGTTTTCGCGCGGCTCCAGCGCACTCACCCGGGCCGCCGCAACGAAACCGGCATAGGCCAAAGCAGGAACAGCGACCGCGATGCTGTTCCACACCCAAAGATACTTGCGATACCACGACCGGACAATCAGCCAATGATGGATGCCGATACATCCATGCACCCACACAAGCATCATCAAAATGCCCTGCGACAGCGCCTTGTCGGGCCAAACCATCCACAGCACATAGGGATAGTTGACCCGGGTGCCGAACATTTCAAACGCGCCGCGCGTTTCCAGAACATGCCCGATCAGGAAAACCGGGATCAGCAGACCAAAGGTCAGCTGCACAATATCCTGTTTTCGCAGCCGCCAGGTGCGCGTTCCGATGAATTTTGAGATCCCCAGAACAAAGTGAACCGCCGCAGCCGCCAGCAGCAACAAAGGCCCCCAATTGGTGTGCATCACCCGGCCTCTGATGCCCATCCCCCATTGCATGGCCTCAACCGAGACAAGACCGAAACTATGGTTGATGAAATGCGTGATCGCGAAGATGAAAAGGATCAGGCCCGAGACAATGCGCAGCTTGGCGACATACACACTGCGCGATCTCGACAGGCTGGACGTCGATTGATCGGGAATGTCCAAACTAGGGTCTCTCTTCGCCGAAAAAACACTCAACAGCCAACATGACCAGGCCCCCTAGCATAGACATGCCAGCGCCAGACTTGAAGCGTTTATCGCCGCCGCACATGGTCTGCGCCCTCCGGCCTTTCGGGTGACAAGATCAAGGATCAAACCTCAAATCGTCTGATCGTACTCGCCCACCTCAGGCTCCGTCCGGATCACCGCGTCAATATCAGCGAAAATCGCCCGCATCTCCGCGTCACTCTCAGAGCTTTCGCACACCACCACAAGGTTCGGCGTGTTGGAGCTCGCCCGCACCAGACCCCAGCTGCCATTGTCCAGGATCACGCGTGCGCCATTCACGGTCACCACCTCTTTGATCGCACGCCCCGCCAGCGGCTTGCCCGCCTCATGATGCGCGACCAGCTTGGCCACCAACCGCTCCAGCACCTGATACTTGGTGGTGTCCGCGCAATAGGGCGACATGGTGGGCGTCGAATAGGTCGTGGGCAAGGCCTTGCGCAGGTCTGACATGGATTTGTCGGGGTTGCGATCCATCAGTTTGCAGATCTCCACGGCCACGCGCATCCCGCAATCATAGCCGCGGCCCACAGGTTCTGCGAGAAAGTAGTGCCCGGATTTCTCAAACCCCGCCAGCGCGCCGATCTCTTTCACGCGCCGCTTCATATGGCTGTGACCCGTCTTCCAGTAATCCGCCGTCACGCCATTGGCCTGCAGAACCGGATCAGAGGCAAACAAACCGGTCGATTTTACATCCGCCACAAAAGTGGAATTGGGGTAAATCCCGGACAGGTCGCGCGCCATGATCACGCCGACCTTATCGGCAAAAATCTCTTCGCCCTCGTCATCCACCACGCCGCAACGGTCCCCATCCCCGTCAAAGCCAAGCGCCAGGTCCGCGCCAGAGGCTTTCACGGAGGCGGCCATATCGTGCAGCATCTCCATCGCTTCGGGGTTGGGGTTGTAGTTGGGGAATGTGTAATCCAGTTCCGTGTGCGAGGGCACGACCTCAACCCCAATCCGCTCAAAAAGCATGGGCGCGAAATGCGCCGCTGTCCCATTGCCGGTGGCACACACCACCTTGAGCGGGCGCGACATTTTAAAATCCCCTACCAGGTCATCCAGATACGCCTCGCGCACCCCGTCAACAAATTCATAGGCGCCACCATCCCGGGGCGTACCGCGCCCGTCCAGTACGATGTCGCGCAGCTCTCCCATCTCATCGGGTCCATGGGTCAGGGGCCGATCAAAGCCCATCTTAACCCCGGTCCAGCCATTGGGATTGTGGCTGGCCGTGACCATGGCAACCGCGGGCACATCCAGATGAAACTGTGAAAAATACGCCATGGGCGACACGGCGGGGCCAATGTCCTTCACCCGGATCCCGGCCTGCATCAGCCCAAGGATCAGCGCATTCTTAATCGCCAGGGAATAGTCGCGATAATCATTCCCCACCGCGATCACCGGCTCAATCCCACGCGCATGCATCTGCGTGCCCAGCCCAAGGCCCAAAGCCGTCATGCCAGGCAGGTTGATCTCATCTGGGTATTTCCACCGCGCGTCATATTCGCGAAAGCCGGTGGGCTTGATCATCGCGTCGCGCAGAAAGGACCAGGTGTTGGGCGTCACATCGGCAAGGGGCTTGGTCAAAGGGGGCGCCTTCTCTGTCAGAGGTTAAAGAACGATGGGCCGGTCTTTCGCCAGCCTGTCAAATTGCATCAACGTGTCGACCAGCGCGGGCATGTGCTCGAGCCGGATCATGTTGGGGCCGTCACAGGGGGCATGATCCGGGTCCTGATGGGTCTCGGCAAAGACACCGGCCACACCCGTCGCCACCGCCGCGCGGGCCAAAACCGGCGCAAACTCACGCTGACCACCTGATGCCCCACCAAGCCCGCCGGGCTGGGCCACCGCATGGGTCGCATCCATCACCACCGGATAGCCCGTCTTGGCCATCTCGGGCAGGGCCTGCATATCCACGACCAACCGGTTGTAGCCAAAGCTCGCGCCCCGCTCGGTCAGGAAAATCTTGTCATTGCCGGTGCTCGCGATCTTGGCCGCGACATTGGGCATATCCCAGGGCGCCAGAAACTGCCCTTTTTTCACATTCACCACGGCACCTGTCTGACCTGCCGCCAGCAAAAGCGCGGTCTGTCGGGACAAAAACGCCGGGATTTGCAGTACATCGCACACCTCGGCCACCGGGGCGCATTGCTCCTTTTCGTGCACATCCGTCAGAACGGGCACACCAATCGCGTCCTTGACCGATTGCAGCACCTTTAGCCCCGCCTCCAGCCCAAGCGCGGGCTTGGCATTGATCGAGGTGCGGTTGGCCTTGTCAAAAGAGCCCTTGAAGACATATTGCGCGCCGGCCGCATCGCAGGCCTCTTTCATCACGCCCGCGATCATCTGCGCATGGTCCGCGCTTTCCAATTGGCACGGGCCCGCAATCAGCATGAGCGGCTGATCGTTGGCAACGGTCAGACCGGAAAACGCAACCTGTTTCATAGTTAGGACGAAACCTGTTCCCTGAGGATGGACGCGGTGAGCGATATCATCAGGTAGATACCTCCGAAGATCAAAAACGCAAGCAGCGTGTTCTCGAACTTGCGCGGATAAGACGGGTCTTCTGAGGCAATCGGGTTCACGCTGACCGTCAGATACCGGACCTGCTTGTTGGCCTCAATCTCGGTCTGGCGCTTGGTCTCAAGCGCGGATTGCAGCACCAGATCGGCGGTCATCAGATCGGCCTGCGCCATCTGAATTTCCGCCGCCTGAGACGCAAGCGATGCGGTGCCTTCGGTGGCTTCGGTCAGGCGGGCGTTCTGCTTGGTCAATTCGCGATCCAGCACTTCGATTTCACTGCGCAGCGCCTCAACCCGTGCCGCGTTCGGGCGGGCATTGTTGAGCTGTGTGTTCAACGCCAACTGCTTTTCCTGAAGCTGCAGTTCCACATTCGAAATCAGCGTGCGGATGTTGGCAATCTCACCTTCCGGGTCGAGGATCGATCCCTCCTGCAATTGCACCAATCGTTGTTGCGCGGCGCGGCGTTCATTCTTGGCATCTTCCAGGCTCGCCTCCGCCGTGGCCAGACCGTCAAACCGCTTTTCCTGGCTCAGCTGATCCACCCGCTCTTCGGCATATTCGATCAGGGTTTCCGAAAACGCCTGACTGACCGCCGGGTCCGCCGTCGACAGCTCCATGCGGATCACGCCTTCGGTGGGGTCATAGCCCAGCTTCACGTATTTGCGGTAAACCTTGTAGGCCGCCTCATTCGTGGCATCGGGGTCCAGCCGCTGGATCGGGTCGATATTGGGCGCACTGAAATGGTCCATGAACCCAACGTCATCATTCAGCCGCAGCATCGCATCCTTGCTTTCCAGATAGCTTTGTGTGGCGATCGAATCCTGACCCGTGGCAAAGGCGGTGCCAGAAAACAGCCCCGCCGAGGGCGACGTGCCCAGCCCATCCGCCGTGAGGATCAGAAACTCCGATTTCGTGGAATACATCGGGGTCGCCACGAAATAGAAATAATACCCCACAATCAAGGTCGGCAGCAGCACAAAGGCCGCCAGTCGTGACAACAGCAGCATCAGCTTGCGACGGCGACGGCGGCCGATATCGCGCTGGATGCCCATGATCTCCTGCGCGCGGCGCTCCGCCGGGGTCATGCTTTCGGTGGAGGGCAGTTGAATTTGTTGCACCGGCACGGTTTGCGGCAGCTGCACGCGGTCATCATCCGGCGTGGTCGGCTCGCCCGGTTGCACCAGTTCGAGGAAGTTGGAGCGTTGGAACGGGTCCACACCCTTGGCACGCAAAAGCCGCACCGCGTCAAAATCCGATGTGGGGGCCAGCCCGTGT
Organism: Pseudomonadota bacterium; assembly: GCA_039030635.1. Classification (GTDB taxonomy): domain Bacteria; phylum Pseudomonadota; class Alphaproteobacteria; order Rhodobacterales; family Rhodobacteraceae; genus Roseovarius. The sequence continues at coordinate 20,880 of JBCCDT010000006.1, forward strand.
TTTTGCGCCAACCGCCGCGCCATCCGCAGCTGTCGACCGGTCAGACCTTCTTTGCGGATCTCATCAATATCGGTTGAGGCGCTGACCTCTGCCGCGCTCGACACCTGGCCGCTGCGCGCCATGGGGGGCGCTGTGTGCTCTGGCGGGACCACGTCAGAGGAAGCCGTGGGGCCCGATTGCGGGGCGGGCGCTGATCTTGGGGCGGGCGCCGACATCGGGCGCGCCGTGTTGGCCGCAGCCGAACGCGCCTCTGGCTGTGCGGCCTCGTCCTCTGCGCTGCGCGCATGTTGCTCCAACGCATCATCGACCTGCGCCGCCGCCTCAGAAGGGGTGGGCGTCGTCCGGCGGATGCGGAATTTTCTAGCCTTGGGTTTCGTAGTCATAGAGCTGCTTTGCCTCTTCCAAGGTGTCAAACATATACAATTTACCGCCCATCAAAACCCCTGCCGAGCTGGCAAATTTTTCCAGCGTGGCGGGTTGGTGGGACACGATGATGATCGTGGTGCTGCTCAGCCGTTCCTTCAGGATATCCCCGGCCTTGCGATTGAATTCCACATCGGTGGAGCCGGGCATCCCTTCGTCAATCAGATACATATCGAAATCCAGCGCCAGCATCAGCGCGAAACTGAACCGCGCCCGCATGCCCGACGAATAGGTGCCCATGGGCTGATCGAAATATTCCCCCAGCCCGCAAAGCCACCGACAGAAGCTTTCGACATAATCCGGGTCCAGCCCGTATAATTTGGCGATATAGCGCGAGTTTTCCATCGCTGAGACGCGCGTCAGCACCCCGCCCATGAACCCAAGCGGAAAGCTGATCCGGCAAGAGCGGCGGATTTCCCCCTCATCCGGTTTTTCCAGCCCGGCCATCATTTTGATCAGCGTCGTCTTGCCTGTCCCGTTCGGTGCCAGAATGCCCATGGACCGTCCCAGCTCGACGCGAAACGACACCCTGTCCAGGATCACCTTACGATGAGAGCCTGTCCAAAAGGACTTGCTGACATTTTCGAACTCGAGCATTCAAACGCTCCGGGTCTGCTCTTACGCCCCGTCTTTTTAGCACGCAGGGCTTTATGAAGGCTTTCACGCCTAGGTTATTTGGCCAGTATGCCTGATTTAACGAAGGTTTTTCAATAAATCATGGCATTTTTATGCCCTGGGGCCGTAGAAAGATGAGGGCCGAGCAGGGGTTTTATGCCCCGCCCGGCCCAAATTTTCCCGTTTGGATGGGTTAGGCCACGATCTGCCAGGCGATCCCGGCCAGCACCGCGCCCGTGATCGCAAGACCCAAATACGCCCCGAACACCCGCGGTTTTACCAGCGCCCAGACCGCAATCGCCGCCGGGATGGAGCTGACACCCCCCGCAATCATAAAGCTCATGGCCGCCCCATTGCTCATGCCTTGGGCCAAAAGCGCATCCACCAGCGGCACCGCCGCATAGCCATTGAGGTAGGCCGGCGCGCCCACGACCGCGCCGAGGATAATCGTGCCCACGCCATCCCCGCCCAGCACCGTGGCAATCAGCTCCGCCGGGATATAGGCCAGCATCATCGCCTCGATCACATAGGCCAGCGCCAGCCATTTCAGCAAAAAGACCGCGTTTTCCAATGTGGTCGCGCGAAACACGTCGCGGCGCGGGGCCTCCCCCCAAAACCGCCAGACCGGTGTGCCCTCAAACGGCTTGCTCACGCCGCAGCATCCCCCAACCTGCGGCTTCTCGCGCAACGGATCTGCAAAAAGCGATGTGCCAGAGGCCAGCAATGTCACGAACCCGCCAAAGAGCCCTAAAAACACCGCCGCCACGGTTTTGCCGATGGCAAATTCCCAGCCCAGATTGCCCGACGTGATCAAGAACATCGCCGGGTCCATAAGGGGGGAGGCCAGCCAAAACGCCATCACCGCCGAGAGTGGCGCACCAAGCGCCAGCATCGCCGCAATGAACGGGATCACCTCACAGCTGCAAAAGGGCGACAACCCGCCCAAGAGCGCGGCAAGCACGATCATCCTCAGTTTGTTGCCCTCAAAGGCCCGCGCCAACAGCGTCTCAGCGCCCGTGGCCTTCATATACGCCACGGCCAGCACCGCGAAGGCGATGAACGGCGCCGTGCTGGCCAGCGCCTTGGCGGCAAAACTGATCGTGGGCCAGAACTGTGGCGGGTCCAGCACCGCGATGATGAGCGGGATCACCAGAACCGCCAGCCAGACTTTATCGATCCGCCGCCATGTCTCGCGCGGGGAGGGGAGTGAGATATCAGCCATGATCATGTCCTTCATCCGTGTCCGCGCAGCATTCTTTCAGCAAAAACTCTGACAGCGTGCGCAATTCGTCATAGGCAACAGCGGCGCAAATAATGCTGCGCCCGCGCTTTTCTTGTCTGACCAGCCCTGCCTGGGACAGGATTTTCATGTGATGGGTCAGGGTCGACCCGGTCACCCCGGTCCGTTCGCCCAGCTCTCCAATGCTCAACCCATCCGGCCCCGCCCGCACCAAAGAGCGCAGCACAGCCAGCCGCTGTTCACTGCCCAGCGCGGCAAAGGTCGAGGCCGCAAGGGCCAGGTCGAGATCGGGAATCGGTGTCTGTTTCATATTTCGAGAAATATAGAAATATAACGCCAACACAAGCAATATTTCGAAAATCATCGAAATAATCGCTGTTCCCCTGTTTCATCTTTCCAAAAATACTCCCGCCGGAGGCATCCCCGCCTCCCTCTCACGCCAGAGCTTGCCCAGCTATTTTGCACAGGCTTTCCTCTCTGCTAAGCTGCGCGCAATTCTCAACGAAAGCTCTGCCATGCCCCGCCATCTCACTGTCGCCTGCCTGCAAACCCGCCCCATGCCTGACATGGCCAGCGCCCTCGATGAGGCGCGCCCCCTTGCGCAAAAGGCCGCCGCGAATGGTGCGCAAATGCTCTTTTTGCCGGAATATTGCGGCGGTCTGAAAACCGATGGGGCCGCCGTCTGCCCGCCCGCCGCCGCTGAGGACAGCCACATGTTTCTCAAAGGCATGCAACGCGTCGCGCAAGAGACCAAAACCTGGATCAATCTGGGCTCCATCGCCGTCCCGGGCCCGGGTGACAAGGTCATCAACCGGGGCATCATGCTCGATGACAGCGGCCAGATCCGCGGTCACTACGACAAGATCAACATGTTCGACATTCAACTCAGCGAAACCGAGGTCTATCGCGAAAGCGCGTTTGTAGCGCCGGGCCACAGGGCGGTGATCCACGACACGCCGCACGCCCGGATCGGCCATGTGATCTGTTATGATCTGCGCTTTCCCGATCTGTTCCGCACCCTGGCGCAAAACGGGGCGGAGATGCTGATTTGTCCCGCCGCCTTTACCCGCAAAACCGGTGAGGCCCATTGGCACGTCCTCAACCGTGCCCGGGCCATTGAGACCACCCGTTTTGTCATTTCCGCCTGCGCCATTGGTGATATCGCGGGCGGCGGTGAAAGCTACGGCCATTCCCTGATCGTCAATCCCTGGGGGGAGGTTCTCGCCGATGGCGGCACCGAGCCGGGTGTCGTGCAGGCCACGATCGACCTTGATGAGGTGGCCCAGACCCAAGCCCGCATTCCCAGCCTGATGAACGATCAGCCCTTCATCCTGGATGCGCCTGAGGATCAGACGACAGCCGCATAGACACCCGGAAATGTCGCATTGAGGCCCGGCACGCCTTCGTGTCGGCCTATACGTGATGTATACAAACTGTATTCACATCTCGAATCGCTGTCGCAAAACCCATGCCCACAGATCGCAAATCAGACTGCTTAGAGAACATACGCATGCGTATCTTGCGTCAGGACATCGCCCCTGGCAGTGATCTTGATGAGGCGACGCTCTGCGCGGAATACGGCCTGTCCCGCACGCCCATGCGCGAGATTTTTCAGCGCCTCGCGGGGGAGGGGTATCTCAGGCTGGAGCAGAACCGCGCGCCCAAAGTGGCCTCGATGGATCTCTCCGTCATGCGCATGTTCTTTCAGACCGCGCCGCTCATCTATGCCACCGTTGCGCGCCTGGCGGCTGAGAACCGCCGCAGCGATGAACTCCCTGCTTTGCGCGACATCCAGACGACGTTCCGCGCCGCGGCGGATGCCGGGGATGCGGAACAGGCCGGGCTGATGAACCATCGCTTTCATCACCAGATCGGTGTCATGGCGCACAACCCCTATCTGCTGCCCAGCCTCAACCGCATGCTGATTGACCACACCCGGCTCAGCCAGACCTTCTATCGCCCGGCCTCCAGCGCGGACGCGGCCCGTGTGCGCACAGCCTGTGATCACCACGACCAGATGATTGACGCCATTGAGGCCCGCGACCCCGACACCATCGTCGCGCTGACCATTGAGCATTGGAACCTCTCACGCGACCGGTTGGAGCAGTTCGTCTCCCCCGATCCTCTGCCCATCGACGTTTTGACCATCAAGGACCGCAAACATGCAGTTTGAAGGGATCTGGACCCCCATCGTCACGCCCAGCCATGACGACCATTCCATCAATGAAGACGCGCTCGCCCAGACGGTCGAGCATCTGATCAAGGGCGGCGTGCACGGCATCATCACCGCCGGGACAACCGGTGAATACTACGCTCAAAGCCATGAGGAACGCCTCCACCTGGCCCGTGTAATCAAGCAGATGATCGACGGGCGCGTGCCGCTGGTGATGGGCACGGGCGCCCTGCGCACCGAAGAAAGCATTGAATTTGCCAAAGCCGCCAAAGACATCGGCGCCGATGCGCTGCTGGTCGCCACGCCGCCCTATTCCGTACCTACGGGGCGCGAGATCGCGCTTCACGCGCTGGCCATTGACCGGGCCGCGAACCTGCCGGTGATGCTCTATAACTACCCCGGGCGCATGGGCGTGAACATGGATGAAGAGACGCTCGATCGGTTGGGCCGCTCCCCCAATTTTTGCGGCATCAAGGAAAGCTCGGGCGATATCAACCGGCTGCATCTCATTGCCCGCGATTACCCGCATCTGGGGCTTCTGTGCGGGATGGATGATCAGGCGCTGGAGTTTTTTGCTTGGGGCGCGCGCGGCTGGGTCTGCGCAGGCTCCAACTTCGCGCCAGAGGCCCATGTCGCGCTCTATAAAACCTGCGTGCTTGAGGGGGATTTCACCAAGGGCCGCGCGATCATGTCGGCGATGATGCCGCTCATGCGCGTGCTCGAACAGGGCGGCAAATTCATCCAATGTATCAAGCACGGTGTGACCATGCGCGGCATTCCCGCCGGGCCACCGCGCAAACCGCTGCAACCGCTGAACAAAGACGACAAACGCGCCTTGGAGGAGGTGATCCGCACGCTCGACACCTCCATCGCCGCGATCATGGGAGACGGCAAATGACAGAGCTTTTGACACGCGCGGAATACGGCGCCATCGCCGCTGAGATTGACCTTCCCGCCACGCCGTTTGTCGACGGCAAGTTCCGCAAAGGCTCCGGCCCGATGATGGACACAATCAACCCCGCAACGGGTGACGTGCTCACCTCGATCAGCACGGCAAATTCTGATGATGTGGATTTCGCCGTCGCCAAAGCACGCGAAGCATTTGACCGGGGCGAATGGTCCCGCGCCCACCCGTCAGAGCGCAAAGATGTCCTGATCCGCCTGTGCAAACTGATCACCCGGCGGCGGCATGAGCTGGCCGTCATGGAAAGCCTCGACAGCGGCAAACCCATCAAGGACTGCGAAGAGATCGACATCCCCGAGACGATCCACACCATCAAGTGGCATGGGGAGTTGATCGACAAGATCTACGATCAAACCGCGCCCGCGGGTGATGACGCCATGGCGATGATCCTGCGCGAACCCGTGGGCGTTGTGGCCTGCGTTTTGCCGTGGAATTTCCCGCTCTTGATGCTGGCGTGGAAAATCGGGCCCGCGCTCGCGGCGGGCAATTCCGTGATCGTCAAACCCGCCGAACAAACCAGCCTCACCGCCCTGCGCATGGCCGAGATTGCCCACATGGCGGGCGTGCCCCGCGGCGTGTTGCAGGTCTTGCCCGGCGATGGCCCGTCTGTGGGTGAACCGCTGGGTCTGCACCCGGATGTCGACATGGTCAGCTTCACAGGCTCCACCGAGACCGGCAAACGCTTCCTGCGCTATTCAGCCGACAGCAATATGAAGAAGGTCACGCTGGAATGCGGCGGCAAGAACCCGATTGTGGTGCTGGATGATGCCGAAAACCTCGATCATGTGGCCGAAAACGTGGTCAATGCGGCGTTCTGGAACATGGGTGAAAACTGTTCCGCCGGTAGCCGTCTGATTGTGCACAAAGATGTCAAAGCCCCGCTGATGGAACGTGTGATCGCCCGCATGCGGGACTGGAAAACCGGCGATCCCCTCGATCCGCAAAACCATCTCGGCGCCTTGATCGACACCGAGCACTGCAAGAAGGTCACGGGCTACTTGTCCGGGACAGCGCTGGCGGGTGGCACGGTCGATGGCAATTTTGTTGAGCCCACAATTTATGAGGTCAGCAAGGATGACCCCAAGGCGCGCGAAGAGATCTTCGGCCCGGTCCTGGCGGTGATCGAAGTGGCCAGCCTGGATGAGGCGATCGAGCTTGCCAATGACACGGACTATGGCCTTGCGGCGTCTGTCTTCACCGGCAATGTGCGCCGCGCCATGCGGGCCGCGCGCGACATACGGGCCGGTACGGTCACCGTGAATTGCTATGGTGAGGGGGATATCTCCACACCCTTTGGCGGCTACAAGCAATCCGGCTTTGGCGGGCGCGACAATTCCATCCACGCCCATGACCAATTCACCGAAGTGAAGACGATCTGGATTGACCTCTCTGACCCCGCCGACGGGGACAACGTGGGATGAGAAAGGTTGGGTTTCTGGGCACGGGCCACATCGCCAGCCACATGGCGCGCGCGGTGGCGCGGGACGGGCATGAGGTGATCGTGTCGCGGCGCAATGAGGCCGTGTCGTCCGACCTCGCAGCCGCCGGGCTTGGCATTCGCGTGGCCGACAACCACGATCTGGTGGCGGAGGTGGACACCGTTTTTCTCTGCCTGCGGCCCGCGGTCTGGACAGAGGTCTGTGGCGCCTTGCCCTGGCGCGACGATCTTGAGGTGGTGTCGGTCATGGCGGGTGTGCGCATGGCGGATTTGCGCGCGGTCTGTGCCCCGGCCGAAGAGATCTCTGTCACGATCCCCTTCGCCTCGATGGAGCATGGCAACACACCGCTTCCGGTGCTTGGGGATGTCACAGCCATGACGCGGTTTTTCGGCGCGAAAAACCCGATCCTGCCCCAGCCCGATGAGGAGCGATTTCTCAAATTCTATGCCGCTTGCACGGTGGTGGTTGGCGCGATGGGGTTGCTTGCCGCGGGGGGGGCGTGGCTGTCTGACCACACGGAGGACCCGAAGGCCTATCTGGGCCCGCTCGCCGCTGGTTTTCTGACCGACCTTCATGCGGGTGGCCCGGTCGACCTTCAGGCGGAGGTCACGCGGCTCGCTTCCCCAGGGACGCTCAGCCTGATGATGATAGAGGGTTTGGCGGAGACAGGCGTTTTCGATCAAACCTCTGAAATATTGGATAAAATCAACCAGTCGATGGAGGCACATTCATGACTGTAGACGCCGTTGGGACAACCCGCCGTGGTCGCGGGGCACGCAAGGCGCACCGCCAGGCGCGCGATTTCACCATGCTGCCCGCGCTCAAGCGCAGCCTGCCTCTGACAGAGCCCATGAGCCCCGATGAGGTGGCCCGCATTGACGCGGCCTCCATGGACATCCTCGAAAACGTGGGCGTCGTTTTCCGCGATGACATTGCCATTGAGGATTGGCGGCGCGTGGGCGCGGATATCCGCGATGGGGACCGGGTGTATTTGGATCGCGGCCTCGTGCGTGAATTGATCGCCACCATCCCTGAGACCTTCACCTACCACGCGCGTAACCCGGCCAATAACCTGCCCTTTGGGCGCGAGCACGCGATGTTCGTGCCGATGACCGGCGCGCCCTTCCTGCGCGACCTCAACGATGAGCGCCGCAACCCCCTGCTTGAGGATCTGGCGAATTTTCACAAGCTCGCCCATATGCTGCCCGCGATGCACAGCTCTGCGCATCACATCGTGGAGCCTTATGACCACCCGATCAGTCAGCGGCACCTGCGCATCACTTATTCCTCGATGAAACATTCCGACAAGACGTTCATGGGCATGACCACCAGCCCCAAGAACGCCGAGGATGTGATGGAAATGTGCGCCATTCTGTTTGGTGAGGAGTTCTTGGAAACGCATCCCGTCTGCACCGGCAATTGTAACGGCAACAGCCCGCTGGTTTGGGATGAAACCATGCTCGGTGCGATGCGCGCGTTTAACAAGCGCAATCAGCCTGTGCTCTGCTCGCCTTTCGTGCTGGGCGGGGCCAATACGCCTGCGTCTGTTGCGCCCACCGTGGCGCAGCTCAATGCCGAAGCGCTGAGCGCGCTGGCCTATACTCAGGTCGTGCGCAAAGGCTGTCCGGCGATCTACGGGCATTACCTATCAACGGTGTCGATGAAATCCGGTGCGCCCATGGCCGGAACGCCAGAGATCAGCCTGATGAACATGATGATCGGTCAGATGGCGCGGTTCTATGGTGTGCCCTGGCGGTCGTCCAATACGCTGGGCGGGGCCAAGACCTTCGACGCTCAAGCGGGGTATGAAAGTGCTACAACGCTGATGGCCCTGCAAATGGCCGGGACCAACTACATGTGGCACTCGGCCGGCTGGAACGAGGCGGGGATGCATTGCTCCATGGCCAAATTCGTGGTGGATGCCGAACAATGCGCGATGGCGTATCGCATGGCGGAAGGGATCCGGTGGGATGACTTTGATGAGGCGATCGCGGCCGTGTCAGACGTGGGGCCGGGCGGGCATTACCTGGGCCATCCGCACACGCTGGAAAACTTCCAACGCGCGTTTTTCATGCCAGAGCTTTTCGACAACAACTCCATTGAGCAATGGGTCGCCGAAGGCGCGGTTGAGGTCAACGAACGTGCGCTGACCTACACGCGTAACCTGTTGAAAGCTTATGAGGAACCAAAGCTGGATGACGGCGTGAACGAGGCGCTTCTTGATTACATCGCCCGGCGCGAGCGGGAGATCCCGGCCGCGGATGCCCTCAATCAGGATCACTGATCCATGAAGATTGCCGAGATCCATATCTATCAGCACGCCCTGCCCGTTAAGAATGGCCCCTACACGATGGCCAATGCCAAGGTTTATGCGCTGGACACCACACTGGTCCGTATGGTGAGCGACACCGGGTTCGTCGGCTGGGGCGAAACCTGTCCTGTCGGGCCGACCTATGCCGAAGCGCATGCCGGCGGCGCGCGGGCCGCATTGGCAGAGCTGTCCCCCGCGCTGATCGGGACTGAGGTGGCACCGATCCCGGTGCGCCGGGCCATGGATGGCGCGCTCAATGGGCACAATTACGCCAAGGCGGCGCTGGACATTGCCACCTATGATCTGATGGGTCAGGCCTGCGGCCTTAGCGTGGCCGATCTGTTGGGCGGTGCCGTGACCGATCGCGTCGCGTCCTACTATGCCACCGGCGTCGGAAGCCCGGATGAGATCGCCCGCATTGCCAAGGACAAAGCGGATGAAGGATACCCACGGCTTCAGGTCAAGGTGGGCGGTCGCCCCGTAGAGGTGGATATCGAGGTGATCCGCAAGGTTTGGGAAGCCATACGAGGGCGTATGCGACTGGCCGTAGATGGCAATCGCGGCTGGACCACCCGCGATGCGCTGCGTGTCAGCCGGGAATGCCCCGATATCCCCTTCGTCATGGAACAGCCCTGCGACCGCGTGGAAGATCTCGAAAAGATCAGGCCGCAGGTGACCCACGCCATCTACATGGATGAAAGCAGCGTTGATCTGGCCACGGTGATCAAGGCGGTGGGCCGCGAGCTGGTCGATGGGTTCGGGATGAAGGTCACGCGCATTGGCGGCCTCCTGCCCATGACAGCCTTCCGCGATATCTGTGCGGCGCGCAACCTGCCGCACACCTGCGATGACAGTTGGGGGGGCGATATCATCGCTGCGGCCTGCACGCATATGGGCGCCACGGTCGATCCCCGCCGGATGGAGGGGGTCTGGCTCGCCGCGCCTTACATTGACGAGCATTATGATGACGCGGGCGGGATTGAGATCAAAGGCGGGCACATCGCCCTGCCGCAAGGTCCGGGCCTTGGCCTGACCATTGATCCGGATCGCTTCGGCGCGCCGGTCGCGTCGTTCGGAGGGTGACCCATGCGCTTTGATGGCAAATCTGTGTTGGTGACGGGTGCGGCAGGCGGCATCGGCGCGGCTCTAGTGGCGATCTTGCGGGCCGAAGGCGCGCGCGTCGCGGTCAGTGATCTTGACAGCCACGCGGTCACGGCCGAGGCCCATATTGATGGCGATCTGCTGGATGGTGGCTTTTGCGATGCGCTGCCGGGTCGGGCGGCGGAGGCATTGGGCGGGCTGGATATCTTGTGCAACAACGCGGGCGTCATCACGCGGGGCGATATCACGCGCGCCACGGATGCCGACTACGCGCTGACCATGGGTGTGAATGTCGAGGCCCCGTTTCGCATCTGCCGGGCCGCGATCCCGATCATGGCCGCGCGGGGCGGTGGGGCAATTGTGAATACGTCGTCTTGTTGGGGTCTGCGCCCCGGCCCCGATCACCCGCTTTACGTGATGTCGAAAGCCGCGATTGCCTCTCTTACCCAATGCCTGGGGCGTGATCACGCGCATCAGGGCATTCGCGTGAACGCCGTGTGCCCCAATGAGGTGAACACGCCCATGCTGCGCAGCGGGTTTGAGATGCGCGGCTTTGATGCCGATGGCGCTGTGGCCGAGCTGAACAAAACCGTCCCCTTAGGTCATATCGCAGAGCCCGAAGAGGTCGCCGATGTCATCGCCTTTCTGGCGTCTGATGCCGCGCGCTACATGTGTGGGGCCTTGGTTGAGGTCAATGGTGGAAAGGCTGTCGGATGACGCAATTTGCAGGCAAAATCGCATTGGTCACGGGCGCATCCTCGGGCATGGGCGCGGCAACGGCGCGTTTGTTGGCAGAGGGCGGCGCGCGGGTATTCGCGGCACAACGCGGTGCCTCTGCGCATGAAGATATCGCCGCCGATTTCGCCGATCCATCCGCGCCCGAGGCCGTGATCCAAGAGATCGCGGACAAGGCCGGTCGGCTCGACATTCTGATCAACAATGCGGGTGTGATGCGCGAAGGCACGGTTGAGGAAAGCTCCATCGCCGATTGGCATCTTCAGCTTCAGGTCAATCTGACCGCGCCGTTTCTGTTGATGCGATATGCGATGCCGATGCTGCGCGCCGCTCGGGGCGCAATTGTCAATGTGGGCTCGATCGAGGGGTTGGGGAACAACCCCCGTCACCCGGCCTATGGCGCGTCCAAGGCGGGGCTGCATGGTCTGACCCGCGCGGTGGCGGTGGATCACGGGCCCGATGGCGTGCGCTGCAATGCGGTGGCGCCGGGTTGGATTGATACAGAGCTCAACGAGGCGTTTATCGAGGGCATGGCCGATCCCGCCGCCTTCCGGCGCGAGATCGGCGGCATTCACCCCCTGCGCCGCACGGGCACGCCAGAGGATGTGGCGGAGTTCATCTGTTGGCTGGCCAGCGATGCCGCCTCCTTTGTCACCGGTCAGGTCTACACCATAGATGGCGGGCGCATGGCGCAATTGAGCCTGCCATGAAAGTGACGCGTCTGCCCAAGGATCCCGGCCCGGCGGCCTGGAATGATATCCTGCCCACGGTCCCCGCGCCGCAGACCCTGGATGAGGATATCACAGCCGATTGGCTGGTGATCGGCGCGGGCTTTGCCGGGCTGTCGGCCACAAGGCGGCTGGCCCAATTGCACCCCGAGGCGCGGATCGTCCTGTTGGAGGCCCGCCGCATCGGTGAGGGGCCAGCAGGCCGCAATTCAGGCTTCATGATCGATCTGCCGCATGATCTGTCCTCCAGCGACTATGGCGGAGAAGCGGACCAGGATCGCACGCAAATCGCGCTGAACCGCACCGGGATCGATTTCGCCGCCGACATGGCCGCTGAGTTCGGTCTGAGCGAAGAGGCGTTTTCGCGCACCGGCAAGATCAACGCCGCCGCGACGGCCAAGGGCACACAGCACAATCGCGACTATGCCGCGCATCTGACCTCCCTAGGGGAGGGCAGTGAGTTCCTTGATGCCGCCCAGATGCGCGAGGTGACGGGCACGTCCTACTACGAAAGCGGGCTCTACACGCCGGGCACCGCGATGATCCAACCGGCGCTTTACGTCAGGGACGTGGCCGCGGGGCTGCGGTCCAACCGGGTGAGCGTTTTTGAAAACACCCCCGTGACGGCGCTTGCCCGCAACGGCGCATGGCACGCGCAGACGCCAGAAGGCTGCGTCCGCGCAGCCAAAGTGATCCTGGCGGTCAACGGGCATGCCAACAGTTTTGGCCACTACCGGGGCCGGCTTTTGCATGTGTTCACCTATGCCTCCATGACGCGGGCCTTGAGCGCGGAGGAGGTCAAGCGCCTGGGCGGACATGCGAGGTGGGGGGCCACATCCGCCGATCCCATGGGCACAACGGTGCGCCGTATTTCCGGAACAGGCGGGGACCGGATCGTGGTGCGCAACCGCTTTACCTGTGATCCCTCGATGGAGGTCGGTCAGGCCCGGATTGAGGCCGTGGCCCGCGATCACGATGCCGCGTTTCAGCGCCGGTTTCCGATGCTCGCGGGCGTGGAGATGGAATATCGCTGGGGCGGGCGTTTGTGTCTGAGCCGCAATGGTCAAGCGGCCTTTGGTGAGGTTGAGGATGGGCTTTATTCGGCCTGTTGCCAAAACGGGCTGGGCACCGCCAAGGGCACCACGCTGGGCATGGCCGCGGCAGAGCTGGCATCCGGGACGCCAAGCTGGATCGTGGATCACCTGCTGGCACAGGAGGCGCCGCAAAAGCTGCCGCCAGCGCCGATTGCGGCCTTGGGCGCCAATGCGGTGATCCGCTGGGGCGAATGGCGCGCGGGGCTGGAAAAGTAGAGGCCGCTCGTCGCTCCCCTCCGGGGTCGCGTCTCGCTTATCCTTGGGCCAGGTCGGTCAGGATCGGGCAATCGGGGCGGTCGTCGCCCGCGCAGGAGGCCACGAGATGCGACAGCGTTTCGCGCATCTCTTCCAACTGGCGGATCTTACGCTCTATGTTGGCCAGATGCTCTTGGGCCAGGGCCTTCACATCGCTGCTGGCGCGGGCCTTGTCCTCATAAAGCGCCATCAGCTTGCGACATTCTTCAATCGAAAACCCAAGCGCCCGCGCGCGGCCTAGAAAGGCCAGTTTGTGGGCGTCATTTTGGGCAAACACGCGGTACCCATTGCTGTCACGCGCGGGCTGGATCAGGCCGATCTCATCGTAGTATCGGATGGTCTTGGCGGGCAGGCCGGTTTGGTCGGCGATCTCTCCGATGTTCATACCCGCACCCCGCGCAGCCGCAGCGCATTGCTCACCACAAAGACAGAGCTGAGCGCCATGGCCCCCGCCGCCAGCATTGGCGACAGCAGCAGGCCAAACAGGGGATAGAGCACGCCCGCCGCCACGGGGATCAAAGCCGCGTTATAGGCAAAGGCCCAGAACAGGTTTTGACGGATGTTGCGCATGGTGTGACCCGATAGCGTCAGCGCGCGCACCACGCCTTGCGGGTCCCCGGACATGAGTGCCACATCGGCGGCCTCAATCGCCACATCCGTGCCAGAGCCCATCGCGATCCCCACATCCGCCTGCGCCAGGGCGGGCGCATCGTTGATCCCATCGCCGACGAAGGCCACCGGCCCATATGTGTCGCGCAAAGCCGCCAACGCGTGTTGTTTGTCGCCGGGCAAAAGCTCTGCCTCGACCGTGTCGATGCCAAGCTGCGCGCCAATCGCCTCGGCGGTGCGGCGTGTATCCCCGGTCAGCACGGCAATGTGCAGCCCCTTGGCCTTGAGTGCGGCAATCGCCTGACCGGAGGTTGATTTCACCTGATCGGTGATCGACAGAACCGCCGCAGCGTGCCCATCCAGCGCCACAAAAACGGGCGTTTGTGCGTGCTGCGCCATAGTGTCCGCAGCCTTCGCAAATGCAGCCACGGGCACGCCCCGCTCCGCCATGAACCGCGCGGTGCCGATCAGCACATCGCGCCCGTCCACGCGCGCCTGCAGCCCGAAGCCCTGCACGGCTCTGACATGCTCTACGGGGGCAAACTCTCCGGCCCCAAACTCTGTCACAATGGCCTGCGCGATGGGATGTTCTGAACGCTGTTCGGCGCTGGCTGCAAGGCGCATCACCTCCGCTTGGTCGGCGCCATTGGCAATCACGATCTGGGCCACGCGCGGCCGCCCTTCGGTCAAGGTTCCGGTCTTGTCAAAGGCCACGACGCGCACCTCTTCCAACCGTTGCAGCGCCTCACCTTTGCGAAACAAGACGCCCAGTTCCGCTGCCCGGCCCGTACCCACCATGATCGAGGTGGGCGTCGCCAGCCCCATGGCGCAGGGGCAGGCGATGATCAGCACCGACACCCCCACCACCAGCGCAAAACTCAGCACCGGTGCGGGCCCAAGAACGAGCCACACAGCCACGCTCAGCAAGGCAATCGCGATGACAATCGGCACGAACACGGCCACAACACGATCCGCCAGAGACTGGATCGGCAGCCGCGCGCCTTGCGCCTCTTGCACCATGTCCACGATCCGGGCCAGCATCGTGTCCTGGCCCACGCGCGTGGCCTCCATCACCAACGCGCCTTGCCCATTGAGCGTGCCACCGGTCAGGGCGTCTTGCGCGGCTTGCGCGGATTTCTCAACCGGCACCGGCTCTCCGGTCAGCATGCTCTCATCGACAAAAGATGTTCCCTCCAGCACCGTCCCGTCCACGGGGATGCGTTCGCCAGGTTTGACCACCAGAATGTCACCGGCCCGCACCAGGCTCAGGTCAACCGCCGTCACCTGATCGCCTTGCCGGATATGCGCTTGCGCCGGTTGCAGCCCGATCAGCGCGCGGATCGCCGCGCCCGCCTGGCCGCGCGCGCGGGCCTCCAGCCACCGCCCCAAAAGGATGAGCGTCACGATCACCGCGGCCGCCTCGAAATAGACCGCGCGGGTGCCAACCGGCAGCAAAACAGGCAAGAACAGCGCCACGCTGGAATAAAGCCACGCGGCCGACGCGCCCAAGGCCACCAGCGAATTCATGTCTGGCGCGCCCTTGAGCAGCGCGGGAAACCCACGGGTGAAAAACGTCCGCCCCGGCCAGCACAGAACCAGCGTGGTCAGCAGATATTGCAGCGTCCAGAACGTGGTTTGGCCAAGGGTCTGATGAATAAGGTGATGCAGCGCGGGGAAAAGATGCCCGCCCATTTCCGAGACAAAGACCGGCAGGGTCAGCAGGGCGGCGATGACAAACTGATCCCGTGCCGCGCGGGCCTCTTCATCTTCGCGCGGTGCGATGGCGCCAGCGGCCTCAGAGACGCGCGCGGGATACCCCGCAGAGGTCAGCACATCGGCCAGGCTTTGGGCCGCAACATCCGGTGCCTCAACCAAAGCAGAGCGCGCGGCAAAATTCACCCGCGCCTCCACCACGCCGGGCACCGCCGCCAAAGCACGCTCCGCCCGGCCTGCGCATCCCGCACAGGACATGCCGTCAATGTCAAAGCGCATCGGGTGCGTGGTCATGGTGATCGGGCCCTTTCCATGGGGGATATAAAGGTTCCAGTCACTAGAAGGTCAAGGGGCTATCAGCGCTTTGAAGCCGTGCAATGGCCAGACCGCGGGGTGGCGACCTTGAGGTGTTCTACTCGATTTATCTTGGCCAGGCCTGTCTAAGACATGTTTTGCGGGTGCCATCCAATAATCGCCAGCCCGGGGGGCGGTCTGGCGACCTTGCGGTGTCCTGCGACCTTCATCCGGCGCGGGCGGTCGACCTACGACCCTGCGGCCTTCAAGCCTGCCTTTGCAAATTGCGGCACATAGGCCCCAAGCCGCGCAGCACGGTTGGGGTCCGAGGCATTGCCGTCCAGCGCGCGTTTCTTCACGCCTTGCAAGATCGCCGCCATCCGAAAGAAGCTGAAGGCCAGGTAGAAATTGAAATCCTCGATCCCGGCAATGCCGCGCCTGTCGCAATAGGTCTCAACGAATTGCGCATCCGACCACAGCCCCTGCGCATCGCGACCCACCCCGGCAAGCCCGCGCCCCTCGGCGCCCGCGGGCATCGACCATTGCATGACCACCCCGGCCAGATCCGCATAGGGATGCCCGATGGTCGACAATTCCCAATCCAGCACGGCGCGGATCTCGCCGCCATCGGGCGCAAAGAGCAGGTTGTCGAGCCGGTAATCCCCATGCACCAACCGCCGCTGGCCGTCATCTGCGGGCATATTGGCCTGAAGCCAGGTGATCAGCGCCTCCATGTCCGGTTGATCCTCGGTCTGCGTCGCGCGGTATTGCTTGGTCCAGCGATCGGTTTGGCGCTGGCAATAATGCCCCGGCGGGCCGTAATCGCTCAGACCCGCGGCCTCAATATCCACCTCATGAATGGCCACCAAAACCCGGTTCATCGCGTCCATCACCTGCCCGCGTACGCCTTTGTCCAACTCGGGCAAGGACGGCTGATCAAAGGCCACGCCGTCGATCCGCTCCATGATGTAGAACGCAGAGCCTATGATGCTGTCGTCCTCGCATAGCGCATGCATCCGCGGCACGGGCACGGCGCTGTTGGCCAGGGCCTTTTGCACGCGAAATTCCCGATCCACCGCATGGGCGGATTTCAACAGCACGCCGGGCGGTTTGCGCCGCAAGACATAAGACCCTTGCGGCGTGTCCAGCCGGTAGGTCGGGTTGGATTGCCCGCCCGTGATCTTGCTGGCCTGAACCGGCCCATCAAAGCCGTCCACATGGGTTTTGGCCCACGCCTCCAACCGCTGGAGATCGAGATCGCTCATGCGGTCTCGCCGCGCAGATCGGGCAGCACGTAATCGGCAAACTGCTGGCGCAAGGTCAGCTTGGACACTTTGCCCGTGGCCGTCAAAGGCAGCGCATCGACATAGACAATGTCATCGGGCAGCTGCCATTTGGCAAAAGCCTCCGCCATGAAGCTGTGCATATCCTGCAAGGTCGGGCGATCCTCACCTGCCGCCACAGCCACCAAGACAGGCCGTTCATCCCATTTCGGGTGCGCAATGGCGATCACCGCGCAGGCGGCGAGCCCGGGATGCGCAATGGCAAAGTTTTCCAGATCGATCGAGCTGATCCATTCCCCGCCTGATTTGACCAGATCCTTGGCCCGGTCGCACACGATCAGACGCCCATCCGGGCCTACCGTGGCCACATCGCCGGTGCCAAACCAGCCTTGCGCGTCAAAGGCGGCTTTCGTCGCGGCGTCATTTTTGTAATAGGCGTTGATCACCGCGTTGCCGCGCACGAAGAGCTCTCCTGCGGTTTCGGCGTCATGGGGCAGCGGGGTGCCCGCTTCGTCCACGATTTTGAAATCCACACCAAAGAGCCGCCGGCCGGCACCGATCTTGGCGTCGACCCGCTCGTCCCAAGGCGCTGCCTTGAGTCTCGCTGGCAGAATGCCCCGCGTGCCAATCGGGCTCATCTCGGTCATACCCCAGGCTTGATTGACGCTCACGCCCATCTGTTCAAAAGCCGCGATCATGGCGCGCGGCGCAGCAGACCCCCCAACCACCAGATCCTTGAACGCGGCAGGCGGGCCATCGCGCCTTTCGATCTCGGCTTGCAGCCCGGCCCAAACCGTGGGCACGCCCCAGGCGGAGAAAACGCCTTCGCGCTCCATCAGATCATAAAGGCTCGCCCCGTCGAGATACCGCCCCGGCATGACCATCGACATGCCCGCCAGCGGCGCGATGTAAGGCAGGCCCCAGGCGTTGACGTGAAAGAGCGGCACAACCGGCAGAACCTTTTCGCCCGCCGCCAAGCTTTGGGGATGTCCGGCAATGGTGTAAAGCGCGTGCAACACGGTGGAGCGATGGGAATAGAGCGCGCCCTTGGGGTTGCCCGTGGTGCCTGAGGTATAGCACAGCCCCGCCGCCGTGGTTTCCGGGAATTCGGGCCAGGTGATCTGCCCGTCCTCGGCCGCCAACAGATCCTCAAAGCACATCAGATCCAGCGCGCTTTCTGGCATATGCGCGGCATCTGTCATCACCACGATGCGAATGCCCTCGGGCAGGGTCGGTGCGATATCTTCGACAATCGGCACAAGGCTGAGATCGACAAACAGCACGGCATCCTGCGCATGATCAAAAATGTAGGTCATCTGATGCGCGGGCAGGCGCGGGTTGATCGTGTGGCACACCGCGCCCATGCCAGAGACGCCATAGTAAAGTTCAAAATGCCGGTGCCCGTTCCAGGCCAGCGTCGCCACCCGGTCGCCTTCTGCCACGCCCATCCGCCGCAGCGCTTGGGCCAGGCGCGCCACGCGGGTCAGAATTTCGGGGTAGAATGCATGATGCAAATCCCCTTCATCGCGCTTTGACGTGATGCCCTGATCGGGAAACGCCTCTGCCGCATAGGTCAGAATATCGATGATCCGAAGATCGCGGTGCATCATCAGCCCATCCATCGGCCTGCCGTCCTCCCTCATGCGTGCCGCCTGAACGGTCGCACAAAGACCCGGGTGGATCAATTGCCCGACCCAGTCGCCTAGCAATCCCTTGACTCTGGGGGGCAAGGGCGCAAAGCCATGGGCGACCATTTCAGGAGGCTGCCCATGTCCTTTGACCGCTCCATCAAGATCGCGCCATCCATTCTATCGGCGGATTTTGCCAATTTCGGCGCTGAGATCCGCGCGATTGAGGCGCAAGGCGCGGATTGGGTGCATGTGGATGTGATGGACGGCCATTTCGTGCCCAACCTCACCTTTGGTCCGCCCGCCGTAAAAGCGTTCCGGCCGCATGTGCAAACGGTGATGGATGTCCACCTGATGATCTCACCCGTTGACCCTTATATTGAGGCCTATGCCGAGGCGGGCGCAGATGTGATCACCGCCCATCTTGAGGCCGGCCCCCATATCCATCGCACCTTGCAGGCGATCCGCGCGCACGGCGCCAAGGCGGGCCTTGCACTCAACCCCGCGACAGGGATTGAAGATGTGGGTTACCTGCTTGATATGGTCGACCTGATCTGTGTGATGACCGTCAATCCCGGCTTTGGCGGGCAGTCCTTTATCCACTCGCAAATCGCCAAGGTCGAACGCCTGCGCGCCATGATTGGTGACCGGCCCATTCACATTGAAATCGACGGCGGCATCACGCCGGACACCGCGCCCTTGATGGCGGCGGCGGGCGCGGATGTGCTGGTGGCGGGCTCTGCCGTGTTCAAAGGCGGCTCCGTCGGCGCGCCGGGTGTCTATGGGGACAATATCGCCGCCATACGTGCGGCGGCCCATGCCGCCCTGTCTGTGTGATGGCACGCGCGCCCCGCGATGGTGTGATTTTCGTGGCCACGGGTGCGGGGTATCTCGACCTCGCCCAACAGGCGGCGCGCAGTTTGCGAGACACCAACCCTGATCTGCCGATTGACGTGTTCACGGACCTGATGGATCAGCCCGGCAATGCCGTGTTCGATCAGGTGCACGCCGTGCCGTCGACCCATCCCCGGGTCAAGCTGGAGTGCTTTGCCAAGGCGCGGTTTGAACGCGTGCTGTTTCTCGATTGTGACGTGCTTGTGCTGGCGCCATTGGGTGATCTGTTCGATCTGACTGATCGGTTTGCGCTGTCGCTTGCCCATGATGTGCGCCGCCGGTCCGAGCTGATCCAAACCGGCCATAGCAGCGTCACGCCCTATGCCTTCCCGCAAATGAATTCGGGCGTGATGGTGTATCGCAATGATGATGCCATGGCCGCATTCTTTGCCGAATGGAAGCGCCGCTATGATGCCGCCGGTGAAGCGCGTGATCAGATCACGCTGCGGGATCTCTTGTGGGAAAGTGACCTGCGGTTTTACGTGCTGCCGCCCGAGTTCAACCTGCGCCGCGTGACCGAGCTTGACGCGTGGGAGCCGCTCGATGCGATCCCCACGATTGTGCATTCCCACCGTCTGCTCCAACACCTGCGCGGCGCGGGGGAGCGGGTGACCGATCTGGAGCGTTTGCGCCAATTGGAGCGTGACGCGCTGGACGAGGAATGGGCGAAAGACAACGGTCGCGCCCCGTGGCAACCGCTTTAGTTCCGTTGCCTCCGGCGGGAGTATTTTTGGAAAGATGAAACAGGGGACGGGTCTCTTGGGCGATGGCGCGCCCTATCTGCCTTGTGCCATCCATGAATTGATGACGCTTACGATGACAGCGGCATTTGCGCCACTGCTGTAGACCTGCGTGATGGGATGGGCGGTTTCATGGCGGCTATCTTTGAGAACGAGGGCAGGCCGCGTCAGGTTTCGCGAACTGCCGTCCTGAGAACTGGTGGTGCTTTGCAGCTCAGCCCGGATGAGGGCGTTGAGCGGCAAGATCTGTTGGGCGTATGTCAAGACCGTGCGGCGGCGCAGCGTGATCTGACCCGTGCGGCGGTCCAGGATCACCTGCAGCCGCTCCACAAAGACGCAGATCGCAACAAAGCTCATGCCCCCGCCGCCCAGTGCAAGGAGTGCGCCTTGCCAGAGGCCGTCAAACACCATGGCCAGCCCCGGCGCGATGCAACAGAACATTAGGGTGACCAGCACACCCGCCATGAACCAAGGGATCTCCTCGGCCATAAAGACATCGGGCGTGTTGCGTTTGACGATCATCATGTTCCGCGCGCTGGGTCACGATGCAGGGCATCGCACGGCGCGCGCCCCGTCAAGGGGCCGCGTTCATACGGCCCCTCGGAGACAGCCCGTCAGGCAGCCCGTCAGGCGGCCGCAAAGAGCGTGTCGATTGCCGCTTTGGCTTTGGCCCGGGCGCCGGCCTCATCTGCGTTGGCTCTGTCAGCCGCCACAAAAGACACATCCGAGATGCCCATAAAGCCAAGCACAAATGTCAGGTAAGGCGACGCGAAATCCATGTCTGATCCATGAGGCACGCCGCCTGTGGCCATGGCCACGATCACGCGTTTGCCTTGCAGCAACCCCACGGGACCATTGGCGGTATAGTTGAACGTCCGCCCCGGGCGCGCCACCTGATCGATCCAGGCCTTCAGCGCGGCGGGCACCGAAAAGTTGTACATCGGCATACCGATCACGATGGTATCTGCGGCGATCACCTCATCCACCAGCGTGTCAGACACGGCGAGAACCTGCTTTTGCGCGTCAGAGCGGTCCTCCGGCGGGGTAAAGCTCGCCCCGACCCAATCTTCGGTGATCTGCGGCACAGCTGTGCGGCCAATGTCGCGGGTGATCACTGTCGCGCCGGGATGGCGGGCCAGGATGTCCGCCGTCAAATCGCGGCTGATCGAGCCGTCGATGCGGGCGGAACTGTCAATGTGAAGCACGGTATGGGTCATTGTTTGTGTCCTTGTTCAAAGAGACCTCACGGTCATTGAGGCCCAAGATGGTCTTGTGCTAATTGGAACACAACGATAGCCTGCGAATAGATTATGTTTGAATTTGCACAGATCGAGTGAGGCGAAAATGGACAATTGGGATGAGGTGCGCACCGCGTTTCATGTGGCCCGCGTCGGCACCGTCAGCGGGGCTGCGGATGTGCTGGGCGTGCACCACGCCACCGTGATCCGCCATATTGACGCGTTGGAGGATCGGCTGGGCGTGAAGCTTTTTCAGCGCCATGCGCGCGGCTACACTCCGACCGAGGCGGGCGATGACCTCTTGCGCGTGGCGCAGGCCACCGATGATCAGTTCAGTCAGCTCTCTGGCCGGATCAAAGGGCGCGGCAATGACGTGTCCGGCGAATTGGTCGTCACATCGCTGGGCGCGCTCAGCCATCTTTTGGTGCCCGTGTTGACCGATTTTCAGATTGAGAACCCCGGCATCATCGTGCGCTACCTCACCGGTGACCGCCTGTTTCGCCTGGAATACGGAGAGGCGCATGTGGCGTTGCGCGCGGGCAACCCGCCGGATCAGCCCGACAATGTGGTGCAACGCTTTCACCGCCAAAAGATCACACTTTTCGCCAGTGAGGCCTACGCCGCGCGCCATGGCCTTCCCCAGTCCGAGGCGGAGCTGAGCCAACATTGGTTTGTCAGTGGCGATGATCCCAAATCCCGCGCGCCGTTTTCCATGTGGTTGCGGGCAAATGTGCCGGTGGAGCAGATCACCTTTCGCAGCAGCGATGTGCATGCGCAGCGCCGCGCCATTCGGGCCGGGGCGGGGCTTGGCTTTATGTCCCGGCTTGAGGCGCAGGAGGTGCCGGGTCTGATCGAAGTGCTGGAACCGCGTGAGGATTGGGCCGCGCCGCTTTGGCTGGTGACCCATATGGATCTGCACCGCACGACCAAGGTGCAGGCCTTCTTGAGTTTTCTCAAGGACCGTGCGCAGTCTTGGGATGACGTGTGAAGCCCCAGAATTTTAAAAAAATTCTGCGCAGAAAATATGTATTTTCTCCGCATTTTCTTCCAAGAAAATGTCCGCCGTTAAATGAAACCTGCATCTGACAACCCATCCATCAGCGCGTCGAAATCAAGTTCGGGGCTTTCATCGCTGGATTTGCGATTGGCCTTGCGCGGCACCAAAGGCCGCAGTGAGGTCACATCGGCCTCGCAAAAGGCTTCCAACTGCGTGGGATAGGCGTTGAAGGCGCGGGTGTAATGGCGACGTTGAAACAGGGCCGCGCGCCCGCCGGTTGGCATCGCGAAAGGCGCCAGATGAAAGGCCGATCCCTCCGCCCCGACGATGGTTTTCGCGGTCATGTAGCGCGACAACTGGTCAGCAATGCTGTGGCGTTCGGGGTAAAAGATGTCATAGCCCGCCTTGCGCATCACCGCCTCGATCCGGACCTCTTGATCGACCAGCTTGTCGTCCTTTTGCAGCTGCGTGCGCGAGATATAGAGTTTGTCACTCCCCTGCGGGCGGATCCGCGCCGCGACCCGCGCTCGGATCTCACGGCGAAAGATCGGTGTGCCCGCGATCCAGCCTTGCGGCCCAAACCCGGGCGAGGGCAAAAGCAAGGTCTCATACCGGGTCGGATGGGTCGGCAAATGCACCGCGAGGCCATCGGTGATCAGCGACAGGAACGGTCCAAACCGGCGGTCAATCGCGGCGGAAAAATCCATGCCGCGGTTGGGAATCACCACCAACCCGTCCAGTTCATCCCGATAATACCCCGCCGCCCAAAGCCGGATCAGCGTTTCCACCAGGAAATGACCGAAGTGATGGCGCCCGATCCCTGCAAACATCCACCGGCCCTGTTGCAGCTCGGCAAAGGGTTCGTCCTTGATCTCCGGCACACCCGACAACCGCGCCCCCGACAGCAAGGTGCGCGACATGTTGCGAAACCGGCCATCCGCGCGGACCACGCCGCAGGTCATGGATTTCTTGGCCTCAATCGGCAGGACAAGCGCGTTTTGCATCCGCTCTACATGGGCAGGCGGCAAGGTTTTGGCGGAAATTTCCAGATCGCCGTCAATCATCGGACAGCTCAGATTCCAGAAACTTTTCAAAGGCATCCAGGTTGATCGCCTCAAATTGACCAAAGCTCTGCATCCAGATGCTCGCATCGCGCATCGCGTCGGGCTCCAGCTTGCACCATTTCACGCGCCCGCGCTGTTCCTGGCTGATCAATCCGGCCCGCGACAGGATGCCCAGATGTTTGGAAATCGCCGCCAGCGACATTTCAAATGGCTCCGCCACATCGGTCACCGCCATGTCGTCTTCGAGCAGCATGACAAGGATGGCGCGGCGCGTGGGATCGGCGAGCGCCGAGAAAACTGCATCAAGCGGGTTGGACATAGACATTTTTAAGCGTGCTGAGCCGCCCAAGGTCAACCGATTTTAACGTCAAGTTTACGCGTGTGCGGGATGAAAGGGCGCGGACTTGAGAGGGGAACACGCATGGACACCGACACATCGGCCAAAGCCGTATTCGAAAGCATTATGCGCGCGTCAAAGGCGTTTGTGTATCGCTGCGACAATGATGCCGATTACACCATGCGCTACCTCGCGGGCTGTTTTCACGAGATCACCGGCTACCACGCGGCCCAAATCATGGGCAACCGTGAGCGTGGCTACACATCGCTGTGCCATCCTGACGATCTGGACAGCATGGTCGCCCGGATTGATGCTGCGATCGCGCGGGGTGAGGCATGGGATGTAGATTACCGGCTGGTGCATCCCGACGGCACTGTGATGCCGGTGCGCGAACGTGGCTCGGCTGTCTATGACGGGGCGGAGCTTGTCTATTTGCAGGGGTTGGTATGCGACGCAACCGAAGAAAGCCGCCTGCGCGACGACATCAGGTTGAACGCCGTCGACACACAGGACTCCAACCGCGATATTCTGGATCTGGCCAATAAGATCGTGTTGTCGGTGCGGGCCTTGCGCATGCTCTCCATCAATTCTCAGATTGAAGCCGCCCGCGCCGGGGAGGCCGGTCGTGGCTTTGCCGTGGTGGCCGAAGAGATTGGCAAGCTGGCCGAAGAAAACGCCGAATGCGCCGCCGAGATCGCCGCGCGCATGTCCGCCACGGCCAAGACGGGTGCCGCCGCCGTCGCCAAACTCAACTGATCGGTTGAATGTAGCGCCGGGCGACCCACGGGCCGCCCCACCGCGCCGAGCGTAGCGAGGCGCGCCCGCGCCTCTAAAAATAATCAACCAAAATCAATATCTTGCGCGGCGTCCCCCGTGGCCCAAACCCCGCTTGACTCACGCTTGGGTGCGGCATAGCACTTCTTCAAGTTTTCTGACGGGGATAACGTGCCAGATCCACACCATCGAGAGCGTCTCGCGCAGCTTGAGGACAGGATTGAACGGCTCAAGGCCAAGGACGCACCCAAACCCCATATGGAAGAACACTACTCTCAGGCGCATCTCGCCTGGCGAATGGTGATTGAACTTGTGGTCGGTCTTCTGATCGGCTTTGGCATAGGATACGGGATCGACATCCTGTTCGGGACACTCCCGATCTTCCTTGTCATTTTTACATTGCTGGGCATGGCCGCCGGGATCAAAACGATGATGCGATCGGCCAAAGAGCTTCAGCAAACCACGGACGACGCGGCCCGCAAGGGCAAAGAGTGAGGGCAAAGCATGGCAGCCGAAGGTGACAGCAAAGAACTGGTGTTCCACCCCATGGATCAGTTCATCGTGAAGCCGCTCTTTGGCGATGGCCCGGTGGGCCTCTTCACCGTCACGAACGTGACGATGTGGATGGTGCTCAGCATCCTGTGCATCATCGCGCTGCTGGTCCTCGGCACCAATGGTAAGAAAACCGTGCCCACGCGCATGCAATCCATCGCAGAGTTGGCCTACGGGTTCATTCGCAAGATGGTCGAAGATGTGGCTGGCAAAGACGCGCTGCCGTATTTCCCCTACATCATGACGCTCTTCATGTTCATCGTGTTCTCGAATTTCCTCGGCCTGATCCCGGGATCCTTCACCACCACAAGCCACATCGCCGTGACCGCCGTGATGGCGATGGCCGTGTTCCTGGCCGTGACCATCCTGGGCTTTGTCAAAAACGGCGTAGGGTTCTTCAGCCTCTTCTGGATCAGCTCGGCCCCGCTGCCGCTGCGGCCTATCCTGGCGCTGATCGAAGTCATTTCCTACTTCGTGCGCCCGGTCAGTCACTCCATTCGTCTGGCCGGCAACATGATGGCGGGCCACGCGGTGATCAAAGTCTTCGCGGCCTTCGCGCCCATGGTTCTCATTTCAACGGGCATCGGCCTTGTTGTGACCCCCCTCTCGATCCTTGCGATCACAGCGATCTATGCGCTTGAGGTGCTGGTGTCCTTCATTCAGGCCTACGTGTTCACGATCCTGACCTGCGTCTACCTCAAGGACGCACTTCATCCGCATCACTAAGGATATGCCGGGCTGAACCCCGGCCTACGGAACAAACGAAACAACTGACATTCCATCGTAAGGAGAAATCAAATGGAAGGTGACGTCGTACAAATGGGTGCTTACATCGGCGCTGGTCTGGCCTGTACAGGTATGGGCGGCGCGGCTGTTGGTGTGGGCCACGTGGTTGGTAACTTCCTGTCGGGTGCCCTGCGCAACCCCTCCGCCGCGGGCGGTCAGACGGCGACCATGTTCATCGGTATCGCGTTCTCGGAAGCGCTGGGGATCTTCTCGTTCCTCGTGGCCCTTCTGCTTATGTTTGCCGTTTAATCCACGCGGAACTTGATCCTTACGAACGGGGAATGGCAGCACGTCATTCCCCATCGTGACACGGAAAGCGTCCTCGGGAGACAACGAACATGGCAGATCAGCCAACATCAGAAGTAGAGTTCATCAGCGCCTGTATCGACAGCGTCGGTGGCGCCGTGGGCATGCCCCAGCTCTGCACAGAATGGTTCGGCAATCAGATCTTCTGGTTGGTGATCACGCTGGTGATCATCTACCTCGTGCTGGCCAAGATCGCGCTGCCGCGCATCGCGGCGGTTCTGGCCGAACGGCAAGGCACGATCACCAATGATCTGGCCGCCGCCGAAGATCTCAAGGCCAAAGCGGTCGAGGCGGAAGAGGCCTATCACAAGGCGCTGGCCGATGCCCGTGCTGAGGCGCAGACCATCATCGCCGCCACCAAGGCCGATATCAAAGCGGAACTGGACAAGGCGACCGCCAAAGCCGACGCCGAGATTGCCGCGCGTGCGGCCGAAGGCGAAGCCGCCATCGCAGAGATCCGCGCCAACGCCTTGGAAAGCGTCAAAGACGTGGCCAAGGCCGTGGCCTCCGATCTGGTCGGCGCCATGGGGTCCAAGGCCGATGCCAAGGCGATCACAAGCGCTGTGAGCGCTCGGGTGAAAGGATAAGCCATGAGGATTTTGACCGCGCTCACCCTCAGCCTGCTGGCCACTCCGGCGCTGGCCGCGGGCGACAAGCCGTTCTTCTCGCTGTTTAACACGGATTTTGCCGTCACCGTCGGTTTCGTCCTGTTCTTCGCGGTGATCTTTTACCTCAAGGTGCCCGGTCTTCTGGGCGGTCTCCTCGACAAACGCGCCGAAGGCATTCAGTCCGAGCTTGATGAGGCCCGCGCCATCCGGGACGAGGCACAAGCGCTTCTGACCGGCTTTGAGCGCAAGCAAAAAGAGGTTCAGGATCAGGCCGATCGCATCGTGGCCCATGCCAAGGATGAGGCCGCCGAGGCCGCGGAACAGGCCAAGGCCGATCTCGAAGTGTCCATCGCACGCCGGATCAAAGCCGCCGAAGATCAGATCGCATCCGCCGAGGCGAGTGCCGTCAAAGAGGTGCGCGACCGCGCCATCACGGTGGCCGTCGACGTGGCCAAAGAGGTCGTCGCCAAACAGATCACGGCCGCACAGGGCAACAAGCTGATCGACGCCTCCATCGGCGATATCGAAACCAAGCTGCATTAAAAAGGCCGTACAACAGGCCGATGTCTGACAGGGCATGACATGACCCGGGCCTCACCGCCCGGGTCATGGCGTTTCAGGACATGTGTTTTGATCCAATCACCTGACTGTCCACTGGGAAAAAGAACTGGGCAAAAGAACTGAGCAAAAGAAAGGGGGCCGTTGATCCGGCCCCTCAATCATTCCTGCCACGTTGACCCGTCATGCCGCGATGAGGTCCCGCCCGGGTCCAAAAATGGCGACATGTATCTTCCGAGATCCGCTGATCTGAGCCGTGATACGTGGCTCTGATCCGTTCCCTTCATCTTTCCCCAACTGCGTCTGGCAAAGGCGTAGCCCGTGCCAAACTGAATACCTCACACAGGTATAGGCGAGGCAAAACGAATCGGTCAACAGCGCTGATTCGTTTTCCACAGATTTCCCACAATTGCGGGCCCGATTCGCCTCTCAGGACGCTAGAGCGCACCCAATGCCTCTTGATTGCCCTTGAGACCCCGCTTTTCGCCCGTTAATCGGGATGGGATCAATGGAGGCGGCGATGAGCCTGAACACATTCGGACATCTCTTTCGCGTGACGACCTGGGGCGAAAGCCACGGGCCCGCCTTGGGCGCGACCGTCGATGGCTGCCCGCCCGGCATCCCGGTGGATGAGGCGTATCTGCAGCAATGGCTCGACAAACGCCGGCCCGGCCTCAACA
Organism: Pseudomonadota bacterium; assembly: GCA_039030635.1. GTDB lineage: Bacteria > Pseudomonadota > Alphaproteobacteria > Rhodobacterales > Rhodobacteraceae > Roseovarius. The sequence continues at coordinate 49,019 of JBCCDT010000006.1, forward strand.
AACATACCACGCAACGCAAGGAACCCGATGCCGTGCGCATCCTGTCGGGCGTGTTTGAGGGGCAGACCACCGGCACCTCCATTCAGCTGATGATCGAAAACACCGATCAACGCTCGCGCGATTACGGTGACATCGCGGAGACGTTCCGCCCCGGTCACGCCGATATCACCTATCATCTCAAATACGGCCATCGCGATTATCGCGGCGGCGGGCGCTCTTCTGCGCGCGAAACGGCGGCGCGTGTGGCCGCCGGTGGCATCGCCCGCGCCGCACTCGCACAGCTTGTTCCGGCGCTTGAGATCAAAGGCTACATGACCCGCATGGGCGAGATGGAAATTGACCGCGCCCGCTTTGATTGGGACGCGATCGACGGCAATGATTTCTGGATGCCCGACCCGGGCGCGCTCAGCGATTGGGAGGCCTATCTCCAAGCCATCCGCAAAGGCCAAAACTCCGTCGGTGCCGAGATTGAGATTTGTGCCCGCGGTGTGCCCGTGGGCCTTGGTGCCCCGGTCTATGGCAAGCTCGACACGGATCTGGCCGCGGCCTGCATGTCGATCAACGCGGTCAAAGGCGTCGAAATCGGAGAGGGGATGGCCGCCGCACGCCTGACCGGTACGGCCAATGCCGATGAGATTTTCATGGGCGATGACGGCCCGGAATATTCCTCTAACCACGCCGGCGGCATTCTGGGTGGGATCTCCACGGGGCAGGACGTGATCGTGCGCTTTGCCGTTAAACCCACCTCGTCCATCCTCACCCCACGCCAGTCGATCCGCAAAGATGGCAGCGCCACGGAGGTGATCACCAAAGGCCGTCATGATCCTTGCGTGGGCATCCGCGCGGTCCCGGTGGGGGAGGCGATGGTGGCGTGCGTTCTCTTGGATCACCTGATGCTGCACCGAGGTCAGGTTGGCGACGGCCCGCGCGGCGAGATCGGCTAAGGTTTGCCGGAGGATGGTGGGGTGAAACCCCACCCTACGGACGGGCATAAGGTCAGTCTTTGGTGACCTGCTGTTGGCGCGACAGCTGCACCGCCAGAATGCCCAGCGTCACGATAACCACCCCCACCAAATCCCAGATCCGCAGCACTTCCCCCAAAACCAATGCGGCCACCGCGACCCCGAACACCGGGTTGAGAAAGTGAAACGTCGCCGCCTTCACCGCGCCGATGCGATCCATCAACATGAACCACACCAATGTCGCCGCCAGCCCGGGCACCAGCGTGGTGTACACAAAGGCCACGATCAATTGCCACGACCAGATCACTTCGATTGTCTCGGTCGCTGCGCCCACGATGCCCAAGGCCACCGACCCCACCAGCATCTGCAACCCCACCACCATCATGAAATTGCCCCCAGAGGTCGCCCCCCGCACCGCCAATGTGGCAAAGGTCAAAGCGACCACACCGATGATACACAGGCCCACACCATACAAATCCGCCCCCCCTTGCAACCGCGTGCCCATGATGATCGCCACACCGACCACCCCGGCCACCAGCCCGACAAGGCCAAGGGCGCCGATCCGCTCGCCCCAGATCACCCAAAGGGCCAGCCCCACCATCAGTGGCATGGTCGACGCGATGATCGCGGCCAAGGAGGCCTCAACCGTCTGCATCGCGACAAAGTTCAGCCCGAGGTAAAGCGCGTTCTGGCAAATGCCGAACAGGATGGTGGCGCGCCACTGCGCCGGTGTCAGCCGCCAGGTTTGGCCCAGCATCCGCGCAATCGCCACACCGATCAGGCCCGAGATCAAAAATCGCAGCGCCAGCGAGGAGACAGGCGGGGCCGCGGCCACGATGATCCGCGCGGAGGTAAAGGCGCTCGACCACATGAACGCAAACGCCAACCCCATCATGATCGCCCGAAGGTCCATCGCGTGCCTTTCTTGCCCACCGCCCAAAAGAAAAGGGCCGCCTCTGGGGCGACCCTTTCGGAAACTCGGATGAGTTACAAGATCAGTCGTTCACGCTGTCCTTGAGCGCCTTGGCGATGGTCATCTTGACCACCTTGTCGGCCTCTTTTTGGATTTGCTCGCCCGTGGCGGGGTTGCGCACCATCCGCGCCGGACGCTCACGGCAATAGATCTTGCCAACGCCGGGCAGGGTCACCGCGCCGCCACCGGACACTTCGCGCGTGATCACACCGATCATCGCGTCCAGGGCAGCCCCTGCGGTTTTCTTGTCGCTGTCCATCTCGTCGGCCAGGGCCGCAACCAGCTGTGTTTTTGTCATTGGTTTTGCCATTTCATGGTCTCCTTCAACTGCCCGTTCCTATGGGCCTCTTACCCGGATTTAACTGTATATCGTGGTAGAACACAACGGATAGAGTATAAAAAGAAGGGTTTTCCACAGATTTTGGTGCGTTTTTGTAACCTAAAGAAAGGCTGTTTCATCAAAACATCGCAACTTTCTGCTGTGAATCCGCTCCAAAGGCATGCCGCGTAGGGATTCCATCGCCCGAATGCCAATCATCAAATGCCGTGCCACCTGCTCTGTATAGAATGCGCTGGCCATGCCGGGCAGCTTCAATTCACCATGCAGCGGCTTGTCCGACACGCATAAAAGCGTGCCATAAGGCACCCGAAATCGAAACCCGTTGGCGGCAATCGTCGCGCTTTCCATATCGAGCGCGATGGCGCGGGCCAGGGATAGATGCTGGATCGGTCCGGATTGTTCGCGCAGCTCCCAGTTTCTGTCGTCAAAACTGGCCACGGTGCCGGTGCGCATGATGCGTTTGAGGTCATAGCCCTCCAGCTGCGTCACCTCCGCCACGGCGTCTTGCAGGGCGATCTGAATTTCCGCCAGCGCCGGGATCGGCACCCAAGGCGGCAAATCCGCATCCAGCACACCGTCTTCGCGCATATAGGCATGGGCCAGCACAAAATCCCCCAAGGACTGCGAATTGCGCAGCCCGGCACAGTGACCCACCATCAGCCAGGCATGCGGGCGCAGCACAGCGATATGATCCGTGGCCGTCTTTGCGTTCGACGGCCCCACCCCGATATTGACGAGCGTGATCCCCGCATTGCCCGGCCGTTTGAGATGATAGGTGGGCATCTGCGGCAGCTTCGCAGGGCTCTCTAGCGGCGCGTCCCCGTCGGTGATCTCGGCGTCGCCCGGGCCCACGAAACTCTCATAGCCCGAGGCCGGATCGGCCAGCATCTTGCGGGCATAGGCCTCAAATTCAGCGACATAGAACTGGTAGTTGGTGAACAAGACGTAGTTCTGAAAATGATTGGGGTCGGTCGCCGTGTAATGCGTCAAACGCGCCAACGAATAATCCACGCGCTGCGCGGTAAAGGGGGCAAGCGGGCTCACCCCATCCGCGCGCGGCGCGAGCGTGCCATTGACGATGTCATCATTGGTGGTCGTCAGGTCCGGCACATCGAACACATCGCGCAAGATAAACGTGGTGGCCCCTTCCTGCGGCACGCTCAACCCCGGATGCCCGGCCACGGCGAAATGCACCGGAATGGGCGTGTCCGAAAGGCCCACCGTGACAGGCACCTGATGGTTGTCCAAAATCAGGCCGATCTGCTGGGTCAGGTAGTCTTTCATCAGCCGGGGCCGGGTCACGGTCGTGGCATAGGTGCCGGGCTCCGTGACATGGCCAAAGCTCAAGCGGCTGTCGATCTGGGCAAAGCTTGTCGTGGTGAGGCGGATTTCGGGGTAAAACGCGCGAATGCGGCGCTCTGGCGCGCCGGAGCGCAGCGCCTCGGAAAACCGCGCGCATAGAAAATCCGTCGCGCTGTCATAAAGCGCGATCAGATGATCCACCGCCGCGCCTGCATCCTCAAAGGTGCGGGGGGCAGGCATCTCCGGCGTGTCTATGGCTCTGCTCATGGCCTGTTCATTCGGCTCGATCTCATTGCGCGCAACCTGCCACGGGTGGCAGCTGGGATCAACTGCAGTGGACGCGCAGGCGCGCTTTGCGTAAGAGAAATTTCATGACCAAAACCCTGATCTCTTTCGGCCATGGCTATTCCGCCCGTGCCTTAGCGCGCCTTTTGGTGCCGCAGGGCTGGACGATCTTCGGCACCACCCGCAAGGCAGAGAAATGCGCGGCGCTTGAGGCCGAAGGCGTCACACCTGTGCTTTGGCCGGATGGGGATTTGTCTGACGCGCTGGATCAGGCCACGCATATCCTGATGTCCGCCGCCCCTGATGAGACAGGCGATCCCGTTCTGGCACGCTACCAGGCGCAGATGGCGGGCATGGCGCCACGTCTGGAATGGGCGGGATATCTCTCCACCACAGGCGTCTATGGCGATCACCAAGGGGCCTGGGTGGATGAAAGCGCCGCCCTCACGCCTGCGACAAAACGCGGTCAAATGCGGGTGGAGGCAGAGACCGCCTGGGCCGCCATCCCCCATCTGCCGCTGCACATTTTCCGCCTTGCCGGGATCTACGGGCCCGGTCGCGGGCCGTTTTCCAAAGTGCGCAATGGCACCGCGCGGCGCATCATCAAAAAGGGCCAGATTTTCAGCCGCATCCATGTGGACGATATCGCGCAGGTCTTGGCGGCCTCCATCGCGCAGCCCAACCCCGGCGCGGCCTACAATGTTTGCGACAATGATCCCGCCCCGCCGCAGGATGTGATCGGCTATGCCGCCGAGCTTTTGGGCGTGCCCTTGCCACCCGAAGTGGATTTTGAAAACGCGGATATGAGCCCCATGGCGCGCAGCTTCTACGCGGAATCCAAAAAGGTCGACAACACACGCATCAAAGAAGAGCTGGGCGTAAAGCTGATCTACCCGGACTACCGCACCGGCCTCCAGGCGCTTTTGGCCCAGGAAACCGCATAAGCACCCCGCACAGGACAGCAGAATTTTTAAAATTCTGCGCAGAAAATTGTAATTTTCTCCGCATTTTCTTCGAAGAAAATGGCGCCCGCGTTATGCCACGCCCGCGCGCAGGGCATCATGGACATTGATCAGCCCGCACAAAAGCCCGTCCTCATCCACGGCAAAAAGCGTGCTCACCTTGGGCTCATTCATGTTCATCACGCCCAAGGCTTCAATCAACAGGCTGTCGGGTGAGATGGTGCGCGGGTCCCGTGTTGCGATCTCCCCGGCGGTGCGGGTCATCAGATCAGACATATTGCGCCGCAAATCCCCGTCGGTGATGACACCCGTCAGCCGCCCGTTTTCGACAATCGCGGCCACGCCAAAGCCCTTCGCGCTCATCTCCAGCAGCGTGTCGCCCATGGGCGTCGTCTCATGCACCAAAGGCAGTTCTGACCCGGTATGCATGACCGCCGAGACACGCAAAAGCTGCGCCCCCAGGGTGCCGCCCGGGTGAAAGGCCAGATAGCTGTCCTTGTCAAATCCCCGCAACCGCATCATCGCCACGGCCAGCGCATCGCCCAGCACCAACGTACAAGTGGTCGATGTCGTGGGCGCCATGCCAATCGCGCAAGCCTCGGGCGCTTTGGGCAACAACAAGATGTGATCGGCCTGCCGCGCCAAAGAGCTGTCGCGCTTGCCGGTGATGGCCACCATCGGAATGCCGAACCGCCGCGTGTGCCCGATGATATCCGCCAATTCACGCGTCTCGCCTGAGTTCGAGATTAAGATCGCCGCATCCGCCCGGGTCAGCATCCCCATATCGCCATGGCTCGCCTCACCCGCGTGCACGTATTGCGCAGGCGTGCCCGTGCTGGCCATGGTGGCCGCGATTTTGGCCGCGATATGCCCCGACTTTCCGACGCCCGACACGATCACGCGCCCTTCCACGCCCAAAAGCATCTCCACCACCGCGTCAAACCCATCGGGCAGGTCGTCATGCATCTGGCTCAGCGCATCACGCTCAATGCGCAGCACGTCGCGGGCAATGTCTTTGGGGCGCATATCGGACGTCATGGGGCCGATCCTTTGTTTCAGGCACCTGACATATCCCGGCCAGAGACGAAGGGGAAGGGTCGTTTCCCTGCAAATGCCCAGCCCGCCAGGCCGCCCAAGCGCCCGCCTTCAGGGACGTATGATACCCTCGGCGGCGATGTATCCGGGCCGCGCCTTGGCCTGGCCCGGGTAACGCTGCGCGTCGTCAGTCAGGGGGGTCGTCCCTTGCGCCCGGCCTCGCACGCATCGCGTGGCCGTCCCTAAAATGTCAGGTCTCATGCACGATCTTGATGTGGCTCTCACCGCGGGCCTCTGACAGCGCGATCTGCTTTTGCCGCTCCCGGAACCGCGCCTTGTCCTCGTCTGACACCTCATCGGCGCACAGGTGACAGGACACACCATCCTCATATTCCGGGCGCTGCGTATCCGCAGGCTCAATCGGGCGTCGGCAGGCATGGCACAGAATATGCGCGCCCGGTTTCAACCCGTGATCCACCGACACGCGATTGTCGAACACGAAACACGATCCCTGCCAAAGGCTCTCTTCCTCGGGCACCTCTTCCAGGTATTTCAGGATCCCGCCCTCAAGGTGAAACACCTCGTCCACCCCTTCGCCCAACAGGTAATTCGTCGATTTTTCACAGCGGATCCCACCGGTGCAGAACATCGCGATGCGCTTGCCCTCAAACGCGTCCTTGTTGGCCGCCCACCACGCCGGAAAATCCCGGAAAGAGGCGGTTTGCGGGTCCACGGCGCCCTGAAACGTGCCAATCGCCACCTCGTAATCATTGCGCGTGTCAATCAC
>JBCCDT010000007.1:0-54058 GCA_039030635.1 Pseudomonadota bacterium
CAACGGGCCGATCACGCTGCCGGGCGGCATTGAGTATCCCAAATACCGACTGGCGCTGATTGGCATCGGCCTTGGCGTGGGGGTGGCGCTTTGGTGGTTGATTGAGCGGACGCGGATCGGGGTGCAGATCCGGGCAGGCGAGAATGACCGTGAGATGATCGCGGCCCTTGGGATCGATATCTCAAAGCTTTACACGGTGGTCTTTGCCTTGGGTGCGGCACTGGCCGGGTTGGCAGGTGCCTTGGTGGGGGCGATCCAATCGGTGCAGGTGGGCATGGGGGAGCCGGTGTTGATCCTGGCCTTCGTGGTGATCGTGATCGGCGGGATCGGCTCCATCAGAGGCGCGTTTGTGGGCGCGCTTTTGGTCGGGTTGACCGACACGCTGGGGCGGCTTTTCTTGCCGCAGGTCTTCGCCCTGTTCATGGAGGCGGGCGCGGCCAATCAGACCGGATCGGCGCTGGCATCGATGTCGGTTTACGTGCTTATGAGCATCGTGTTGATCTGGCGGCCCACGGGCCTGTTCGGAGTGCGGGCATGATCGCGGAGCGGCATATCAACTGGGCGGTTCTTGCGCTGTTTTTGGGCGTGCCGCTGGTCGCCCATCTGATCGACCAGCCCTTTACCATCACGCTGGCCACCAAGGCGGCGGTTTTGGCGCTGGCGGCGGTGGGGCTGAATATCGCGCTTGGGATTGGCGGGTTGGTGAGCCTGGGCCATGCCGCGTTTTTCGGGATCGGCGGCTATGCGATGGGGATCCTTGCCTTTCATGCCCAGAGTTACAGCCCGCTCGAGCTTGGCCCGCTGACGATTGCAGGCACAAAATCCATGCCGGTCATCTGGATCACGGCGATGGTGGCCTCGGGGCTGATTGCGGCGATCATCGGTTGGCTGACGGTGCGCACGACGGGTGTGTATTTCATCATGATCACGCTGGCCTTTGGGCAGATGTTTTTCTACTTCTCCATTTCCTGGAGCGCCTATGGCGGGGAGGATGGCCTGTCGATTTATGTGCGCAACGGGTTTCCGGGGCTGAACACGCTGGTGCCGTTGCAGTTCTTTGGCCTGTGTTTTGCGCTTCTATGTGCGGCCCTTTTTGTTTTTGCGCGGCTCCGGGCCTCGCCCTTTGGGCTGGCGCTCAACGCGTCGCGGCAGGCCGCGCAAAGGGTGCAGACGGTCGGCATGACGCCGCAGCGGTTGAAACTGGTGGCGTTCATTATCTCGGGCGCGATCACCGGGCTGGCGGGCGCGCTGTTTGCCGATCTCAACCGGTTTGTGAGCCCGGTGATGTTTTCCTGGCAGCTGTCGGGCGAGTTGATCATCCTCATCATCATGGGCGGTGTGGGCCGGCTGATGGGGCCGGTGATCGGGGCCGGGCTTTTCGTGATGCTGGAGCATTGGCTGGGCGGGCTGACGGATTTTTGGCATGTCTGGCTGGGGGCGATTTTGCTGGGCATCGTGCTGTTTGGGCGCGGCGGGGTGATCGGGTTTCTGACCGGTAAGGAGGGGCCGCATGTCTGATCCGGTGTTGGAGACCCGCGGGTTACAGAAAAGCTTTGGCGCGCTGAAGGCCACCAATGATGTGAGCCTTGAGTTGCGGGCGGGCGAGATCCATGCGGTGATCGGGCCCAACGGCGCTGGCAAATCGACGCTGATCGGGCTGATCACCGGGAACCTGGTGCCGGATGCGGGCAGTGTGCATCTGAGTGGGCGCGCGATCACGGGAGACACGGTGGAAGCGCGGGCGCGGGCCGGGCTTGGGCGGACGTTTCAGATCTCGGCGCTGGCGATGGAGGACACGGTTCTGGAGAACGCAGTGCTCGGCGCTTTGGGCGCCTCGCATCGCCCATGGCGGTTCTGGCAGGCGGTGTTGGGCGACACCGATCTGACCGGGCGGGCGATGGCCGCACTTGAGCAGGTTGGTCTTTCAGAGCAGTCTGACACGCTGTGCCAGGAGCTGAGCCACGGGCAACGGCGGCAATTGGAAGTGGCGGTCGCGCTGACGCTGCAGCCGCGCGCGTTCTTGATGGATGAGCCGATGGCGGGGCTTGGGGCGGAAGGCTCCAAAACCATGACGGGTTTTCTGGATGGTTTGCGGGCGCAGGCGCCGATCCTGCTGGTGGAGCATGACATGGATGCGGTGTTTGCCCTGGCCGACCGGATCAGCGTGCTGGATTACGGGCGCATCATTGCGACCGGATCGGTGGACGAGATCCGCGCCAACCCGGATGTACGGCAGGCCTATCTGGGGGAGGAGGCATGAGTTTTCTCACCCTTCAGGGGCTGACCGCGTCCTACGGGCCGAGCCAGGCGCTCTTTGGCGTCGACCTGGAGATGCGCGAGGGCGAGGTCGTGGCGCTGATGGGGCGCAACGGGATGGGCAAGACCACAACGGTGAAGGCGATTTGCCGGATGGTCGGGTCTGAGGGTGTGTTGCGGTTTGATGGGCAGGACCTGCGGGGTTTGCCCAGCCACAAGGTGGCGCGTTTGGGTGTGGGTTTGGTGCCGGAGGGGCGGCGCTGTTTTGCCCGGCTGAGCGTGGAGGAGAACCTGACGGCGGCGGCGCGGCCCGGGGAATGGGATCTGGCCAAGGTCAGCGCGCTCTTTCCCCGACTGGGGGAGCGGCGGCATCAAGTGGCGCAGTCCTTGTCTGGTGGCGAACAGCAGATGCTGGCGATTGGGCGGGCGTTGATGACGAACCCGCGGCTGTTGTTGCTCGATGAGGCGACAGAGGGGTTGGCCCCGATCATTCGGCAAGAGATTTGGGCCGCGATTTCCAAGCTGAAACGGGAGACCGGGTTGACGATTTTGTTGATCGATAAGTCGCTCAAGGAGATCAGCGCGGTATCGGATCGCGCGGTGATCCTGGAACGCGGCAAGACGATTTGGGAAGGTGCAATTGCGGCGCTGACGCCCGAGGTGTCAAAGGCGCATATCGGGATTTAGAGCGCGCAGTCTGAGACGTGGGAACCGGTTTTCGGGGAACATTGTGCGTCACTTCGAACGCGTCATTTTCTTGGAAGAAAATGCGAAGAAAATTCGAATTTTCTTCGCAGAATTTTCGAAAATTCCCGTGGGCGCTGCAGGAAATGTCAGGTCTTTATGCGGGTCATTTCGGGATCATAAAGCGGTTTCAGCGTGACCTCTGCATTGACCAAATCCCCGGCCACTTCGAGCTGGTAGCGGCCCGAGCGCACATAATCTTGGTCAATCACCTGTGTGGCGCGCACATAGCCCATGCCGATGGATCGCCCAACAGTGTGGCCAAAACCACCAGAGCTGAGCCAGCCGCAGCGTTCGCCGTTCCGAAAGATGGTTTCGCGACCCAGCAAGATCACGTCCGGGTCGGTGGTGAAGGTTGCGAGGATCTTTTTCACGCCTGTCTCGCGCTGCGCCTCCAGGGCCGCACGGCCTTTGAAATCCACGTCCTCTTTCAGCTTGGCCGCCCAGGCCAGACCGGCCTCATGGGGCGTGTGATCGGGGCCAATATCCGACCCCCAGGCGCGGTAGCCTTTCTCAAGCCGCAAGGTTTCAATCGCGCGGTAGCCTGCGTCTTGTAACCCATGCTCTGCACCGGCCGCATGGAGCGCGTCATAGACGGATTGGGCGTATTCAACAGGCAGGTGCAATTCCCATCCCAGCTCGCCCACATAGGTGATGCGCGCGGCCTGCACCGGGGCCCCGGCGATGCCGATGGTTTGGGCGGTGGCAAAGGGATGCGCGGCGTGGGAGACATCCGCCCTTGTGACCGCCGAGAGAATGTCGCGCGCCTTGGGGCCAAAGAGCGATAGAACCGCATTGGCCGAGGTCACATCGACCAGCTGGGCGTTGAGGCCACCCGGTATGTTGCGCGCGATCCAGTGGAAATCATGGGTGGCGAAGCCGGTTCCGGTGACAATGTAGAATTCATCCTGGGCCCGCCGGGTGACGGTCACATCGCATTCGATCCCGCCCAGATCATTGAGCATCTGCGTGTAGATCACGGCGCCCACAGGCCGGTCCATGCGATTGGCCGCCATCCACTGCAGAGCGGCCTCTGCATCCGGGCCTTTGAGCAAGAATTTGGCAAAGGATGTCTGATCAAAAAGCGCAGCCTTTTCACGCGCGGCGCGATGCTCTCGGGCCACTGCATCGTGCCAGTTTGGGCGTGCATATGTGTAGATGTCGCGCGCGGCCTCACCCTCTACCGCGAACCAATTGGGCCGTTCCCAGCCAAGCTTTTCCCCAAAGACCGCGCCCCGCGCCATGAGCGAGCCGTAAAGCGGCGAGCGCCGGCAGGGGCGGCCTGAGCTGTGCTCCTCAGAGGGCCAGGCCATGGTGTAGTGCTTGCCGTAAGCCTCAAGCGTGCGGGTGCGGACCCAATCGACATCACGATGCGGACGGCCAAAGCGGCGAATATCCACGGGCCAGAGATCATAGGGCGGCGCGCCCTTGGCCACCCATTCCGCCAGCGCCATCCCTGCCCCGCCGCCCGAGGCGATGCCATAGGCGTTAAAGCCCGCCCCGATATAAAGACCCGGCAGTTCCGGTGCCTCGCCGAGAATGAAATTGCCATCGGGGGTAAAGCTTTCGGGGCCGTTGATCAGCTCCTTGATGCCTGCCTCCTGCATCTTGGGCACGCGCGGCAGGGCCAGTTCCATGATCTGTTCGAAATGGTCGTAATTCGAGGGCAGAAGCTGAAAATCAAAGGGCTCCGGCACGCCCTTCTTGGCCCAGGGGATGCCGTTAGGCTCATAGCCGCCCATGACCAGCCCGCCCACTTCTTCCTTCCAATAGGTCAGGCGATCAGGATCGCGCAGGGTGGGCAGATCAGAGGGCACGCCGAAGGGCTCTGTCACCATGTATTGATGTTCGACCGAGACCAGCGGGACCGCGACACCCACGCGTGCGGCCAGATCGCGGGTCCATTGACCACAGCAAAGAACGAGCTTTTCGCAAGAAATTTCGCCCTGATCGGTGCGCACACCGGTTACGCGGCCTTGGTCCACCAGGATGTCGCGGACGGGCGTGTTTTCCAAGAGCTGCGCGCCTTGCATGCGCGCACCTTTGGCCAGAGCTTGGGTGATGTCAGACGGGCTGGCCTGACCATCGGTGGGCAGAAAGGCCGCGCCGACCACATCGGAGATATCCATCAGCGGCCAGAGGTCTTGCGCCTCTTGAGCGGTCAGAAGCTGCATGTCGAGGCCGAAGGAATGCGCGGTGGTGGCTTGTCGGCGCACCTCGGTCCAGCGCTCTTCGTTGCAGGCCAGCCGCAGCCCGCCATTCATTTTCCAGCCTGTGGCGAGGCCGGTTTCCGCTTCGAGCTTGTTATAGAGCTCAATCGAATAGCCCAAAAGCTGCGTGATATTGGCGGAGCTGCGCAATTGACCCACGAGGCCAGCCGCGTGCCAGGTGGAGCCGGATGTGAGTTGCGCCTTGTCGAAAAGCAGCACCTCTTGGCCCATATGGGCGAGATGATAGGCCGTCGAGCAGCCGACAATGCCGCCACCGACAATGATAATCTTGGAAGAGTTGGGCACGGACATGACAGTCGCTTTGTTGAATGTTTTGAACACAGTGCCGGAAGTCGCGGCCTATGTCACCTGCGTCATTTGGGGGCGTTGCCCCCGCCTTCGGCCCCCCCAAGGTATTTTTCAACAAGAAAGAAGCCTGGACGGCGTCAGGCGGTTTCAAAAAGGTCCTTATACATGTCGCGCAGGATGTTTTTTTGCACCTTGCCCATCGTGTTGCGCGGCAGCTCATGGAGCAGAATGTATGTGCGCGGGTGTTTGAACCGGGCGAGCGCCTCAGCTGCGGCGGATTCGATGTCAGAAAGATCGGGCTGCGCGCCGGGCTCCGGCACCAGAACGGCCACGACGGTTTCGCCGAAATCGGCATGGGGCACGCCGATCACCGCGCTTTCCAACACGCCCGGTTGATCATCGAGGATCAGCTCAATTTCCTTGGGGTAAATGTTGTAGCCGCCGGAGATGATCAGATCCTTGTTGCGGCCCACGATGTGGACATATCCGTCTGCGTCCACACGGCCCAGATCACCGGTGATGAAAAACCCGTCCGCGCGCAGCTCAGCGGCGGTTTTTTCGGGCATTTGCCAGTAGCCTTGGAACACATTGGGCCCGCGCACTTCGATCTGGCCGATCTCGCCTGTGGGCAGGGTGGCGCCGGTCTCAGGGTGGGTCACCTTCAGCTCGACCCCCGGCAACGGAAAGCCCACGGTGCCCGCGCGGCGATCCCCGTCAAAGGGGTTGGAGGTGTTCATATTGGTCTCGGTCATCCCGTAGCGTTCGAGGATGCGGTGGCCGGTGCGGGCTTCAAAAGCGGTGTGGGTTTCGGCCAGCAAGGGGGCGGAGCCCGACACAAACAGGCGCATGTGCTGAACCAGGTCACGGGTGAAGGCGGGCGTGTCGAGAAGGCGGGTGTAGAAGGTGGGCACGCCCATCATCGCAGTGGCACGCGGCATCAGGCGGATCATGTCGCCTGCGTCAAATTTCGGCAGAAAGATCATCGAACCGCCGGACAACAGGATGATGTTGGTGGCCACGAACAGCCCATGCGTGTGAAAGATCGGCAGCGCATGCAGCAGGACATCATCGGCAGTGAACTGCCAGTACTCGGTGAGGGTTTCGGCATTGGACAAGAGGTTGTGCTGCGTCAGCATAGCGCCTTTGGACCGGCCCGTGGTGCCGGAGGTATAAAGGAAGGCGGCGAGGTCATCGGCGGACCGGGGCACCGTTTCAAACACCTCTTCCTGCGCGGAGGCCTGGGTCATGAGGGATCCACTGCCATCTGCGTTCAGGGTTTCGACACGCGCGCTGAGTGTCGCAGCGATTGGTCCAAGCGTGTCTTGGGCCGATGCGTCGCAGACCACCATGCGGGCCCCGGAATTTTCGATGAAGTAGCGCAGCTCTGACGCGGTATAGGCGGTGTTAAGCGGCAAGAACACCACGCCGGTTTGCGCGCAAGCCGCATAGAGCGCCAGCGCCTGAGGGGATTTATGAATTTGCGCGGCCAAACGATCTCCGGCGGTCAGGCCTGCATGGGTCAGAACATGGGCAATCTGAGCGGTCTGGGCCAGAAATGCGGCGTGGGTGATCACGCGCGCATCAGGCAGGATCAGAAACGGGGTCTCTTGGCCCGCATGGCGCCCAAACAGCTGATCATAAAGCGGGTTCATCACGGGCGGCCCTCCGAACTAGGGATTTCTTGCCAGCCGCATTGAGCGCGCGCACCTCTGAGGACACGGCCACCTTGCCCGACGTGGCAAAGCCCTCATGGTTTTGGGACACGCGGCGCAGATCGTAGAGGTAGTTCACCATGGCGCCGTAAGATTGCGCCTGTCCTTTGGCCGACAGATCCGCATCGGCGTGCACCGCGTGGACGGTGGCCCCATTGCCCAGATGGAACCGCGCCACCGGATCGAGAGGCCGCCCATCGCGGCGTTTGGCCGACACGAGGTAATGCGCTGCAAGGGCGCGCATGTCGGTCTGGTCATCGACGATCAGGTTCTCTGAGGCGACCCAATCCGCCAATCCCGGGATCGGCGAGAGGGTGGAAAAGGTCTTCAACCCCGGCAAGACGAGCGACAGATCGGCGGCCACCTGTTTGATCAGTGAATTGCCAAAGGAAATGCCCGCAAGGCCCGCCTGGCAATTGGAGATCGAATAGAACACGGCGGTGTCAGCCGCCTCACCCGTCAGGGCCTCGCGATCTTCTGACAACAGCTCTTGCACCGATCCAGGGATGCCCTTGGTCAGGGCGACCTCAACAAAGATGATCGGCTCTTCCGGCATAGCGGGGTGAAAGAAGGCAAAGCAGCGCCGGTCATCGGGTTCGACCCGGCGGCGCAGATCCTCCCAACTTTCGATCGTGTGCACGGCCTCGTAGGCGATGATCTTTTCCAACACGATGGCCGGGCTTTGCCAGCTGATCGGGCGCAAAACCAGAAACCCGCGATTGAACCAGGACGCCAGCAGGTGCCGCAGATCCAGATCCAGCGCGGCCAGGGCGGGTTCGTCTTCGACCATGGCTGACAGATCGGCGCGCATCCGCACCAAACGCTCTGTCGCGCCGGGCACGCGGTTTAGGCGGCGAAAGAACTCTTGCCGGGGCGGCTCGGACGCGGCCATGAAGGCGCGGTAGGTGTGTTTGTTGGGGTCATCCTCATAGGCGCTCAGCGCGGCGCGCACCGTGTCGGGGTCGATATTGAGATCCACGGCCAGGTGGCGAAAAAAGCCGCGCTTGCCGTCCTCATCGAGCTCTGCGTACCGTTTCAGGATGCGCTGCCCTGTGTCGCGGCCGGTCACCTCACCCGAGGCGCCGATCAGGGCGGCGACCAATTCGGGCATGTCGCGCCCGTCTTCTCCGCCTGAGGCGCCAAGCCCAGTGCGGCGGTCAAAAACGGTCATCAGAATGTCGGAGAAGGTGGACATGGCGCTATCCCATCACGGCGTTTGGTAACCATGTGGCGATGCCCGGGAAGATGCACAAGAGAATGATCGCCACGATCATACAGGCCACGAAAGGCAGTGAGCCTTTGAGGATGGTTTTGAGCGAGATATCCGGCGCAATGCCGTTGATGACATAGAGGTTGAGACCCACGGGCGGGGAGATCAGCCCGATCTCCATGTTGATGGTCAAAACCACGGCAAACCAGATCGGATCAAAGCCCGCGCTGGTGATGATCGGCAAAAGGATCGGTGCGGCCATCAGGATCACCGCCACGGGCGGCAGGAAGAAGCCCGCGATGATGAGGAAGACATTGACCGCGCCCATGAGGACCCAGCGGTTGACATCGAGCTCGCCAATCCAGGCCGCGATGGATTGCGTGATGAAGAGCGAGGACAGCATGTAGGAAAACACGCCCGCAGCGGCGATGATGAAGAGGATCATCACGCTTTCCTTGGTGCTGTCGCGCAAGACCACCCAGAGGTCGGCAGGGTTCCAAAGACGGTAGATCACCATGGCGATCAGCAGGCAGAGAAGCGCGCCGACGGCTGCGGTCTCAGACGGCGTAGCGACGCCGCCATACATCGCATAAAGCACGCCGATGATGATGCCGATAAAGGGCAGAACGCGCGGCAGGATTTCGAATTTCTGCGCCCATGTGTAGCTGCCGGAGCTGAGCACCTCGGAATTGCCAGAGCGCCATGTGGAGTAAAGCGACCAGGCCATGAAAAGACCCACGAGCATGAGGCCCGGAAAAACCCCCGCCAGAAAGAGCCTGCCGATGGAGGTTTCCGTGGCGATGCCGTAGACAATCATGGTGATCGATGGCGGGATCAGAATACCGAGCGTGCCGCCCGCGGCGATGGAGCCTGCGGCCACACCATCGGGATAGCCGCGTTTGCGCATCTCGGGGATGCCCATTTTACCGATGGCCGCGCAGGTGGCCGGGCTTGATCCGGACATGGCCGCGAAAAGCGCACAGGCGCCCAGGTTTGAGACGACAAGACCGCCGGGGACGCGGGTGAGCCAGCGCTCAAGCGCCTCATAGAGGTCGGCGCCCGCCCTGGTGGAGGCGATCGAGGCCCCCATGATGATGAACATCGGGATGGAGAGCAGCGCGAAATTGTCAAGCTTGCCAAAGAGGATTTCGGGCATCAATTCAAGCGAGCGCATCCCGTCGAAAATGATCAGAAAGCCCGCGGAGACGATGAGCAAGCCGAGGGCGACGGAGACCCCGGAGAACAGCACTATGATGGTGGCGATAGCGACAATCGCGCCGAGAAGGAGCGGATCCATTTAGCTCTCCTCCAGCCCGAAGGGTGTTTCGATCTTCAAGAGAACGGCGACGAGATCGGCGATGAGCTGCAACAGCAGCAGGCCGAAGCCGATGGGAATGGCCAGATAGGGGATCCACAGGCGCACGCCCCAGACCGTGTCAGAGCGCCAACCCCGATCCCAGGCGAAATGCCAGTATTCATAGCCGTAGTAGAGCATGACCGCCACGATCGCGATGGAAAGTGAGAGCGTCACCATGCACAGCGCAAAGCGTAGGCGTGGGGCAAGCGAGAGCGGGATCAGGTCCACATTCACGTGCCCGCGCAGGCGTTGCACGTAGGGCAGACCGATGAGCGTGGCGGCGACCATCAGGTAGATCACGCATTCGGTTTGCCACACGGTGGAGCCGTTGAGCACGAAGCGCACGAAGATCATCTGACAGGTCAGCGCCACGGCGGCGACGATCATGCCTGCCGACACCCAGCCCGCCAAGGTGGAGAGCGCGGCGACAAAGCGCAGGAACGGGTTGTTGCCTGTTTTGGCCACAGGCAGAGTGCTTTGGCCCGCCATCGCGGCCTCCTATTCAGGGTGCAAAAAGGGCGGTCTCGTCAGCGTGGAGACCGCCCAATTGGGGAGCGTTACTCGACCGAGAGCGCCAGATCGAGAAGCGCTTGGCCATCCGGCGTTTCCTCTACAAATTTCTTGTAGGAGGTTTCCTGCGCCAGGGCGCGCCAGGCGTCGAACTCTTCTTGGGTCATGTTGGCGATTTCCACACCGGCCTCTGCAAAGACTTCAGCCGACGCCGCATCCTGTTTCTTGGCTTCTTCGAGGTAGAACGCTTCGGCCTTTTCGGCGCCGGCCATGATGGCGGCTTGCTGCTCTTCGGTCAGACCTTCAAAGGTGGATTTGTTCATCAAAAGCGGCTGGTACATGAACCACAGCGCGAAATCGCTCGCAGGCGTGTAGCAGGCCACCTGTTCGTAGATGCGGTAGCTGACGAAAGACGAGCTTGACGTGTTCGCCGCGGTCAGAACGCCGGTTTGCATGGCGTTATAGATCTCGGACGAGGCCATGGAGGCGATCGAGGCGCCAGCACCGGCCAGCATCTGTTCAAATGCCTTGCCCGCCGCGCGGGTCTGTTGACCGGCGACATCTTCGGGTGAGGTGATGCACCCGTCCTTGCCCACAAAGCCACCGGCGAGGTAGCCGTGGACGAGGACCATCACGTCATCATCGGCCATCTTCTCTTCCAGCTTGCCCATGAATTCGCTTTCATTGAGGCGCGCGGCGTGGTCGTGATTTTTCACCAGACCGGGCATCAGGGTCAGGTTGAACGCGGGCTGCTGACCACCCGCATAGCTGAGCGGGAAGACGGTCATGTCAAGCTGACCGCGGCTCAGCGGTTTGTATTGTTCGCGCGGCTTGAACAGCGATTTGGACGGGAAAATTTTGATTTCCAGGTCGACATCGGCGGCGGCCACCTCATCGGCGACGATCTGGGCCACTTGGTGGCGGACATCGGATGTGGACCATTGATGCGACAGGCGCAATTCTGCGGACTGGGCGGCAAGCGTGCCCGCCATCAAGGCCGCTGCAGACACAGCGGAGACAAGTAGGTTCTTCATGGTGTTCCTCCCTAGACGTGCCGACTCTGTCATCGGCGCTGCGCTAGAGGATGCATCCCGCGTGCACAGAGTCAACAATTTTGTATACAATTTAGAAATTCTTGCGTTCGATCCGCATTCCTTGCTATACACGGCCTATGGAGAAATCACGCTCAGATGGTATAGCGGACGCGCTGGAAGGTCTCATTTTTGACGGGACCTTTGGCGATGGGCAGCGCTTGGATGAAAAGCAGCTATCTGAACGGTTTGACGTCTCGCGCACCCCTATTCGGGAGGCCTTTCAACGGCTTGCGCAATCCGGCATGGTGGAGCAGATCCCCCATCGCGGCGTGTTCGTGCGCCAACCGGGGCCGGTAGAACTCATTGAGATGTTCGAAGTGATGGCCGAGCTTGAGGCGGTGTGTGCGCGATTGGCCGCGTCGCGGATATCCGATGCGGCGCTAGAGGATCTCAATGCCACCAACGCGCGCTGCGAAGTGGCGGTCGAGGCGCAGGATACCGATGGGTATTACCATGAAAATGAGCGCTTCCACGCGATCATCTATCGGCAATCGGGCAATTCCTTTCTGGAAGGCGAAGCGTTGCGCCTGCAGCGGCGGTTGCAGCCTTTTCGGCGGATGCAACTTCGGCTGCGCGGGCGGTTGCGGCAATCGATGGGCGAGCATCAGGCGATTGTGGCCGCGTTGGAAGCCGGCGATGGGGCAAAAGCGGCAGACACGGTGCGCGCCCATGTGGCGGTACAGGGCGAGCGGTTCCATCAGCTGTTTGCCAGCCTGAAGCCTGCGGCGGAGTGAGAGCAGAATTTTCGAAAATTCTGCGCAGAAAATTAAAAATTTTCTACGCATTTTCTTCCAAGAAAATGGACGCGCCTAGGCTTGGCAGGCAGGGCAATGATACAGGGTGCGCCCGCTGAGCTTTGACTTCACAATGGGGCCGCCGCAGACAGGGCAGATCTCTTTTCCGAAGATGTTGGTGCGTTCGCCGTGGACTTTTCCGGCCTCAACCAAGTCCGGTCGGGTGATGATGGCATTGGTTTTCACACCGTATTGCAGCAAGGCGCGCATCTCGTCCCAGAGACCGCGTAACTCTTCCTCGGGGATGTCGCAGCCGCGCGTCATCGGGTTGAGCCGCCGCAGAAAGAGGATTTCTGCGCGGTAGATATTGCCGATCCCTGAGATCACTTTTTGATCCATCAACAGCCGGGCAATGGGGGCGCGGCTTTTGCGGATGGCGGCGATGGCGCGGTCGGGGTCTGGCGGGTCGGCCAAAAGGTCTGGGCCGTAGCGCAGCGTAAATTCCGGCATGATGGCGGTTGGCATCAACTCACAGGTGTTGGGGCCGATGATGTCGATGGCATGGGTGGCGCTTTCCAACCGGCAGCGCGTGACCTCACGCGGGGGATCGGCGGGTTGATCTTGGGTGACGAAGTACCCGCCAAGGCCGAGATGAATATGCAAGGTTTGACCGTTGGAGAAATGATAGAGCAGGTGTTTGCCCACCGCGCCGGTGCTGTCGCAAACCGCGCCATCAATCGCCGCAGCGCCGTCGGCAAACCGGCCCTGGGGCGAGATGGCCGATATGCGTTTGCCCGCGATCATCTTGGCATGATCCAGTGCGGCGCGGTGAATGGTATGTCCTTCGGGCACCCTGCCCTCCCTTGTTGGTGACTTCTCAAGATGTTGCCGGCGCGCCGCTTTTCCAGCCCGGAATTGCCAAATGCCGCAAGCCCGTTAGGTAGAGGCGGGCACGCAGAAACAGGACACCCGATTTGACCACCGCCCTTCTCATTTTTCCCCACCAGCTTTTC
This sequence comes from Pseudomonadota bacterium, assembly GCA_039030635.1. Lineage (GTDB taxonomy): Bacteria > Pseudomonadota > Alphaproteobacteria > Rhodobacterales > Rhodobacteraceae > Roseovarius. The sequence continues at coordinate 13,150 of JBCCDT010000007.1, forward strand.
GCCGATCATCCGGCGCTTGGCGCCAACCCAGAGCGCGTTGTGATGGTGGAGGATCCGCTCTTTTTCGGCGATCCGCAGTACCCGATGGTGATGCACAAGCAAAAGCTGTGGCTGCACCGGGCGACGATGGCGCAGTATGCGGAGCGGTTGCGCGCGGATGGGTTGCAGGTGGAGATTGAGGGGTATCGACGCGAAAAGGGTATGGTCACGCGGGTTGTGACTGGTTTGGCCAAGGATGGCGTGACGAAGATCGTGCTGGCCGATCCGGTGGATCATTCCGCGATGAAACGTCTGCAAAATGCAGCGGACGGCGCGGGCGTCACTCTGAGCGTCTATGACACGCCCTATTTCCTCAACTCCGAGGGCGATAACAAAGCCTGGGCCGAGGGACGCAAGCGTTGGTTCATGGCAGAATACTATAAATCGCAACGCAAGCGCCTCAATGTGATGATGGAGGGGGATGCGCCCCAGGGCGGGCAGTGGAGCTTTGATGAGGACAACCGAAAGAAAGTGCCCAAGACACGCTTGGACAGCATCCCGTCTCTGCCCGCGCTCAACCGCTCTCAGGCGGATTTGGACGCGCGGGAGAGTGTGGAGGCGGAGTTTGGCGACAATACCGGATCGTTGGAGCATCTGATTTATCCCACCACCCATGAGGATGCCGCCGCGTGGCTGGAGGTGTTTCTCAAGGAGCGGATGACGGAGTTTGGCCCCTATGAGGACGCGATTGTCGAAGGCGAAAGCTTTCTCTGGCACGGGGTGCTGACGCCGATGCTGAATGTCGGGCTGCTGACGCCGCAGCAGATCTTGGAGGCCACGCTGGAGCATGCCGCCCACACGGATGTGCCGATCAATTCGCTGGAAGGGTTCATCCGCCAGATCATCGGCTGGCGGGAGTTCATGCGCGCCACCTATGAAGACCTGCATGTGAAAATGCGCACGACCAACCATTGGGGGCATACCCGCAAGATCCCGGCCAGTTTCTATGACGCGACCACCGGCATTGATCCCATCGACGACACGATCGAGCGCATTCTAGAGACCGGCTATTGCCACCATATTGAGCGGCTGATGGTGCTGGGCGGCTTTATGTTTCTATGCGAATTTGACCCAGATGAGGTCTATCGGTGGTTTATGGAGATGTTCGTCGACAGCTATGATTGGGTGATGGTGCCCAACACCTATGCAATGAGCCAACATGCCGATGGCGGGTTGATCACCACGAAGCCCTATTTCTCGGGTTCCAACTACGTGCGCAAGATGAGCCATTGGGGCAAAGGGGACTGGGCAGAAACCTGGGATGGGCTCTATTGGCGGTTCATTTTCAAGCACAAGGATCGTCTGGGCAACAACCCCCGTTGGGCGATGATGTGCCGGACAGCAGACCGGATGGCCGATGACACGCGCGAGGCGCATCAGCGCCGAGCAGAGGCTTATTTGCGCGGGCTATGAGCGAGGACGCCGATGCCATTGTCGCGCTATATCAGCGCCACGCGGATGCCTTCGCGGCGCAGCGCAACACCACGTTGATCGAACGGCCCTGGCTGGCGTGTTTCCTGTCCCATCTGCCAGCGGGCGCGCAGGTTCTGGATCTGGGATGCGGGTTTGGCCAGCCGATTGCGCGGTATCTGCTGGATCAGGGATGCGGCGTGACGGGCGTGGACACGTCTGGCCCGATGATTGCCATGGCGCGCCGTGACCTGCCGGAGGGAGAGTGGATCGAGGCGGACATGCGGGGTCTAGACCTAAAGCGGCGCTTTGACGGGGTTTTGGCCTGGAACAGCAGCTTTCACCTGAAGTGCGATGACCAACGCGCGCTGTTTGATGTCTTTGCCCGCCACACGCGGCCCGGCGGGGTTTTGATGTTCACGACCGGCCCGGATGCAGGCGAGGTGGTGGGCTCGTTCGAAGGTGAAGCGCTTTATCATGCAAGCCTGAACCCGGACGATTACCGCGATCTGCTGCGGTCTCATGGGTTTGAACCCATCGCGACACCGCAGGTGCGTGACACGGATGCCAATCGGTTGGTCTGGCTCGCGCGCCGAATGGAGGCGAACGCACCTTAGGCCCCGGGCGCACGCCCTCTATCAAAAGAAAGTCAGCACGCGCCAAAGGCCTTGCTTTGCGTGGGCCGGGCGGTGAGGTATCATTGAAAAAATGCAGCGATCCAATAGGTCTGACCCATGGTCGCTGCGCTGAGAGCAACGACCAGAGACAAAAGGCCCGCAAAACAGGAGACGGGCCGCCCCAAACCAGGCCACACGCGTGATCAGAAACTCCATCCTTGTTGCCGCGCTGGCGGTGCTTTTGTCCTTGGCCTTGCATGGCACCGGGATGGTGGCGCTGTTCGATCCTGGCGCGGGGCCAACGGAGGAGGCAGAACCGGAAACAACGGATTCTGCCGCCTTTGAGGATTTCGTCGACGAGGCGCTGCAGCCCGAAGAGCCGGAGCCCGCGCCCGAGGTTGAACCGCTTGAGGTGATCGAACCCGACGCGTCCAATGATATCCAAGTGGCCTCGGACGATCCGCAGGAAACGCTGGCCCCCGATAGCGGGTCAGAGCCCGAAAATGTCGGTGAGGTCGAGCCGATCGAAGATGTGATTGGCGCCGCCCCGCCCACGCAAGGCACCGACAGTCCGGTGCCCCAAGGCACGCCAGAGGCGACACCGCAAACCGTGACCGAGGCCAATGAGGCGCAAGAGATCATCGAGGCGCAGGACGTTGAGACGCCCGCGGAACCGGTGGAGGCGGATGCCCCGGAGCTGGCTCTGGAGGCGGTCGATGAGACCGGGGATGTTGAGGCGGCAGAGGCCGAAGAGGCGCTGGCCTCAGCCGTGACACGCTCACTGCGACCACCGCCGTCACGCCCGTCAGAGGACACATTTGGCGCAGAAGAGGGCACGGAGGATGCCACAGAGCAGCCGGGGCTGGCCTCGCAACTTTTTGAAACCCAGCGCACCGGCATTGATCTTTTGGCGGAGGCCGGCAGCTCCGCGCTTTATGGGCGTCCGAGCCTTGATCAGGCGCGCGCGACGGGCAATGCGGCTGAGACCAACTATCGGGGTCAGGTCTTTCAGAAACTCAACAGGTCCTTGCGGGTGCACAGGAACGAAAAAGGGTTTGCCATGCTCCGGTTTCAGATCCTGCCCAATGGGCAGGTCGGTTGGGTGCGCATTATTCGAAGCGGCGGGTCGCCCAACATAAACATTGCCGCCGCCGCCAATGTCAGAAGTGCAGCGCCCTTTCCGCGCCCGCCAGAGGGTAAACCCGTCGAAATCAGTGTGACCTTTCAAAGCCGGTAACCGGCTCCTCTGACGGAAAGGCGCCAGAAAATTCGAATTTTCTGCGCAGAATTTTCGAAAATTCTGCGCGCCCGCACGCCAGGCAAAGTGAGCAGAAAACCGCGCGTTGACAGCTGGGCCTTGGGCGCGCAACCTATTGGGGAATTTTCAGCAATCCCATTTTGAAAGGCATCCCCATGGCGCATGTAGGCATTTTGACATTGCACGGGATGGGCAACACGGAGCCCACCTATGCCGAAGATCTGTTCGAGGAAATCGAGGATCGGCTGGGCACAACGGATGCCGCCAAGGTGCGCATGAAAGCGGTGTTTTACCAAAACATCCTGCAGGAAAATCAGGCCGCCTATTTCCGCAGTGTGAAGCGGCGGCTGCGGTGGGATGATCTGCGGGAATTCATGCTCTACGGGTTTTCCGATGCGGCCTCGCTTGAGTCCAAGAAAGAGGGCGAGGACAGCCCGTATTTCCAAGCGCAGCTGCGCATTCTGGGCGGGTTCAAGGCGCTCTACAACCAGCTGAGTGGGGAGGACCGGCGCGTGGTGATCATCGCGCAATCCTTGGGCGGGCAAGTGATCTCGAACTACCTGTGGGACGCCAAGCCGGGTCGCACGCCCAAGCACGGGGTGTTTTCGGTGCCGCAGGTGTTTGCCAGCCCCGAAGAGGAGGCGTTTTGCCGAGGTCGCACCGTCAAGCGGCTGTTGACCACCGGGTGCAATATCCCGATTTTCTGCGCCGGCATTGCGCGCGATCGCATCACCCCGATTGATGAGGTCAGCCCCGGTTTTGAGTGGCACAATTTCTATGACCGCGATGACGTGCTGGGCTGGCCGCTGAAACCGTTGAGCGATGCCTATGCCGAGCGCGTCACCGGGGATCATCCGATCAATGCGGGCGTTTTGACCGGGTTCACGCCACTCAGCCATATCAACTACTGGCGCGACCGAGATTTCCTGCGCCCGTTGATTGCCCATATCAAGCGGAGTTTCTGAGTGTCGCGATATCCCTGTTACGTTGAGGTGATAGGCTGCGCGCAGCACAGCAAGACGTTACGGAGCATGCGATGAAAACCCCCCTTTGCAGTTTAGCCATCTTGGCCGCGTTGACCTCTTCGGTGGCGGCGCAGGACACGGGCAACGTCATTTTCCTGCACCCGGATGGCACCGGGGTGAACCATTGGGGCGCGGCGCGGATGCATATTGCGGGCCCAGATGGGGCGCTCAATTGGGACAAGCTGCCCGCGCTTGGGGTCTATACCGGGCATATGGCCGATCGCGTGACCGGGACCTCCCACGGAGGTGCGACGGTGCATGCCTACGGTGTGAAGGTCCTGGCCGACAGTTTCGGGATGAATGGCCGTGCGCCGCTTACAGCTGCGTCGGGCAAGCCGATGTCGATTGCTCAGGAAGCGATGGCGGCGGGCAAGGCGGTCGCGCTGGTGCAGACAGGGCATATCGCAGAGCCGGGGACGGCGGTGTTCGTGGCCTCCAATGAAAGTCGCCGCAATGGCGCGGATATCGCGCGGCAAGTGGTGCAATCGGGCGCGCAGGTGATCATGGCCGGGGGCGAGCGTTTCCTGCTGCCTGCCGGTGTGGCGGGGCGGCATGGGCCGGGAGAGCGCACGGACGGGCTGAACCTGATCGAGGAGGCCGAGGCGGCGGGCTACACGGTGGTCTATACGCGGGATGAGCTGCTGGCGCTCGATCTGGACGGGGTGAAGAGGCTGTTGGGCGTGTTTGCCCACAACCACACGTTCAACGATCAGGCGCGGGAGGTGAACCTGGCCGAAGGCAAACCGACCTATTGGGATTTCGCCCCCAGCCTGGCGGAGATGACAGACGTGGCGCTTGCAATCGTGAGCCGGGACGACGACGGGTTCCTGGCTGTGATCGAAGAAGAGGGCACCGACAACATTGCCAACAATATGAATGCCGCGGGCACGCTGGAGGCGCTCACACGCGCGGATGCCGGTGTGGGGGCGGTGCTGGAGTTCATGGAAGGCCGCGACGACACGCTGTTGATCATGGCCGCGGATTCGGATGCGGGCGGGTTGCAGATGTACCGTCAGAAAGAGGGCCGGGTTGATGCCACGACGCGCGGAGGCGGCATTTTGCACGGGGTCGCGGGGCCCAAAAGTGATGCGTTTGAGACCGCGCCGGACGCGCGTGGCGAGACACATTTTTACGGCATTGCCTGGACCGGCTACAGCGATGTGGCGGGTGGGATTTTGGTGCGCGGGGCGGGGTTGAACAGCGATATGATCACGCCGCTGATGGACAACACGGATGTGTATCGCGTGATGTATCAGACGCTCTTTGGCACGACCCGCTCGGCAAACTGAGGCGGCCCCGGGCCCCGCGCGCGGCCATTTTCTTCGAAGAAAATGCGCAAGAAAATTCGAATTTTCTTGTCCCGCTTGGGGGGCCGGGTGCGGCCTTTTCAAAACTTGCCCGAGTTGCCCCACACCTCACGGGGGCTGACCTCTTCGGCGTTGGTCCAGTGTTCCACGATCAGGGCGCCTTCGACACGGTAGAGATCGAAGACCGCGATGTCCTGGCCACGCGCGTGCCGCTTGGAATAGGTCAGCGCGAAATTGCCCGCGCCCATGAGGTGGAACAGGAACTCATAGCGGCCCGCCGCCTCTGAACCGAGCCAAGTGGCCAGCCCAGCACGCCCCGCCCCAACCTCTGGCCCGTGCTGGATCAGATCCTTTGCTACGAACTCTGACAACCGGTCGGTATGACCCTCTTGCAGCACCTGTTTGGTGTATTCGAGCACGAGCGCTTTGCTGGCCTCACCATCGGCGTCCACATCCACCTGCTTGGCACCTGCGACCATATCCTCGCCCGAGGCAGTTTGCGCCACATAGGCCGCGATCGTATCCCAATGTTCCAGGATCAGACCATCGGCGTCGGTGTAGAACATATCCATCGTCACCCATCGCGCCGCGCCATCGTTGAGCGACTGATAGGCGTTGCAAAAGACCCAGCGCCCATCCTGAAAGCTGCGCACAATTTCGATGTCGCGCTTGGGGTTGCGGGCGACGAAGGGTTCAAAGAAGTTCAAAAACCCCTCCACCCCGTCGCCCACACCGGTGGAATGTTGCGTGTAGCGGTGACCGGTGTATTTGGTCACGGCCTCCCGCGCCTCACCGCCGGCAATCCCTTCGAGGTAGATGCGGTGTACGTTGTCCAGGGCTTGTCCCATAATCTTCTCCTTCATTTGTCCCAATAGGCCGCGATCAGCGTCAGCAGGAAATCCCCCGCATAGGCCGGGTACGCGGCTTTCATCGCAGCGACGACATCATCGGGTGTGGCGCCTGCCTCCCACGCGGCATCGAGCGTTTTGACGTAAGCGATGGCGGTGTCGAGTTCGCCCCGGCTGGTGGGCAGGCCGTGGCCCACGAGCAGCGTGTCAAAGGCAGGGTCATCGCGCAGCGCCTCAAGCGTGGCGATCCAGTTGCCACGGTCCACGCCGGGCGCGAAATAGACGCCGTTATAGACCAGATCCTGGACCACCGCGACGCGCTGTTCGGGCAGCACGGCGACGATGGTTTTGGGCGCTTCGGCATTGTCATAGGCGCGAAACTCCACCGGGACGCCGCCGATCTCGGTCATGCCCAGCGCCAGGTCGGTGCCGTTCAAAAGCGAGGTCGGTTCCGGGAAATCGCCGCCTGTGGCCTCAGCGCGCAGACCTTCGCGGATCTCGGGCAGGGTTTGGAACGCGACGCCCTCGAAGGTGGAAACGCCGCCCCAATGGTCGGGATGTTCATGGCTGACATAGGCGGTGTGGACGGGTTTGCCGGTGGTGGCGATCAGGCCCATCACCTCGGCCGCCGTGGGGGGCAGCATGGTGGCATCAACGACCATCAGTTGGTCGCCCAGTTCGATCACGTGAGAGGTCACATGCACGGCCTGAGGCGGGGAGACATAGGTGTGAAACGTCACACCGCCTTGGGCAAAGCTGTGGACAGTGCCGGCGCCCATGTCCTGGGCCTGGGCGCGGGTGGGTTCCGTCACACCGCGCACGAGGGCCATGGCCCCGGCGGTGAGGGCGGCGCCTTGGATCAGCGCACGACGATTGAGGGTGGTGGTCATATCTGAAGTCTCCGTGTTGAAAGGGGGGATCAGCGGCCGTGATAGGCTTGGCTGACGGCGAAGCTGTCTTCGAACCAGTTCCAGAGCACGACCTGGCCGTCGCGGACCTTGGCGCGCAGGGCAAAGGTGAATTCCCCAGTCTCCTGCCCGGTCTTGGTGGCCACGCCGTTCATGCGGCCAAAGACGGCCACGGTGTCGCCAAAGGCGAACGCGTCTTCATTCTCCCAAAGCGTGGTTTGCAGGTTCGATGAAAAGACGCCGAGGAACTTGAAAATGTTCTCCTTGCCACGGGTCTCTCCGATCCAGGGCAGGGTCGTGTCCCCTTCGTTGTGCCAGACCATGTCATCGGCCATCAACGCGGACATCTGATCCATGTTGCCCGCACCCATCGCGCCCATGAAGGCCATGACGGTGTCAAAGGACGCTTGCGACCCGGCATCCATGGTTTGCGCAGCGGCCCCGGTGGCCAGGGTCGCCGCAGGCGCAAGAGCGGCGGGTTTGAGAAGGGTTCTGCGGTTCATTTTGACCTCCATTTGTGAACGAACGAGCGCTGTATCGTTGGGTTGAGGCCAAAGCTATTGACGCAACGGGGATCACATAAGTAGATCAATGCAGAAAGGAATGTTCCGTTTAACGGAACAGTTGAGTATCGGACATGATCGACAAACTCCGCGCCATTGCGATTTTTGCCACCGTTGTGGAGCAGGGCACCTTTCGGGCCGCGGCCAAACATCTGGGCCTTGCACCGTCACGGGTGAGTGAGACGGTGTCAGAGCTGGAGCGCGCGCTTGGGGTGACCTTGCTTTACCGGTCAACCCGGCAGCTTTCGCTGACCCATGAAGGCCGGGTTTTGCATGAAAAAGCGGTTCAGATGCTGGACACGGTCGAAAGCGGGTTGGATGCGATCAGCCCGTCGGCGGCCAATCCGCGTGGCGCGTTGCGCGTGACCGCCCCTGCCTTTGTGACGCAAACCGCCTTGATGGATGGTTTTGCGGATTTTGCGCGCGCCTATCCCGGGGTCGACCTGCATTTTGATTTTTCCGATGCGCCACGGGATTTGATCGGCGACGGGTATGATGTGGCCATTCGCGCAGGGTGGCCACAGGACAGCGATCTGATGACGCGGGTGATCGGGGGGGCCGAGCGGCTATTGGTGGCAAGCCCGGATTACATGGCAAAGCGGCCTGTGCCCACGCGGCCGGAAGACCTCGAAACATGGGATTGGATCAGGTTCACCATGCGGCCCGCGCCGACGCCTTTGAGCGACAAAACCGGAAAGACCGAAACCGTCTTGGGGCGCTCAACCCTGTCCGTAAATTCCGCCGACGCGCTCTATCAATACGCGGTGCGGGGTTTGGGCCTGTCCATTGTGCCTGAAAATCTGGCCTGGCAAGGGTTTGAACGTGGGGAATTGGTGCATGTTTTGCCGGAGTGGTCGCCCAAACCTCTGGGCCTCCACGCCGTTTGGCCGGACACGTCGCGCAGACAAACCTTGACCATGCTGTTTGTCCGCCATCTGGCCGAGGCCGCGTGACAGGCCCTTGTCATTCTGAGGCGAATTCTATCCTGTGGGCGCAGCAGCAAAGGATGGATCATCGTGGACGACTTTACAGCGTCATTTCAGGTGACCTGGGCGGATCTGGATGGCAACAACCACATGCGCAACACCGGCTATCTGGACTATGCCGCGCAAACGCGGATGATTTTCTTTGCCTCGCACGGGTTTACGCCTGACGCCTTTACGGCCCACAATGTCGGGCCTGTCGCCTTGGAAGATACGGTCAGCTACCTCCGCGAGCTGCGCCTGCTGGATGTGTTTCGCGTCAGCTTTGCCCTTGCGGGGATGAGCGAAAACGGGGCCAAGTTCATGCTCGAAAATCAGATCAAGCGGGAGGATGGCAAGCTTTGCGCGACGGTGCGCACCCGTGGCATCTGGATGGACCTGCGCGCGCGCAAGGCGGTTGCCCCGCCTGAGGCGTTGTTTCAGGCGATGCAGACTTTGACGAAAACCAAGGACTTCGACAACCTGCCCTAGCGGGTGTCAAAACCCCGCGTATTCGCGCAGACGGTCCGCATCATAGGCCAGAATGTGGCGGGCGCCTTGCATGTCGATGACGCCCTCTTTTCTGAGTTGCGTGATCTGGCGGCTGACGGTTTCGATGGTCAGGCCGATGTGATCGGCAATGTCGGCGCGCCCGAGCGGCAGATCGAACCCGATGGTGCCTTGGCAGCCATGATTGCGCATCTTTTCGGCCACGTGCATGATGAAAGTGGCGACCCGTTCTTGCGCGGTCTTGCGCCCCAGCAGCACCATCCATTCCCGGGCGAGCTGCAATTCATTGAGCGTGCGATCCAGCAATTTACGCTCTAAGGCGGGATATTTTTCCAACAAAGCCTCGAACCCATCACGGGGGAAAATACACAGCTCAAGAGGCGACACAGCCTCGATCGTGTAGGGTTCATCCTGAGAATTGTCGGACATGGGGCCGCCGATAAAGTCGGACGGAAAGAGCAGGCCCACAATCTGTTCGCGGCCGTCTTCCGATCCGCGCATCAGCTTGGCCACGCCTTGAGTGACATTGGCGAAATCTTTGATTTGGTCGCCCTCAAACACAAAGGTCTGACCCGGTTTCAGCGATTTGGGCCGCGACAGTTTGTTCAGGTCGTTGATTTCGTCTGAGGACAAGGCGCCGCACAAACTGCTGTTGCGCACGGCGCAAGTTGCACATCGTTCAGGTTCCGCGCCCAAATCAGCGGGGAAGGTTTGATCAGCTTCGTAATTCATAGCGTGTCCCTAAAAGCAGCCTATCAGACGCGCGAAAACTATCAAGTTTTTCTATTTCCCGGCCATTTGGCTGCGGTTTGACGGCAAGATTTGACTCAGATCAATTCGCCGGTTTGAAAACGGGTCCAAACTCCTTGCAAGCCTGAAACGGGACAGGCCGCGCCGATAGGCTTGGTTGCTGCCAGCCCCGACAGAATGTCTTGTAAGGAGTGAGCCACGCCGATGACAGATATGTCTACGTCCCATCCGCCTGCGCATGTCCCAACCATCCGCCAGATCACCACAGATGATGTGTATGCCGCGCTCAAGGCGGGCCTAACGGATTTTCAGCGCGCGCCCATGTTCGGGCTGTTCTTTGGGGCGGTGTTTTCCTGTTTTGGCATATTGATGGCGGTGATGCTGTTTTACAGCGATGCCGGGTACTGGGTGCTGCCGCTGACGGCCGGGTTCCCGCTGATCGGGCCGTTTGCCGCGATCGGGCTTTACGAAGTGTCGCGGCGTCTGCAATCGGATGAGCCGCGCAACTGGGGCGCGATCCTGAGCGCGGGGTTCACCTCTCGCAGTGGGCAATTGCCGTTTTTCGCCGTGATTGCGGTGTTCTTTTTGCTGGTGTGGATCGTGATTGCGCGCGTGGTCTTTGCGGTGACATTCGGCACCGCGACGATGACCAACGTGATGACGTCGATTGAGGTCTACACCACCTTTGAGGGTCTGGCGATGCTGGCCATCGGGAGCGTCGTGGGCGCGGCCCTGGCGGGGCTGTTGTTCTCGATCTCTGTGATCGGTGTGCCGCTGCTGCTCGACCGTGAGATTGATGTGGTCACCGCGATGATCACCAGTTTCAAGGCCACGGTGGAAAACCGCAGCGCGATGCTGCTTTGGGCGATGATCGTTGCCGCCTCCATCGTGGTGGCCAGTTTGCCGCTCTTCTTGGGCATGATCGTGGTCTTTCCGATGCTGGGGCACAGCGCCTGGCACCTCTATCAAGCCGTGATCGAGCCTGCACCCGAATGAGAAAATGTCGCACCCGGGCGCCCATAAGATTTGACCCAGATCAAGGCGGATCCCGCACGCGGCCCGCACAGTCATAACACCCTGCTACGTCGAAAGTGGAAACAACCATGTGGGACACAGTTAAGCTTGTAACTTTGGCGTTCATTGCCTTCTTCGCCGCCTTGGCCGCGGATTGGGGGCATGACCTGGCCTACCGGGTGCATGCGCTGATCATCCTGATCACGGCCTTTGGTCTTTTTGTCTGGCAGTTGCGCCAAGTGGAAAGCCCCAAACCCGTTGTGCATCGGGAACGCTACATGGATGATGTGGTTCGCGCGGGCGTGATCGCCACGGCGTTTTGGGGCATCGTGGGCTTTCTGGCCGGTGTGTTCATCGCCTTTCAGCTGGCCTTTCCCGAGTTGAATTTTGAGTGGGGTCAGCCCTTTACGAACTTTGGACGGCTGCGCCCGTTGCACACATCCGCGGTGATCTTTGCCTTTGGGGGCAACGCGCTGATCATGTCGTCTTTCTACATTGTGCAGCGCACCTGCGGGGTGCGGCTTTGGGGGGGCAACCTCGCTTGGTTCGTCTTTTGGGGCTACAACTTTTTCATCGTGCTGGCCGCCACGGGCTATCTGCTGGGTGCGACGCAATCCAAGGAATATGCCGAACCTGAATGGTATGTGGATATCTGGCTGACCATTGTCTGGGTGGCGTTCCTTTTGGTGTTCCTAGGCACGATCATCCAGCGCAAAGAGCGGCATATCTACGTGGCGAACTGGTTCCTTTTGGCCTTCATCGTGACGGTTGCGATGCTGCATCTGGTCAATAACATCTCAATCCCGGTGTCGATCTGGGGATCCAAATCGGTGCAGGTCTTCTCAGGCGTGCAGGATGCCATGGTGCAATGGTGGTATGGTCACAACGCGGTGGGTTTCTTCCTGACGGCCGGGTTCCTGGGCATGATGTACTATTTCGTGCCCAAGCAGGCCGGGCGGCCGGTTTATAGCTACAAGCTCAGCATCATTCACTTCTGGGCGCTGATCTTTCTGTATATCTGGGCCGGGCCGCACCACCTGCATTACACGGCGCTGCCTGACTGGGCGTCGACCCTGGGGATGGTGTTTTCGATCATCCTGTGGATGCCAAGCTGGGGCGGCATGATCAACGGTCTGATGACGCTGCAAGGCGCATGGGACAAGATCCGCACCGATCCGATCATCCGCATGTTCGTGATGAGCCTCGCCTTCTACGGCATGTCCACCTTTGAAGGGCCGATGATGTCGATCCGCGCGGTCAACTCGCTCAGCCACTACACCGACTGGACCATCGGGCACGTGCATTCCGGCGCGCTTGGCTGGAACGGCCTGATCACCTTTGGCGCGCTCTACTTCCTGACGCCGCGCCTGTGGGGCCGCGCGCAGATGCATTCCATGGCCGCCATCAACTGGCATTTCTGGCTCGCGACGATCGGGATCGTTCTTTACGCCGCGTCGATGTGGGTCACAGGCATCATGGAAGGCCTGATGTGGCGCGAGGTGGATGCCAATGGCTTCCTCGTGAACAGCTTCGCCGACACGGTCGATGCCAAACTTCCGATGTATGTCCTGCGCGGATTGGGTGGGGGGCTGTACCTCACCGGTGCGCTGATCATGGGCTGGAACATGTGGATGACAATTCGGGCCGGCCAACGCGTGCCCGCCCAAGCAGGAGTGCCCGCAGAATGAGTGACGGATCCTTCACCAACCGCTTTCTCAAAGGCCATGCCATCCTGGAACGCAGTCCGACGCTGCTTTTGGGGTTGTCGCTGGCGGTCGTGACCATCGGTGGCATCGTTGAGATCACGCCGCTCTTTTACCTCGAAAACACCATCGAGGATGTGGAGGGCGTGCGCCCCTATTCCCCGCTGGAGCTGGCGGGGCGCGATGTCTACATTCGCGAAGGCTGCTATGTCTGTCACAGCCAGATGATCCGCCCGATGCGCGACGAGGTGGAGCGCTACGGGCACTATTCCCTGGCCGCCGAAAGCAAATACGACCACCCGTTCCAATGGGGATCAAAACGCACCGGGCCCGATCTGGCGCGGGTCGGCGGGCGCTATTCCGATGCCTGGCATGTGGATCATTTCATGGACCCGCAATCGGTCGTGCCCGAAAGCGTGATGCCGAAATACGCCTTCCTGATGAGGGCGGAGCTGAAGACCGAGTACATCTCTGATCTGCTGGCCACGCATCGGTTTGTGGGCGTGCCCTATACCGATGAGATGATCGACCAGGCCGAAGATGATCTGCGCGTGCAGGCCGATCCCGATGGCGATTGGGACGACATGCTGGAGCGCTATCCCGGCGCAGCCATATCCAATTTTGACGGCCAACCGCAGCTGACCGAAATGGATGCGCTGATCGCTTATATGCAGATGCTGGGCACGTTGGTGGATTTCTCGACCTTCACGCCTGACGCCAGCCGATAGGAGCACGATATGGAGCTTTACACCCTTTTGCGCGCCTTCGCTGACAGCTGGTTTCTGCTGGCGATGACCCTGTTTTACCTCGGCGTGTGTGCTTGGGCATTTCGGCCCGGATCGCGCGCAACCCACGACGAAATTGCCCAAATTCCGCTGCGCGATGATGCCTATGACCCGTCTGAGCGCGGCGTGCGCCTAACAAAGGAGGCCGAGTGATGGCCGATCAACCCTCTCAGCACGATCCGGTCACCGGGACCGAGACCACCGGCCATGATTGGGACGGGATCACAGAGCTGAACACGCCCCTGCCCCGCTGGTGGCTTTGGACGCTCTACCTGACCATCATTTGGGGGATCGGCTATACCATCGCCTACCCGGCCTGGCCGCTGATTTCAGGCGCGACGCAAGGTGTCATGGGCTATTCCACCCGAGGCGAAGTGGCCGAAGACATTGCGCGTGTGGATGCGCAAAACGCCGAGATTTCCGCGGCCTTGGCCAGTGCGGATCTGTCGACGCTGGCACGCGGCAATCCTATTTACCAGTTCGGCGTCTCAGGTGGCGCGGCCGTGTTTCGCGCCCATTGTTCGCAATGTCACGGAGCGGGTGCGGCGGGGGCCGAAGGCTATCCCAACCTGCTCGACGATGCCTGGCTTTGGGGTGGGACCTTAGATCAAATCGAATACACCGTGCGCCACGGCATTCGCAACGACCAGGACCCAGATGCGCATTGGTCTGAAATGCCCGCCTTTGGCGATATTTTTCCCGATGAGGTGACCGCGGCCACGACGGAATACGTGCTGTCGCTGTCAGGGCAGGATCATGATGCGGCGCTGGCGGCGGAAGGCGCCCCCGTTTTTGCAGAGAACTGCGCCACATGCCACGGAGATGCCGCTTTGGGCGATCCGTCTATTGGCGCGCCCAACCTGGCGGATGCGATCTGGCTTTATGGCGGGACACGCGAAGACATAGAGTATTCGATCATCAACGCCCGCTTTGGCGTCATGCCCGCTTGGGGTCTGCGCCTGTCGGAAGAGGATGTGAAAGCGGTCACGCTGTATATCCATCAGCTGGGAGGCGGCCAATGAGATGGCCCGCTGACCATACACCTTTGGGGGTTCCGATCCCGAGATGACCGAGCCGGCGAACACCAGCCTGTATGTCGCCAGAGAACCGATTTTCCCGCGTGATGTGAAAGGTAAGTTCAGACGCCTGAAATGGGCGATTCTGGCCGTGACCTTGGGCATTTACTACATCACCCCTTGGCTCAGATGGGACCGGGGACCGAACCTGCCGGATCAGGCGGTTCTGGTCGATCTGGCCAATCGGCGATTTTACTTTTTCTGGATCGAGATCTGGCCGCATGAGTTCTACTTTGTGGCCGGCCTTTTGATCATGGCCGGGTTGGGCCTCTTCCTCTTCACCTCGGCCCTGGGGCGTGTGTGGTGCGGCTATACCTGTCCGCAGACCGTTTGGACCGATCTGTTTTTGCTGGTGGAACGCAAGGTCGAGGGCGATCGCAACAATCAGCTGCGCCTGCTCAAATCCAAGTGGACCCTGCACAAGATCCGCCTGCGTCTGACGAAATGGACCTTGTGGTTGTTGATTGCCGTGGCGACGGGCGGGGCTTGGGTGTTCTACTTTGCCGATGCGCCGACCTTGTTTGTCGACCTGTTCACCTTGCAGGCCGCGCCCGTGGCCTATTCCACCGTCGCGATCCTGACGGCGACAACCTTTATCTTTGGCGGCTTCATGCGCGAGCAGGTGTGCATTTACATGTGCCCCTGGCCACGCATCCAGGGCGCAATGATGGACGATGACACGCTGACTGTGGCCTATCGCCATTGGCGGGGCGAGCCGCGCGGCAAGGCGTCCAAGGCGAATGACACGGCCCCGTCGCTGGTGGGGGATTGCGTGGATTGCAATGCCTGCGTGAATGTCTGCCCGACGGGCATCGACATCCGCGACGGCCAGCAGATGGAATGCATCACCTGCGCGCTGTGCATCGATGCCTGCGACGAGATCATGGAAAAGCTGGGCCGCGACCGGGGATTGATTGACTATCTCGCGCTGTCCGATGAGGGGCGCGAGCGTGAGGGACATGCGCCCCGCTCAGCGTGGTTTCATATACTGCGGCTGCGCACGATGATCTATTCTGCCGCCTGGGCTTTGTGCGGAGTGGTCTTGCTTTATGCGCTGTTCATCCGGCCCGCGATTGACATCACGGTGGCGCCGGTGCGCAACCCGCAATTTGTCACCTTGTCGGATGGGGCGATCCGCAATGCCTATGACGTTCGGCTGCGCAACAAGCATGGTGAGGCACGGGCCTTTGAATTTCATCTGGCGACGGAGGGCGCGTTCACGCTGCGCCTTGAGGGGAAAAGCGGCCTCACCACGCTGGTGCCCGCCGACGACACGCTGTTGCAGCGGGTCTATGTGGTCGCGCCCAAGGGCTCTGTCCCAGCCAATGCCGAACGGACCGAGCTGCGGTTTTGGGTGCAGGACGCGGTGTCGGGTGAGCGGGCCTTTCAAGACAGCCTATTCAACGGAAAGGGACCACAATGACCAAGCGCAGATTGACAGGATGGCATGTGCTGGCCCTCTTTTGCACGATGTTTGGCATCATCATCGCCGTCAACATCACGCTGGCGGTGTCGGCTGTGCGCACGTTCCCGGGCCTTGAGGTGAAAAACTCTTACGTGGCCAGCCAAAGCTTTGACCGCGACCGCACGGCGCAACAGGCGCTTGGCTGGACCGTGTCGGCCAGTATGGAGCGCGATCTGTTGGTGCTGCAGATTGACGATGATTTGGGCCCTGTGGCGCCCACAATCACGCGGGCGACGCTGGGCCGTGCGACCCATGTGGGCGATGATCGTGAACTGAATTTCAAATTTGATGGCACGGCGCATTTTGCAGGCGCGGCAGGTCTTGCGCCGGGCAATTGGAACCTGCGACTGGCGGCGGTGGCCGAGGACGGGACACGCTTTCAACAGCGCATTGTCCTGCGTGTGAAGAAATGAGCGTCACCGCCTGCCCCGGATGCGCGACAGCGCCCGTTGGCGGGCGGCGGGGCGCGATTGATGTGCCGACCCATCATCTGGTTTTGCCGGGCATTCACTGTGCGGGATGCATCAGCACGGTGGAGGCCGCATTGCTGCAACAGCCCGCTATTCGTGCCGCGCGGGTGAACCTGACCAAACGCCGGGTGAGCATCATGTCGGAGCCGGGAACGGACCCAACGCCATGGATCGTGGCGTTGAGCCGGGCAGGTTTTGAAGCCTTTGAAGCCGGCGCGCCGGAAGAGCGTCAAGGCGATGACCTGCTGTTGCCCTTGGGCGTGGCCGGGTTTGCGATGATGAATGTGATGCTGCTGTCGGTGGCGGTGTGGTCTGGGGCGGTCGACAGCACGCGGGACTTTCTGCACTGGATCAGCGCGGCGATTGCCCTGCCCGCGACGGCCTTTTCCGCGCAGCCGTTTTTCCGACATGCCTGGAGCGCGCTGCGGGTTGGGCGGCTGAACATGGATGTGCCGATCTCGCTTGCGATCATTCTGGCCTGCGGGATGTCGGTCTATGAGGTGATGCATGGCGGGGCGCATGCGTGGTTTGACGCCGCTTTGGCGCTGACGTTTTTCCTGTTGATCGGGCGCGTTCTGGATCAACGGCTGCGGCGCAGGGCGCGCTCTGCCGCCGATGATCTGGCCGCCTTGGAACCTGCACGCACGACGCGGATCGAAGGGGACGCGCGGATCAACCGGCCGGTGGCAGAGATTGCCGTGGGCGACAGGCTTTGGATCACCGCGGGCGCGCGCGTGCCTGTGGATGCGGTGCTTGAGGCCGGTCAGACGCAGGTGGATTGCAGTTTCCTCACGGGCGAAAGCGACCCGGTCACCCGGCAAGCGGGCGAGGCGCTTTATGCAGGTGAGGTGATCCTGTCGGGCCCTGTGACCTTGCGCGCCACGGCGGTGGGCGAAGACACGACCTTGCGCCGCATCGCACAGCTTGTGGCCACCGCAGAGGTGTCGCGCGGGCATTTCAGATCGCTCGCGGATCGGGCGGCGGCGATTTATACCCCGGCGGTTCACATCATTTCAGCCACGGCGTTTCTGGGCTGGTTGATCGTGACCGGCGATATGCGCATGGCGCTGAACGTGGCGATTGCGACGCTGATCATCACCTGCCCTTGCGCGCTTGGGCTGGCGGTGCCGGCGGTGGCGGTCGCGGCCACGTCGCAGCTTTATCGCCGTGGGCTTTTACTGACCTCGGACACCGCGCTTGAGCGGCTTGCCGGGGTCGACATGGTTGTCTTTGACAAAACCGGCACGCTGACAGAGCGGCGCCTGACCGTTCCGGCGGATATGACCGACGCGGCGCGCGCCGTCTTGCGGTCTTTGTCAGAGGCCTCAAATCACCCGCTCTGTCGTGGGCTGTCGTCTGGGTTGCAGGATGTGTCCCCTGCCCCGCTGAGCGACTTCCGCGAAGAGACGGGCGAGGGCGTGCGCGCGGTCTGGAAGGATCAGGCTGTCTTCCTGGGTCGGCGCACGCCCGCTGATGCCACTGTGGTGCTAAGGATCGGCGCGGATGAGATGCTTTTGCCCGCGCGGGAAACCCTGGTGCCATCGGCGATACCGGCGGTGGCCGGGTTGCGCGCCCTTGGATTGAAAACCGCGATGTTGACTGGGGACAGCCCCGAAAACGCAACGCGCATGGCCGGTGACGTCGGAATTGACCGGGTCTGGTCGGGGGAACGGGCGGAGCGCAAACTGGACATCATCGAGGGGCTGAAGGCCGACGGCCTGCGGGTCTTGATGGTGGGGGACGGGCTAAACGATCATGCCGCGATCAGTGCCGCCGATGTCTCAATCGCGCCGGGCTCTGCACTGGACGCCACGCGCAATGCAGCAGACATCATCCTGGTTGCAGGCGACATGGCGCAGATCCCCGATGCGATCCGAACCAGCCGCGCCGCCTGTCGCCGCATGAAACAGAATTTCGGCATCGCGGCGGCGTATAACTCCGTGGCCGTGCCCATCGCCGTGCTGGGCTTTGCCACCCCCCTGGCCGCGGCGGTTGCCATGTCAACCAGTTCGATCACAGTGGTGGTGAACGCAGTAAGAGGGTTTCAGCGATGAATATCTTGGTTGTCTTGGTGCCGTGTTCCCTGATGCTCGGGCTTGGGGCGCTTGTTGCCTTCATCTGGACCATCCGGGCGCGTCAGTATGACGATATGGAGGGCGATGCGGCGCGGGTTCTTTTGGATGAGGATGCGTGATGCGCCTAAGGACCAAGAGTTTTTGGTGTTTTTTCTCAACGAAGGCCGCGTGTTGATCTGAATCAAGGACCGACAGGCGCGACAGCGTCACAGTGGTGTCAGGGAGAAGGGCGAATGTAATGCCCGTGAGAGCGCATGTACGTGGCGCTCAATCTCGACGGGGATACCGCAATCAAGCGCTGCACATCGTAGTGCAGCAAAGGATGCAATGACCATGCTGGACGACCCCACTGCCCCGAACACATATGAGCGCACGCCGCTCGATTATGTGGCCGAACACGCCGATCGCGTGAACCAGATGTGCGACCTTCTTGAGGCGTTGGCCGATGATTTGCCACGCCGCCCGGCCCCGGTCTGGAGAGAGGCCAAGCGCATGTGCAATTCGGTCATCCCCGGCCACTATCAAGACGTTCTGACCGTATTGATGCCGATCCTGTTGCGGCGCATCGCGGGTGAGTTGGACTGCGAAGACACGTTGCGGCGTCTGCAAGAGGATTTCGAAGACGAAGCCTGTCGTCTGACAGAGCTCAACGACCTTTTGGAAGAGGCGTTGACCGCCGACAGATGCACGATTGGGCCCGAGGCTTTGGGCTATGCCCTGCGTGGGTTTTTCAACGTGCTCCGGCGCAACACCTCTTGGGAAACCAAGGTCCTCTTGCCGCTGGCGACCCGGCGTTTGACCGCGGATGATCTCAATGAAATTGCGCTGAATTTGTTGCCGCGGCATGCCAAGGGCATGACCTGAAACCTCTGATCTGAGCCGCCTGATCTGAGCCGGGCCTGCCGCGTCGTCAAAAACCGGCGCGGCGTGTCAGCTCCTCTTCATCGACATGGACCAAATGTTTGGTGCCTTCGAATGCAATCACCCCGTCTTTTTTCAAGCGGGTGATCTGACGGCTGACGGTTTCCAGTGTGAGGCCGATATAGTCGGCGATATCCGCCCGGCCCAAAGGCAAATCAAAACTGGTTTGCCCTTGGCAGCCCAAAGTGGCCATCTTTTGCGTCACGTAGAGAAAGAAACTGGCGACCCGTTCTTCGGCCGTTTTGCGCCCCAACAGCACCATCCAATCGCGCGCGATCTGCAACTCATCCAAGGTGCGGTTCAGCAGTTTGAACTCAAGCGAGGGGTGATCATGCAGCAGCTCTTCGAACTGCATGTGGGGGAAAATACACAGCTCCAGCGCGCTGACGGCTTCGATGGAATGAGGCGCGGATTTGGGTTTTGACGTGCCCAAGGACCCACAGATGAAATCAGATGGAAACAGCAGACCCACGATTTGACTGCGCCCATCTTCGGCACCGCGCACAAGCTTGGCCACGCCGGACGTGACGTTGGCGAAATCGCGCGATGCGTCCCCCTCCATCACATGGGGCTGGCCGGGGTCGAGTGTTTTGCGACGTGCAATGTTGTTGAGGTCATTGATTTCTTCGCTGGAGAGCGCGCCACACAGGCTGCTGTGGCGAATGTTGCAATTGGCGCAGAGCTCAGGCTCTTGGGCTGTCCTGATCTGTGAAGAGATCGACGCGTCACTCATGCCGGTCACACCCAACGACCGGTGCCAAAATCTTGGCATAGCTTGGGTTAAGGAGCCACGATTGAAGCTCGCGCAGATGCATTTTCGCGCGAAAACGCACGCAGGAAATATGCTGGTGTCGCATGATCAAAAACGTCTCCCGTTATAATTGAATATACCAGGAGGGCATTCGGTGCTTTGCAATATCGCAAGCAAATTGAGGCCGGGTCACCCCGCGTTTCTGACAAAACGTCGCAGGACAGCGGCTACGCCCTGTTTTTCCATCCTGCGTGAGCGCGGGAGACTGGCCTAAACCGGCAAGGCGTCGGGTTGACAGACCACCACCCGGCGGCGGCGGCTGCGCACGATCCCGCTTTTTTGCCACTTGCTCAGACATCGGCTGACCGAATGGAGGGTTGTGCCGGTCATCTCGGAGATATCCTGACGGGTCAGGGGGAAGTCGATCTCGATCCCTTGTTCGGTGGGCTTGCCTGCCTGCTCGACCAGCCGCAACACGGCGCGCGCGATGCGTTGCTCGACCTGCTGGGTCGCCATACCGACCAGTTTGTCCTGAAGTTCGCAAACACGGGCACCGACGGCTTTGCGCGAGGCGGTTTCAAACCCGGGATAGTCCTGGACAAACCTGTCCCAAAGCTCGGACGGCCAGGACAACGCGATCCCGTGAGAGGCCGCGCGGGCCGTTGTGGTGTAGTTGTCACTTTCAAACGCCTTGGCGATGCCGAACATCTGACCCGGCGCGATGTGCAAGATCACCACCTGATCGCCGTCCTTGGTGGTGCGCACGATCTTGAGAAAGCCATCAAGCAGAACGTAGAAATTCTTGGCGCTTTCGCCTTCGTCGAAATAGGCCTTGTTGGGCCGCACACGACGGATGGTTGCGAGGCTCAAGAGCTCCTGCGTTTGGTCAACCGTCAGATTTGCAAAGGGCAGCAAATCCGAAAGGTCGGCCGGCAGGAAGTCATCATCGCTTGCGGTTGTTATGGTTTCAGGGCGGTTCATAGTGTTGCCTTTTCGGTCCAATCAGGACGAGCGCCCACCAGGCTGGATTGGCACGTTGCCTGGTGAACCCATCTCGACCAAGGCTGACCCTCGTCGATTAGGTAAAAATAGTTTACCATTGGGAGCGCTGGAAGAATTTGCGCTGGATCAACAAACGGCAAAAACAAGCGGGTATGCATGACGTGCAAGGCTGAGCCTTTGGTGGCCAAATCCTTGGCCTGTGAGGATCGGGTGGTCAGGCGCACGGGACGAAGGGCATAAGGGGCGCGGACTGGACCGGTGGGAAGGCGCCCATTGGTGTGACGGCCCTGCCCTTGTGAGCCACTGAATTTACTGCGAATTTACTGCGCTGCCATGCGGGCGTATCGTGCCGCGCGCAGCCGTTCAAAATCATCGCCCGCGTGATACGAGGACCGGGTCAGCGGCGTGGCGGAGACCATGGAAAAGCCCTTGCCTTGCCCCGCCACCTGATAGGCTTTGAATTCGTCCGGGGTCACGAACCGGGCAACCGCGTGGTGTTTGGGTGTGGGTTGAAGATATTGCCCGATGGTCAGGAAATCGATCTCGGCGGCGCGCATGTCATCCATGACCTGCAGCACCTCGTGGCGCTGTTCCCCAAGCCCGACCATCAACCCGGATTTTGTGAAAATGGAGGCATCGAGCTCTTTCACCCGTTGTAACAGCCGCAAGGAATGAAAGTAGCGCGCGCCGGGACGCACCCGGGTGTAGAGCCCTGGCACGGTTTCGAGGTTGTGGTTGAAGACATCCGGGCGCGCCTCCACGACCGTTTCCAGCGCCTCGGGCCCGCATTTGATGAAATCCGGCGTCAGGATCTCGATGGTGGTCATGGGGGAGCGGTGACGCACAGCGCGTATGGTCTGGGCAAAATGCGCAGCTCCCCCATCGCCCAGATCATCCCGATCCACGGAGGTGATAACGACGTGATTGAGGCCAAGTTTTGCAACCGCATGGGCCACGCGACCGGGCTCAAACTGATCGAGCGCGTCGGGCCGTCCCGTGGCGATGTTGCAAAACGTGCAGCCCCGGGTGCAGATATCGCCCATGATCATCATGGTGGCGTGACCTTGGGACCAGCATTCGCCCGCATTGGGGCAAGCGGCCTCTTCGCAGACGGTGGTGAGGGCGTTGTCGCGCATGATGCGACGGGTCTCCTCATAGGCCGCCCCGCCCGGCGCGCGGACCCGGATCCAGCTGGGTTTTTTCAGCCGTGGCGTGTCTGGGCGGCGCGCCTTTTCGGGGTGCCGCTCAGACGGGATTTTAAGATCGCGGGGGCGCATTCGTTTTCCTTGGTTTTTGGTGGGTGAGGCAGGTTGGTGCCTCACCCTTTAGCATTGGGTTAACGCTTCTTTTTCGGCGGCATGAGATCGGTGATCGTGCCTTCAAACATCTCGGCGGCAAAGTTCACCGTCTCTGAGAGCGTCGGGTGCGCGTGGATCGTGTGACCCAGATCAACGGCATCGGCCCCCATTTCGATGGCGAGCGCGGCCTCGGCGATCAGATCACCGGCGCTGGTGCCCACGATGCAGGCGCCGATCACGCGGTCATCATCGGGATCGAAAATGAGTTTGGTGATGCCCTCGGACCGGCCATTGGAGAGCGCCTTGCCAGACGCCGCCCACGGGAACACGCCCTTTTCGATCTTGAGGCCTTTGGCTTTGGCCTCCGTTTCGGTGACGCCGCACCATGCCACCTCGGGGTCGGTATAGGCCACGGACGGAATGAGACGCGCATCGAAGTGACGGTTCTTGCCCGCGATGACTTCGGCGGCGACCTTGCCTTCGTGCACGGCTTTGTGGGCGAGCATGGGTTGGCCCACCACATCCCCGATGGCGAAGATATGCCCTTTGCCGGTGCGCTGCTGGCTGTCGACGGCGATGAAGCCGCGGTCATCGACGGCCACGCCGGCCGCCTCGGCCGCGATCAGTTTGCCATTGGGTTTGCGGCCCACGGCCACGAGGATCTTGTCAAACATCTCGACCGACGTCTCGCCCTTGTCATCCTCAAAGGTGACGTTCAAACCTTCGTCGAGGGCCTCGACAGCCGTGACTTTGGTCTTGAGCTTGATCTGCTCGTAGCGCCCTTCGATGCGTTTGTGCAGCGGTTTGACGATGTCTTTGTCCGCGCCGGGGATGATCTGATCCATCAACTCAACGACCGTGATCTTGGAGCCGAGCGCGTCATAGACACAGGCCATTTCCAGCCCGATGATGCCACCTCCGAGGATGAGCATGCGGTCGGGCACATCCCTAAGCTCAAGCGCACCGGTCGAGTCGATGATGCGGTCATCTTCGGGGATAAAGGGCAGGTTCACAGGCTCGGACCCTGCCGCGATGATGCAGTGATCAAAGCTGACATTGGTGGTTTCGCCCTCATGGGTGACGGCGATCATGTTCGGGCCGGTGAACTGTCCGGTGCCGCGCACGACCTTGACCTTGCGACCCTTCGAGAGGCCATCAAGCCCGCCGGTGAGCTGTTTGACCACGCTGTCCTTGAAGGCGCGCAGCTCATCGAGGTCGATATTGGGTTTTCCGAAGCTGACGCCGTGGGCGCCCATCTCTTCGGCCTCGGTGATGACCTTGGCCACGTGGAGCAGCGCCTTGGAGGGGATGCAGCCCACGTTGAGGCAGACCCCGCCAAGGGTTTCGTTTTTCTCAATGAGAATGACCTTTTTGCCCAGATCGGCGGCGCGGAAGGCGGCGGTGTAGCCCCCCGGGCCGGAGCCCAGAACGACCACGTCGGCATGTTCATCGCCGGGGCCTGTTGCGGTGCCGGTGGCGGCGACGGCTTCGGGCAATGGCGCGGGGGCCTCGTCCGCAGCTGGCGCTGCAGTCTCGGCTGTGGCCGCGTCCAGCGTTAAGATCACGGACCCTTCGGAAACCGTGTCGCCTTCCGCCACTGCAATGGCGGTGACCTTGCCCGCAGCGGGGCATGGCACTTCCATCGTGGCTTTGTCGGATTCCAGTTCGATCAGCGGGTCTTCTGCGGCGACTTCATCGCCCACGGCCACGAGGATCGAGATCACGGGCACATCGGAGAAATCGCCGATATCAGGTACTTTTACATCCATCTTTGTTTTCCTTTATTAGGGGTCGCCTGCCCCGAGCCGCAAAACCGGTATCCACTTTTGCTTGGGCAGGCTCCGCGTCACCACATCAGTTTCCGCATATCGCCCAAGAGTGTCTTGAGCGTCACGCAGAAGCGTGCGGCCAAGGCACCATCCACCGCGCGGTGGTCGTAGCTGAGCGACATGGGCTGCATCAGGCGCGGGATGAAATCCTCGCCGTTCCAGACAGGCGCCATCTTGGAGCGTGTGAGCCCGAGGATCGCCACTTCGGGCGCGTTCACGATGGGGGTGAAATGCGTGCCCCCGATGCCGCCGAGCGACGAGATCGTGAAGGTGGCGCCTTGCATGTCAGGGCCTTTCAGCTCGCCCGCGCGGGCTTTGGCCGAGAGCGCCATCAGGTCTTTGGAAATCTCGACGAGACCTTTGCGATCGGCGTCCTTGATCACCGGGACCATCAGACCGCCCGGCGTGTCGGCGGCAAAGCCGATATTGTAGTAATCCTTCTTGATCAGCTTATCGCCGTCAGGATGGATCGAGGAGTTGAACTCCCAATGCTGTTTGAGCGCAGAGACGGAGGCCTTGACCACGAAGCTGAGCAGCGTGACGCGGTAGCCCTCTTCCTTGGCGGCGGTGTCCATCTCTTTGCGGTACTTGTCCAGCTCGGTGATGTCGGCCTCATCATTGTGGGTGACATGGGGCACGTTGAGCCAGGAGCGGTGCAGCGCGGGGCCGGAGATCTTTTTGATCCGGGGCATTTCCACGTCTTCGACCGGGCCGAACTTGGAGAAGTCGATCACAGGGATCGGCGGGATGCCACCAAAAGCATTCCTGCCGGACTGCGCAGCCGCAGGTGCGGGGGCGGTTGTGGTTTTCAGGAAGGCGGTCACGTCTTCGCGGAGAATGCGGCCTTTGCGGCCTGAGCCATTCACCTTGGCCAGATCGATGTCGAGCTGACGGGCGAAGGCGCGCACAGATGGTGAGGCATGGGCTTTGCCGAAGCCTGCATCTGTGACCACGGAAGGCGCTGCTTCAACGGCAACGGGAGGCCCCGGTTCGGAGACCGGGGCGGGTGGCGCCTCGGCAGTCGGTTGCCCCCCTGCATCAGGTTTTGGCGCAGGCGCACCGCCGGTGGCCTCGACCATCAGGATCAGCGAGCCTTCGGAGACCTCATCGCCTTCGGCCACCTTCACCTCGGTGATGGTGCCAGCGATGGGGCTTGGCACCTCCATCGTGGCCTTGTCGCTTTCCAATTCGATCAGCGGGTCCTCTTGCGAGACCGTGTCACCCACGCCCACCAGAATGCTGACCACCGGGACATTGCTGAAATCGCCAATGTCGGGAACTTTCACTTCGATACCCATTTCGTATTCTCCTTGTCCCTTGAGGGTCAGACCAGCCGCGGGTTGGGCTTGGCACCGTCGATGTCGTATTTTGTGAGGGCTTTGCTGAGCACCGCCTTGGTGATCGCGCCGTCGCGGTAGAGATCGACCATGGCGGCGGCGGCGATATGGTTTGCGTCCACCTCAAAGAAGCGGCGCAGGTTGACGCGGCTGTCAGAGCGGCCATAGCCATCGGTGCCGAGCACCGTGTAGCGCCCGGGCACGCAAGGCCGGATCTGTTCGGCGTAGGATTTCATGTAATCCGTGGCCGCAATCACCGGGCCTTTCGCGCCTTTGAGCTGTTGGGCCACAAAGGGCACGTGCGGGTCCTCCAGCGGGTTGAGGCGGTTGTGGCGCGCGGCATCCTGACAGTTGCGGCCCAGCTCATTAAAGGAGGTGGCCGACCAGATGTCCGACGTGACACCGAAGTCTTCCTCAAGCATCTCGGCGGCTTTCATCGCCTGAATGAGGATCGTGCCGGAGCCCATGAGGTTGACGTGTTTCTTGCCGGGCTTGGCCGTCTTCTTGAGCCGGTAAAGCCCGCGAATGATGTCATCCTCCACGCCCATGGGCATGTCGGGATGGGCGTAGTTTTCATTCATCAAGGTGAGGTAGAAATAGACGTCTTCTTGATCCTCATACATCCGTTTGAGGCCGTGTCGGATGATCACCGCGACCTCGTACTGGAAGGTCGGGTCATAGCTGATGCAGTTGGGGATGGTCCCGGCAAGGATGTGGCTGTGGCCATCCTCATGCTGCAGGCCTTCGCCGTTGAGCGTGGTGCGCCCGGCGGTGCCGCCCAGCATGAAGCCGCGTGCCCGGCTGTCGCCTGCGGCCCAGGCCAGATCGCCGATCCGCTGGAAGCCAAACATCGAGTAGTAGATGAAGAACGGGATCATCGGCACGCCGTGGTTGGAGTATGACGTCGCCGCCGCGATCCAATCGGCCATGGCGCCGGCCTCATTGATGCCTTCCTGCAGGACCTGACCGGTCTCGCTTTCTTTGTAGAACATCATCTGGTCGGCATCCTCGGGCGTGTAATTCTGCCCCAGCGGGTTGTAGATCCCCACGGAACGGAAGAGCCCCTCCATCCCGAAAGTGCGGCTTTCGTCCGGCACAATGGGGACGACTTGTTTGCCGATCTCCTTGTCGCGCAAAAGCGTGGTGAGCACGCGGACAAAGGCCATGGTGGTCGAGATTTCCCGCTCGCCCGTGCCTTTGAGTTGGGCGCTGAATTTATCCAGCTCGGGGATCTTGAGCGATGGCGCATCGGAGAAGCGTTTGGGGAACGCGCCGCCCAAGGCGTTGCGCTTGTCCTCCAGATAGGCCTTTTGCGCATTGTTGAGGGAGACAAACGGCGCTTTGGGCAGATCCGCGTCAGAGACGGGGATGTCAAAGCGGTCGCGGAACGCGCGGAGCTGATCCTCGGCCATTTTCTTTTGCTGGTGGGTGGTGTTTTGCCCCTCACCGGCCGAGCCCATGCCGTAGCCTTTGACGGTTTTGACGAGCAGGCAGGTGGGTTTGCCCTCCGCCTCGGTCGCCTTCTTGAAGACAGTATAGACTTTTTCGGGATCATGCCCGCCGCGGCTCAGCGACCAGATCTGATCATCAGTCCAGTCTTCAACGAGGGCGGCGGTCTCAGGATACTTGCCAAAGAAGTTTTTGCGGATGTAGGCGCCATCCTTGGATTTGAAGGTCTGGTAGTCACCATCGACGGTTTCATCCATGAGCTGGCGCAAACGCCCGCTGGTGTCTTTCTCCAAGAGCTGGTCCCAGCCTTTGCCCCAGAGCAGTTTGTAGACATTCCACCCTGCCCCGCGGAAATCGCCCTCAAGCTCTTGCACGATCTTGCCATTGCCCCGTACGGGACCGTCCAGGCGCTGCAAGTTGCAGTTGATGACGAAGATGAGATTGTCGAGCCCTTCGCGCACCGCGAGATCAATCGCGCCGCGGCTTTCAGGTTCATCCATCTCGCCATCGCCCAAAAAGCACCAGACCTTGCGGTCGGCCATGTCGATAAGCCCACGGTTGTTCATGTATTTCATGAACCGGGCCTGGTAGATCGCCATGAGCGGGCCGAGACCCATCGAGACGGTCGGGAATTGCCAGTAATCCGGCATCAGCCAGGGGTGCGGGTAGGAGGAAAGCCCCTCGCCCGAGACCTCGGAGCGGAAGTTTTCCAACTGCTGTTCTGTCAGGCGACCCTCCATAAAGGAGCGGGCATAGATGCCGGGGATCACATGGCCCTGAAAGAAGACCAGATCGCCGCCGTGGATCGCGGATTTGGAGCGCCAGAAATGGTTCAGCCCCACATCATACATCACCGCCGACGAAGCGAATGACGCGATATGCCCGCCATATTCGCTGCTGACCTTGTTGCGGCGCACCACGGTGGCCATGGCGTTCCAGCGGTTGATCGTGCGGATGCGCCATTCCATTTTCAGATCGCCGGGGAAGTCATACTGATCATCCACAGGGATCGTGTTCTGATAGGGCGTTGTCGCCGAGAATGGCAGGTTCGCACCGTGGGCGCGCGCCGTTTGCACGGCCTTATCAAGCAGGTAATGCGCGCGGTTGGCACCATCGCGTTCAATGACATCTTCGATGGCGTCTTGCCATTCCTGGCTTTCGGTGGGGTCGATATCGTTTGAGTGGTCTTTCATGGCGTGTCCTTCCGTTCGGACTGGTGGCTCAGACGAAGAACTGAGCGCCGTTGGCAGAAATGGTGGAACCGTTGATGAAGCCCGCGTCGTCGGAGGCGAGGAAACTCACGCAGCGTGCGATTTCTTCGGGCTCGCCCAGGCGACCTGCAGGGATCAGCGGGATGATTTTGCTGTTGAGCACCTCTTCGGGGATGGCGCGGACCATCTCTGTGCCGATGTAGCCGGGGCAGACGGCGTTGGCGGTGATGCCTGCGCGCGCGCCCTCTTGGGCGAGGCTTTTGACGATGCCCAGATCGCCCGCCTTCGTGGCGGCATAGTTGACCTGTGCGAACTGGCCTTTCTGGCCATTGATGGACGAGATCACGATCACCCGACCGAACTTGCGTTCGCGCATGCCGGGCCAGACGGGGTGTACGGTGTTGAAGACGCCGGTGAGGTTGGTATCAATCACCTGATGCCACTGGTCGGGCGTCATTTTGTGGAGGGGCGCATCGCGGGTGATGCCGGCGTTCGCCACCACGATATCAATGGGGCCAAGATCGGCCTCAACCTGCGCGATGCCAGCCGCCGAGCTGTCGTAATCGCCCACGTTCCATTTATAGGTTTTGATGCCTGTCTCGGCTGTGAACTTGGCCGCGGCCTCATCATTTCCGGCATATGTGGCGGCGACGTTGCAGCCATCTGCCTGCAGGGCTTTGGATATAGCTTCGCCGATGCCCCGGCTGCCGCCGGTGACCAATGCAGTGCGTGTCATTTTGATTTCCTTACGCTTTTAATCTTTTATCGCGCGCCGGGTGGTGCGCGCTTTGACTTGAATCAATTCCGTTCCACACACATTGCGACACCCATGCCGCCGCCGATGCAGAGCGTGGCGAGGCCTTTTTTGGCGTCGCGGCGCTTCATCTCGAACAGAAGCGTGTTCAGCACCCGACAGCCCGACGCGCCAATCGGGTGGCCGATGGCAATCGCGCCGCCGTTGACGTTCACGATCTCCGGGTCCCAGCCCATGTCCTTGTTCACCGCGCAGGCCTGGGCGGCAAAGGCCTCATTGGCCTCCACCAGGTCCAGATCGCCCACGGACCAGCCCGCCTTGTCCAGCGCTTTGCGGCTCGCGTGGATCGGGCCCACGCCCATGATCGACGGGTCAAGCCCGGCGGTGGCGTAGCTTGCAATCCGCGCCAGCGGTTCGATCCCGCGCTTCTCGGCCTCGTCCGCGCTCATCAGCAGCGTCGCCGCCGCCCCGTCATTGATGCCCGAGGCATTCGCCGCCGTGACCGAGCCATCCTTGGTGAAGGCCGGGCGCAGCTTGGCCATCGCCTCCATCGTGGCGCCGTGGCGGATGTATTCATCGGCATCGACCACGATGTCGCCTTTGCGGGTCTTGACGGTAAAGGGCGTGATCTCATCGGCAAATTTACCGGCGGTCTGCGCGGCCTCGGCCTTGTTCTGGCTGGCCACGGCAAACTCATCCTGCATCTCGCGGGTGATCTGCCACTGGTCGGCCACGTTTTCCGCCGTCTGGCCCATGTGATAGCCATTGAACGCATCCCACAGACCGTCGCGGATCATCGTGTCGATATATTTCATATCGCCCATTTTGTGGCCCGCGCGCAGATGGGCCGCATGGGTGGACAGAGACATATTCTCCTGCCCGCCAGCCGCAACGATCGACGCATCACCCAGCTGAATGTGCTGCGCACCAAGCGCCACCGCCCGGAGCCCCGAGCCACAGACCTGATTGAGACCCCAGGCCGAGCTTTCCACCGGCAGGCCCGCATTCACATGCGCCTGACGCGCGGGGTTTTGCCCCTGCGCGGCGGTCAGAACCTGACCCATGATCGTCTCCGACACCTCCGCCTTGTCCACGCCCGCGCGCGCCACCACAGCCTCAAGCACCGCCGCGCCCAGATCATGGGCCGGCGTGGTGGCAAAAGACCCGCTAAAAGAGCCCACAGCCGTCCGGGCGGCAGATGCAATTACAACATTGGTCATGATGGTGTCCTCCTACAGGATTACAGGCGTGCGGGAGGACGCGACGACAGCAGTGGTCAATTCACTTGAATGGGTTCAATGACCGACGCGACCCCCATGGTTGAACGGGGTCATAGCGCAAGCCGGATGGACGGGCAACGAGTCGTTTCAGGCAAGTCAGGCGGTTTCTTTCCGGTCGCTTTCTTCGGACCAAACAGGTCTGACCGTAGGAGCGCCGTAAAAGTAGCCTTGCAGACAATCCATGCCCATCTGCTGCAAAAAGAAAGCGTCTTCGGGGGTTTCCACGTTTTCGGCGACAGAAACCATATCAAAATCACGGGCCAGTGTGGCCATCGTGCGGGCGATAATCTGATTGTCGGGATCGTTTGCAATGCCGCGAATGAACTGTCCGTCAATTTTCAGAATGTCGAAATAAAAATCTTTGAGATAGGTGAAGGAGGTGTAGCCGGAGCCGAAATCATCAAGCGCAAAGCTGATCCCCTTCTTTTGCAGCTTGTTCATGAAATTGACCACCAGCTCGGGCACCAGAATGGCCGAACTTTCGGTGATTTCGAGGATGAGACGCTCCGCGATTGTGGGATCCTCTCGAATGCCCTTTTCCAGGATATAGCTCCAGCGGCCATAACCGATGGACCGCGCGGACATATTGATCGACAGGCGCAGATCCTGGTGTTTGCGCATTTCGATCAGGCCCCGCTTGAGCGCCATGCAATCAATCTTGCGCCCTGTTTCTGTGGCCTCCACCGCGTCGATGAAATCCTTGGCAGGAAGTATCCGCTTCGATGTGTCCAGAATGCGAATGAGACCTTCGTAAAAGGCGGGGTTGCTGGTGTTGCGTGACGGCACGACCGCCTGATAGGCCAGCATCACCCGCCCATCGGAGAGCGCCTCATCGACCATGCCAATGGTCCCTTTGTCACGGGCGGTGACTGCATAGTTCAATGGGCTGTCATGCCCGGCTGGAACATCGGCCCAATCCGCCTTAGTGCGCGCCATTGCGGTCTCCAATTTCTGTACAGAGCTGCTCTGGCTTCACAGGGTGACGGGTGGACGTTAAAGAATTCTCAAACCTAAAATTGAAGCAATCCGGGAGGCTGACATGGGTGAGCGATGTGGCTGGGTCGGTCTGGAACCGATTTACATAGAATATCATGACACAGAGTGGGGCGTGCCCGAATATGACAGCCGCGCGTTGTGGGAAAAGCTGATCCTGGATGGGTTTCAGGCCGGTCTGAGCTGGATCACGATCCTTAAAAAGCGAGATAACTTTCGCGCCGCTTTTGCCAGTTTTGACCCCAATGTGGTGGCCACTTGGGGCGAGGCGGAGGTGGAGAGGTGTCTCGGTGATCCGGGAATCATCCGCCATCGCGGCAAGATCGAAGCCACCATTGGCAACGCCCGCGCCTGGCAGGTGCTTGAGGCACAGCAGGGCTTTGATCGCTATCTGTGGGATTATGTGGGCGGGGCACCGATTCAGAACCGGTGGGAGACATTGGCCGATGTTCCTGCCCAGACTGAGCTGTCGCAGCAGATTTCCAAGGATCTCAAAAAACGCGGATTTAAATTCTGTGGTCCGACCATTGTTTATGCCTTCATGCAGGCCGTTGGCATGGTCAATGATCACCTGGTCAGTTGCCCGCGCTATGCGGATGTGGCCGCGATGGGCACGCCTCGGGATTGGGGCCGCGCATGACCTACAAACTGTTTTACGCCCATGACAGTGCGGCCATGGTTGTCCGGGTGCTGCTGGAGGACATCGGTGCAGAGTATGAGCTGATCGACACAACCATCGCAAAGGACGTGCCTCGGCATGCCGACCATCTGGCGCTGAACCCTAATGGCTGGGTGCCCGTACTCGCCTGGGAGGGGCGTGCGATGTACGAGGCGGCGGCGATCACCATCTATTTGACCGATCTCTACCCAAATGCTCGTCTTGGTCCCGCGCTGGATGATCCGGATCGCCCGCTGTTCCTGCAAACGCTGGTCTATTTTTCCAACACGGTGCAGACGGCGTTTCAGCAATATTACTATGCCGAACGCTTTGCCGAGGATGAGGCGGGGTGCGCAGGCGCGATGGCGCGCGGGGTGCGGCGGCTGCGCGATGTGTGGCAGGTGGTGGAGGATCAGATCGGCGACAATCCATGGACAGTTGGAACGCAGCTGACTGCTGTGGATGTGTATCTCTATATGTTGACCACGTGGCTTGACCCCGATGGCGGGCACCCAAAAGTCACGGATTTCCCAAACGTGGCGCGGATCGCTGACAAGGTGGCGCAACATCCTTCGGTCAAGGAGGTCTACGGGGTTTGACGTGACAAAAGGAATGTTTTGGTTTTTGTGCCGAACTCCTATATGTGCGAGCATCTAGCCAGACACGTGACCCGCCAATATGACAAAACCCGCCCCGATCACGCAGGACCTGTTGACGATCCCCCGCAAATTGCCGGAGGGGCCGGTGAACCTTGTGGGTTTGACCCGGCCTGCCCTGCGGGAGGCGCTGATCGCCCATGGCACGCCTGAAAAACAGGCCAAGATGCGCACCAATCAGATTTGGCAGTGGATCTATCAATGGGGCGTGCGGGATTTCTCGCTCATGACGAACCTCAGCAAAGCCTACCGCGCGGAGCTGGCGGAGAATTTCGTGATCGCGGTGCCGGAAATGGTGACGCGCCAGATCTCTGCCGATGGCACGCGCAAATATCTGGCGCGCATTGCAGGCGGGCATGAGGTCGAGGTGGTGTATATCCCCGAAACTGACCGGGGCACGCTGTGCATTTCCAGTCAGGTGGGCTGTACCCTGACCTGTTCGTTTTGCCACACGGGCACGCAAAAACTGGTGCGCAATCTGACGGCGGGTGAGATTGTGGGCCAGATCATGATGGCGCGCGATGATTTGGGCGAATGGCCGAAGCCCGGCGAAGGCTCCGGCGAACGGCCCCGCTTGCTGAGCAATATTGTTTTGATGGGCATGGGTGAGCCGCTTTATAATTTCGACAATGTGCGCGACGCGATGCAAATTGCCATGGATGGGGAGGGGATCAGCCTGAGTCGCCGTCGGATCACGCTGTCGACCAGCGGTGTGGTGCCTGAGATCGCCAAAACGGCCGAAGAGATCGGCTGCATGCTCGCGGTCAGCTTTCATGCCACGACCGATGAGGTGCGCGATCATCTGGTGCCGATCAATCGCAAATGGAACATTGAGACGCTGCTCGACGCGCTACGCGCCTATCCCAAAGCGTCCAATTCTGAGCGGATCACCTTTGAATACGTGATGCTCAAGGATGTGAATGACAGCGATGAGGATGCCCGCCGCCTTGTGCAGCTGATCAAGGGTATACCGGCCAAGATCAACCTCATCCCGTTTAACGAATGGCCGGGCGCGCCGCATGAACGCTCTGACTGGGAGCGGATCGAACGGTTTGCTGACATCATCTACAAGGCCGGTTACGCCAGCCCCATTCGCACGCCCCGCGGAGAAGACATCATGGCCGCCTGCGGACAGTTGAAATCCGCAACCGAGCGTGAACGCAAACCACGCCGTGAGATCGAAGCAGGCGCTGGCCTCTGATCCTGAGTTAGGGGCCAACCGCCCAAACCCCTGCGGCATTTGACCCTAGAAACACGCCGTAGCGGATCGCGCCTCCCGGGCTTCAGACGCCGTCCTGCAGAGACGGAACACTTGGCTCGTCTTGTCCCAAAAGAACCACCGGCTTGCCCAATTTCGGCACAATTGTTGCCACAGCCCAAAGCTATGCCTTGCAGCAGGGTAACATTGTAATTGGGAACGAAACGATGGAACTGAAAGATATGGAACAGCTGCGCAACCTTGTGATGCGTGAGCGGGGATTGGCCGTGTCAGATCGTGAATGGCAGCATCGTCTGCGCGGTCATGGCTATGACGTTCGGAGCACCGAAAAGGGCCGCGTGATCAGCTCTTTGGTCCGTGAACGCGACCTTCTGACGATCCCGGGTCTGTCCTAACGCGTCTTCGGTTTCCGTTGAAGCTTAGTGTAAACGGGACCGGACTTAGGACACGCGACACCTGTCGGCTTGGCGGTTTAGAGCGGCGAGCAAGCCTTGCCATCGCATAGCTGAAGCTTGTCAAAACGGGCTCTTCGGCCTGTGTCGATTTTCGGCGGGGTGTCGTCCGCGTGTACTAACTCAAGACGTTTAACCCGTATACCAAGTCCGTTGCCAACACCGATTGCAGTGACAAGATCACCTTGGCGCATGCGCGCCCAGACATTTCGGTCGACGCCGCAAAGTTCTTTTCCCCAGAATCCCAAATCTACAAAGTGCACAGCACGCCGGCATTTTCTACGTGAAGATACGTGATCAATTGTTAGCTCTACACGCGTTTCCTCTGAGTAGGCGAAAGTGGTCATCAAAGGGCCGACGAAAACCGCGAAAGCATAGAGACCGAGCCATGCAATCAAAGCTATGGGCGCAAAAAGTATAACAAGTATAGTGACTTGCCCTGCTTTTTCCAAGCTTGGGTTGTCCCCGGGGTCTGCTTCATGTGACGCAAGGTAACGCAGCCATACAAATCTGATCTGCGGGGAAACGGTCAAAATCCCAATTGTCAAAGTCAGCCAAAACAGCATTGTCTGATAGTCTTCAACGAAACTTGGGCTTGGAATGAAGCGAAAGAAGTTGAGCCAAGCCGAAATGCAAGAAATGAAAGAGAAGCCCAATACCCAACCGGTGATATTGGGCGGTTTGCGTTTTGGGTTTAAAGGTGCGTTCATGTCAGCAACAAAATGCACGAAGGCCGCCAAATGTACATGGATGGGCCCGACGTAAAAGAGGGGTTTCATGGCAAAGACAAAAATCGGCGTGATCGGGGGCTCCGGTGTTTATGATATTGACGGCCTGACGAACGCGGAGTGGATCGCGGTCGAAAGCCCGTGGGGTGCCCCGTCTGATCATATCCTCACCGGCCACCTGGACGGTGTTGAGATCGCGTTCCTGCCCCGGCACGGGCGCGGGCATGTGCATACGCCAACCTCAGTGCCCTATCGTGCCAATATCGACGCGTTGAAACGGATCGGTGTGACGGATGTGATTTCCGTCTCTGCCTGCGGGTCTTTCCGCGAAGAGATGGCGCCCGGTGATTTTGTCATCGTAGACCAGTTCATCGACCGAACCTTTGCCCGTGACAAAAGCTTTTTCGGCCCCGGTTGCGTGGCCCATGTCAGCGTCGCGCATCCCACATGCCCCCGTCTGAGTGACGCGTGCAAGCGAGCCGCCGAAGCGGCGAGCGTCACCGTGCATCAGGGCGGCACCTATCTCGCCATGGAAGGTTCGCAGTTTTCCACCCTCGCGGAGTCAAAACTCTACCGAGAGGTGTGGGGCTGTGACGTCATCGGCATGACCAATATGCCAGAGGCCAAACTCGCCCGCGAGGCAGAGCTTTGCTACGCCTCCGTCGCCATGGTCACGGACTACGACAGTTGGCACCCCGATCACGGCGAAGTGGACGTGACCCAGATCATCGCCACGCTGACCGGCAATGCCGCCAAGGCGCGCGACATGGTGGCCGGTCTCGCCGCGCTTTTGGGTGCCGAACGGGATCTGTGCCCGCATGGCTGTGATCGCGCCTTGGAATACGCGATCCTGACCGCGCCTGATCTGCGCGATGCCGGGCTGGTGGCCAAGCTTGACGCGGTTGCCGGGCGGGTTCTCAGCGGTTAGGTTTCGGCTCAGTTTCCGTTTGCCTGACAGCACCTGAGAGTACGCCCATGTCTTTTGAACTTTGGCTGGCATTTGCAGCCGCGTCCACGGCCTTGGTTTTGATCCCGGGTCCGACCGTTTTGCTCGTCCTCAGCTATGCCATCAGCCAAGGAAAGCGCGTGGCCGTGGCGTCGGCCACCGGGGTGGCTTTAGGCGATTTCGTCGCGATGAGCCTGTCACTGGCCGGTCTTGGCGCGCTTGTGCTCGCCTCGGCCACGCTCTTTACCGTGCTCAAATGGGTGGGGGCGGTGTACCTTGTCTATCTCGGAGTAAAATTGCTGCGCAGCCCGCCGTCACAGGGCCTTGACGCCCTTGGCACCGCCCAGTCTGTCACGGGCGGCGGGGTGTTTTGGCACGCAGCCGCGGTGACCGCGCTCAACCCGAAATCCATCGCGTTTTTCATCGCCTTTGTTCCGCAATTCGTCGTGGTGGACCAACCGATCTTGCCGCAATTTGCCATTCTGATCGCCACCTTCGTGGGCATCGCGGCCGTCAATGCGCTGAGCTACGCGCTCTTGGCGGATCGGTTGCGGCAGACGATCAAACGGCCCAATGTCATCACATGGTTCACGCGCGGCGGCGGCGTGGCGTTGATCGGCATGGGCATCATGACCGCATTGGTGCGCAGGCAGCCCTAGACCTCAGCCGTTCTTTTTGAGGAACTTGCGGATAAACGCCCGAATTTCGCGGGCCGCAGACGTGTCCATCTCTTTGCAAAGTTGCACGAAACGGTCGCGCTCGTCTTTGTCCATACGCAAGATCAGCTGGCTGTTCTTCTTGCTGGACTTCTTTGGTTTGGACGCAGTTTTTTCGCTCAAAGATGGGGCCTTTCTGCCGCGAAGACGTCAATACATGGTATATACACTTTGACGCGTTGAGACAGGTAAACGTCTCCTGTGGAAAAGAAAACCCTCTATGCCGTTCCGGGACGCCCCTTGCGTCACGCAAAGAGATCGGCCAAACCCATGCCCGTGAGATCACCAGCGCAGAGGCCCCTATGCCAGCGACCACCACCGTTCAGCACTATATCCGCACCATTCCCGATTTTCCCCATGAGGGGATCATGTTCCGCGATGTGACCACGCTTTTTGCCGATCCGCGCGGGTTTCGCATGGCTGTCGACCAGTTGTTGCACCCCTACGCGGGCGCGCGGATTGACAAGGTCGTGGGGCTTGAGGCGCGCGGGTTTATCTTGGGCGGGGCCGTGGCGCATCAGCTTTCAGTCGGGTTCGTGCCCGTGCGCAAGGCGGGCAAACTGCCGGGCCGCGTGATCAGTCAGGCCTATGAGCTGGAATATGGCAGCGCCGAAGTAGAGCTGCATGATGACGCGATTGCCCCGGGGGAAAAGATCCTGGTGGTCGATGACCTGCTGGCCACGGGCGGCACGGCAGAGGCGGGGATCAAACTGATTGAGCGTTTGGGCGGTGAGATCATAAGCTGCGCGTTCATCGTGGATTTGCCCGAACTGGGCGGGCGCAAAAAGCTCGAGGCAATGGGCATGGATGTCCACACGATCTGCGAGTTTGAGGGCGCATGAGCCATGACGGTAGCCGCGCAGTCCGATGACTACGGCACGGTAACGCCCTATTTCACAGTGGATGATCCCGACGCGCTGATCGCCTTTGCCCAGACAGTATTTGACGCCGAACTCATCAAGATCAACCGCTACGAAACTGGCGTTGTGCAACACGCCCGCCTGCGCATCGGCGACACGATGATCATGCTCAATCAAAGCACGGAGGCGTTTGCGGCTCAGGTCTCTCAGATGCACATTCTGGTGCAGGATGCCGATCAGGTGTTCGCCCATGCGGTTGCGGCCGGGGCGGAGGGGATAATGCAGCCCAATCTTCGCCCGCACGGGGACCGGATGGCAGGGGTCAAAGATCCGTGCGGCAACATCTGGTGGATCGCGTCGCGCCTGCCTTGAGCGTTCTACGCGGCGTCCAGATCGGCGAACTGGCTTAGATAAGCCGCTGCATCGGGCCGAACGCCCATCATCGTATCTTTCCAAATGGCCAGTTCCGCCTGAATGATGGTCAATTCCCAGACACATCCGATGGACGGCCTTGTGGCCATGTTGAGCGGCTCCTTCGCACCGTAAAGCTTGCGATAGAAGCGCTGGCAGAGGACGGAGCCCTGGCTCCACCAATGCGCAGAGATCGACAGGCCAAGTGAGCCCGGATGAACGATCACAAAGCCAAGATAGTTGCTCGTTTCAGTGTCTGCGGCGTCCTGCGACACCTCGTCTTTCAAGAACACATGCGCCGTTTCGATCATAGCGTCATCGATGACCTGACCCTCGGCGGCGATCCCATAGGCTTTGACACGCAGCGGGGCGATAAACCAAACGCCATGACAGGACACTGGGCGCGGCAGATAGGCCTCATACGGCCCAGAGGTCTCAGCCACCCGAACTGTCCCATCCATCGAGGATCTGCATCGCCTCGTCCGCTGTTTCGACGAATTGGAAGAGGTCAAGATCCTCGGCCGAAATCGTGCCCGCCTCGGACAGCGCGTCCCAATTGATGATGCTGCGCCAAAACTCTTCGCCGAAGAGGAGGAAAGGCACCCGCGCCATGCGGTCGGTCTGGATCAAAGTGAGCGCCTCGAACATCTCATCCAACGTGCCAAACCCGCCCGGGAAACAGGTGATCGCCTTGGCGCGCATCAGGAAATGCATCTTGCGAATGGCAAAATAGTGGAAGTTGAAGCACAGCTCAGGCGTGACATATTCATTGGGTGCCTGCTCATGGGGCAGCACGATATTGAGCCCGATCGACGACCCGCCCGCATCGGCAGCACCACGGTTGCCCGCCTCCATCACACCGGGGCCGCCACCGGTGACAACCACGTATTCGCGCCCATAGCTTTCCATGGATTTCTTGGTCACTAGCTCTGCGAATTTGCGCGCCTCGTCGTAGTATTTCGACAGATCCGCCAGCGTCTTGGTCCGCGCCGTGTCTTTCTTGGACGGCTCCGGAATGCGCGCGCCACCAAACAGCACGACCGTGCTCTCAATCCCGCGCTCCTGCATGATGATCTCGGGCTTCAAAAGCTCCAGTTGCAGCCGCACCGGGCGCAACTCTTCGCGACACATGAATTCATCATCTGCAAACGCCAAACGATACGCAGGCGCGCGGGTTTGCGGTGTGTCTGGCACCTGCTCAGCGGTGGTGCGGTCAGAATGGGCATCGGGAAACGGGCTGATGCGGTCGTCTTTCATCGGGCGCGCCTTTCATCTTGTCAGCTTACAAGCGGTATCCGGTTTGGCAGGCTTTGACCAGAGGCGCCCCCGGCTTCATCTTGCCAGAAATACTCCCACCGGAGGTTGGAAATCTCTTTGATTGCGTGCCCTCGCGCGACACCGTATAGCCGGAGCACTTTCGAGACACCCGGAGGCCCGTCATGTCGAACGCACAGCTTGAAACCGCTATTGAAGCCGCATGGGACGCGCGTGATGACATCACGCCCGCGACCACGGGCGAGACCCGCGAGGCCATTGAGGACACGCTGAATGCGCTCGACAGCGGCAGTTTGCGC
The DNA here is from genome assembly GCA_039030635.1 of Pseudomonadota bacterium. GTDB lineage: Bacteria > Pseudomonadota > Alphaproteobacteria > Rhodobacterales > Rhodobacteraceae > Roseovarius. Next base: position 52,980 of record JBCCDT010000007.1, read on the forward strand.
GTGGCGGAACGGCAGGCCTCTGGCGATTGGCACGTCAATCAATGGGCCAAGAAGGCCGTTCTGCTGGGCTTCCGCATCAAGGATATGGAGCCGCAAGATGGCGGCCCGCAGGGTGGCGGCTGGTGGGACAAGGTCGACAGCAAGTTCAAAGGCTGGGGCGCCAATCAATGGCAGGCCGCAGGCTTTCGCGCCGTGCCCAATTGCGTGGTGCGCAAATCCGCCTTCATTGCGCCGGGCGTGGTGCTGATGCCGTCTTTCGTGAACCTCGGCGCCTATGTGGACGAAGGCACGATGGTCGATACCTGGGCCACGGTCGGGTCTTGCGCGCAGATCGGCAAGAACGTGCATCTGTCCGGCGGTGTCGGCATCGGTGGCGTGCTGGAGCCGATGCAGGCAGGCCCGACGATCATTGAGGACAATTGCTTTATCGGCGCGCGCTCCGAGGTGGTTGAGGGCTGCATCGTGCGCGAAGGCTCGGTGCTGGGCATGGGTGTCTTCATTGGTCAATCCACCAAGATTGTGGACCGCGACACCGGTGAGGTCATGTATGGTGAGGTGCCTCCCTATTCGGTGGTCGTGGCGGGCTCGATGCCCACGAAGAACAACATCAACCTCTACTGCGCGGTCATCGTAAAACGCGTGGATGAGCGGACCCGTTCCAAAACGGGTATCAATGAGCTTTTGCGCGACTAAGCCTGATGGCCAAATCCAAACGCACCCAAGAGGTCTACACCCTTCTGGTCGAAATTGGCCGCAAAGACGGGGATGGCCTGCCCGATGAGGCAACAGGTGCGGCCCTGATGGTCTATGCCAGTGGCGTGGATGAGGCAGAGGCGGTGCGCGAAACCGTGGCGATCCTGAAACAGGCCGATACCGCGCCGCTCGATGTGTCGGGCTATGGCACGCTCAAGGAGCGCGAGGCCGAGGGGCATGACATCTCGGACGAAGAACGCGGCCTGATGCAGCGCGCGCTCGATGAAAACGCGGTGATCGTGGCGCAGGTGACCCCGTTCTTTGAGGATTGAGACCTTCCAGACCGATTTGGAAACCCCGCCCCGGACTTGATCCGGGGCCTCTTG
>JBCCDT010000008.1:0-52883 GCA_039030635.1 Pseudomonadota bacterium
CCGGACAAACTGAGCCTCGACAAGACGAGGCACCGCAACGTGACAATGTCGGTCTTTGGCATGTTGAACTGGTTTTACATGTGGAACCCGAACGCGACAGAGGCGGCACGAATCGACTATGCCGCTTCCGTTGCTGACCTCACTCTGAACGGGCTCAACGGAAAATAACTCCGTCAATTCAAGTTTTTAGATCGGGCTCGTGCTTTGCCATCAAAATTATTGACCAACCGGTCGGTTTATGTAACGGTCAATGCGAAGTAGAGTATCAGGGAGGATAAAATGAGACTGACAGCTTTGGCCTTGGCCGCCGTAACAACCCTTTCCAGCGCATCTATGGTGCTTGCGGAAAAGGAGATGGTCGTGTCGTCGTGGTTGCCGCCCAGCCATGTCATGAATGAGATCGTATGGCCTGAGTTCATCAACCGGATTGAAACCGCCACAGAGGGGCGCGTGACCGGAAAGATCGAGTATCAGCTCGCCTCACCACCCTCGCAGGCGGACCTGATTGAGGATGGTGGCGCGGATGCGGCATGGATTTTTCATGGCTATAATCCTGGCCGGTTTGTCACCACGAAACTGATTGAAATCCCGGGGCTCGACGGGGACAGCGCCGCCGCGTCCGCCGCCCATTGGCGTGCCCATGAGGCGGTTCTGGGGGCGGCTGATGAACATGACGGCGTGGTCCCTGTGGCCATGATGGTGCATGCGCCCGGCATGTTGCACCTGTCCACTGAGATTGCCTCTTTGGAGGAGGTCGAAGGCCTCAAGATCCGGTCCGGCGGGGGCGTCATGGGGGATGTTTTGGCAGGTCTCGGCATGGCGGGCGTGCAGGTGTCAGCGCCCAAAGTGTATGAAACCGTCGCCAATGGTGTGGCCGATGGCACGTTCTTTCCAGGCGACACAATCGCGATCCTGCGCTTGACTGAGGTGCTGCCCTATACCTACCGCGTTCCGGGCGGGTTTTACCGTGGGTCTTTTTCCATCGTCATGAGTGAAGAGTTCCTCGACAGTGTCGGTGAGGAAGATGCCGCTGCGATCAAGGCGGCTCTGGGAGAGGACTTTTCTGCCTTTGCCGGACAAGCCTGGGACGAGGGCAATGCTCGTGGTCTCGCCGCGCAAGCCAGCACGGGTCAGGTCATTGACCTGACAGGTGATGCAGCCGCCAAGTTCGACGCGCTTGTCCCCGGCATTCAGGCGTCTGTTCTGGACGAGGTCAATGGCACGGGTGTGGACGCGAATGCGGCCCTTGAGATCATTCGGTCCACCATGTCCGAATACAGCGCGCAATAGGCTAAGCTGCTTTCGATGTGGGCCTTTATCGAACGGGCGGGCCATCGGCTCGCCCAAATCAGTTTGGCGCTCAGCGCGGCGTGCCTTGTGGCGCTCATGTGCCTTACGGTGGCGGAGGTGATCGGGCGCTATGGGTTCAACGCCCCAATTTTCGGGCGTCAGGACATCGCGCAGATCTTGCTCGCGGCATCCTTGTTTCTTGCCTTTCCGGTCGTGACCCTGCGCAACGAGCAGATCGACGTTGATCTTCTTGACGGCTGGTTTTCCACCAGGGCCGCCTTTTGGCGCGATCTGGGCATCACCGTTCTGACATCGGTGTCGCTGACCACTATCGGTTCTTGGCTGTTTCTAAGGGCCGACAAAGCGCACAGCCGCGGGATCACCAGTGAACTTTTGTTCTTGCCCAAATATCCTCTGATCTACTTCATCGCCTTCGTCGTTTTGATCAGTGGTGCGCTGCTTGGCCTGCGCGCGATGGGCCAATTTGTGCGAGGACGCGCCGAATGACCGTCGCGCTGATCGCGTTTGCCATAGTGATCGGGCTGGTACTGGTGCGCGTGCCCATCGGTATTGCGATGGGAACGGTGGGCGCGCTCGGGTTTGTTTATCTGCGGGATGGGCGTTGGTCAGCGGGCTTGGGCCCAGCGGCGGATTCTGTTCTCGACGTGGCCCAGAATGACGCGCTTTCGGTCATCCCCTTGTTCATTTTGATGGGCATGCTGATTGCGCAAAGCGGTATGGCGCATGACCTCTACCGTGCCGCCTATGCTGCGGTGGGGCGGCTTCCCGGCGGTCTTGCCATGTCCACCATCCTGGCCTGTGGCGGGTTTTCGGCGGTCTCGGGCTCTTCCCTGGCCACAGCCGCGACCATGTCGCAAGTTGCCCTGCCCTCGATGCGCAAGTTTGGCTATCACGATACGCTTTCAACGGCCTCCGTGGCGGCAGGCGGCACGTTGGGCATCTTGATCCCGCCCAGCATTATCCTGATCATCTACGGCTTTCTGACCGGTCAATCGATTGGGAAGCTCTTTTTGGCGGGTATCCTGCCCGGGGTCTTGGGCATTGTCCTGTACCTGTTCGCTGTGGCCTTTGTGGTCTGGCGCAAGCCGGACGCGGGGCCAGCGGGCCCGCCGATGGACCGGGGCGAGGCCAAGCGCAGCATCATCCGGGTGATCCCGATCCTGCTTCTTTTCCTGATCATCATTGGCGGCATCTACGGCCAGGTTTTTACCGCAGATGAGGCCGCAGGCGTCGGCGCATTTGGCGCCATTGTGATCTCTATCGCCATTGGCCGGTTCAGTTGGTCGGGGTTGATCCGCGCGTTGTCCCAGACCGTCAAAACATCCGTGGGCCTGTTTGTTCTGTTGATTGGTGCCGACATCTTCAACCGCCTGATCACACGCGCGGGCCTGCCCGACGATTTGCTGGCACTGGTGCAGGGCAACGGGTTCGGCCCCTTTACCGTGTTGGCGATCATGATGGTGATCTACCTCATCCTCGGGGCGGTTTTTGAGAGCCTCTCGATGATCACGCTCACCGTGCCGGTCTTTGCGCCCCTCATCGCGTCGCTGGGGTTTTTCGAAGGCGATGTCACAGGAGAGATGGCCCTCATCTGGTTTGGGATCATCGTGGTGGTCGTGACCGAGATTTCATTGATAACGCCACCCATCGGGCTGAATGTGTTTGTACTCCGCTCAGTTGTGACGGACGTGTCCACCGGAACAATTTTTCGCGGCGTGACGCCGTTTTGGGTGGCCGACATCGTGCGATTGATCGTGCTGATTTGCCTGCCAGCGCTGTCACTTTTGCTGCCGATGGGGATCGTGTCCTTCGGGGGCGTTTAGGCCGGTGTCGCGGATCAAGTGGTCGGTGATCTGACCCGCATAGGGGCCACGTTTCGCGCGAATTCCGTTCGTCTCATTGGGTCTGAAAACCGCGTCAGATAGTGCAGGAATGCCACGATTGTGACGCTCCGTCATAAGCGCTCAGACACTCTTGCGGGACCCAACATGTTCAAATTAAACGTAAATCAAACAAAAAACCTGACGTGTCGCTTTTACCAAGACATCACGGCTCATTGCGATACTGTCATTCAAAGCCTGTTCGGTATCCAATTGGGGGAATCATGTTCAATCCGACAGCCGTTACGGCGGATGCTTTTGGCGACCACCTCTCCGAGACATACATGACCTACTTTGCCGGGCGTGCTCCGCAGCATGCGGCCTACCTCAAAGGTGCGGCGCGACTGGTGTTGGAGCGGTTGGCAAATTCAGACGCGCTCTATCACAATGCCGAGCACACCATGATGGTGACGCTGGTGGGACAACAGATCCTGCGCGGTCGGCTTTTGACAGAGGCGCTGCATCCTGATGACTGGCTGCATTTTATTTTGGCGCTGCTCGTGCATGACATCGGGTATTCCCGGGGCGCGTGTCCGGGCGACACAGACACCGCGTTTATCATCGATCAGGACGGCAACACGATCACGCCGCCGCGCGGGGCGTCCGATGCATTTTTGACGAACTATCACGTCGATCGCGGCATCATGTATATCCGCAACCGCTTTGGCCCGTCGCACACGATTGACGAAGAACGCATCGTGCGCGCGGTGGATTACACGCGCTTTCCGGTGCCAGATGACCCCGCCTATCACGACACCGCCAGTGAACCGGCGCTGGTGCGGGCGGCCGACCTGATCGGGCAAATGGCTGACCCGTTCTATCACCGCAAGATCAACGCGCTGTTCCATGAGTTTCAAGAAACGGGCGCGGCAGAGAAGCTGGGCTATGACAACCCGATGGACCTGATGGAAAAGTACCCGGATTTCTTCTGGTCGCAGGTATCGCCCCTGATCCAACCCGCGCTGGGCATGCTGGAGCTGACCATGGAAGGTAAGGAATGGGTGGCACAGCTTTACAACCAAGTCTTCCAGGTTGAGCGTCAAACGGCGTTCCTCGGGCCCTTCCCCGGCGGAGAATAACCCAACCGCGCCCGCATCATTTCAAAACTTGCCAGGCGACTGTCTGCATGCAAACGTATCGCGCCAGCATGGAATCATATCGTGCACGCCAAACACCAGGGATGCGAATGCTGTCATCGATCACACCAGAGATGATTTATCTGTGGGCGGGCTACCTCGGTGTGGCGTTCTATATTGGATCCTACATTGGCCTTCAGACCGGGTTTATTCCGGGCGTCGGGTATCTGTATGCACTGTGCAACCTCACAGGCGCCTCGCTTGTCTTGATCAGCCTTATCCATGAATGGAACCGGGCCTCTGCCATGATCAGCGTGGCGTGGATCGTGATCAGCCTGGTGGGGATCACACGCACGTTTTTGATCAAGCGCAGGCTGTATTTCACCAATGAAGAGGAGTTGTTCCTCAAGGCGGGCCTGCCCGGCGTGCCGCGCGAAGTGGCGCGCAAGATCCTGGATGCGGGCAATTGGCTGACACTGCCGCCAGATACATTCCTGACTCATGAGGGGCAGCCCGTGGAGCACCTGTATTTCATCTCGCACGGAACCGCAGGGGTTTTTGTCATGGGAAATGAGGTGGCCGAGCTGCACGAAGGGTTTGTCGGAGAGTTGAACGTCATGGAGGGGGGCGCTGCCTCGGCCTCCGTCAGAACACTGAAAGACACGCGCGTGTTCTGTGTTTCGGGCGAAGCACTGCGACGGATGACCAAGGTCGACACGCAAACCAGCCTGTATCTTGAGACGCATCTATCGACCGCGACAAAGCAGAAACTGATGCAGGCCAATCTGCAATTGTCCGCATCAAAAGGCGCCTAGCACCGTCGACCTAGGTGACTGAAATGATTAGGTTTCAGCGAACAATCCACAGGAAATTGTGATTTCTGTCGCACAGTGAGACGTGAAATACTCAATTTCTTGTCCGCAAGTCACCAAATCGTTGACTCGCGAGGCGCATCTCATCAGGGTTTCGTTGAATGATTGTTGGGGTAATTTTATGCGATATTTCCGCAAGCTAGGGTCGCTTTTGGCCACGGTAAGCAGTGTTGGACTGCTTGGCCTGTCAGGTGCGGCCCATGCCATCACGTTGGACGAGGCCGTCCGCGCGGCCGTCACCACGAACCCCGCCTCTCGCGCAGCCGACGCCAATGTGCAGGCCTCCGCGATGGAACTGCTGCAGCTGGAACGCGAATACATGCCGAGTGTGAGCGTTTATGGTGAGGTCGGTGGCACGTATTTTGACGATGCGGACCGGCTCAATGTGATCGACCAACGGGACACGAAGATTTATCGCGAAGTCGGTATTGTGGGCGAGCTGACGCTCTTTGACGGATATCGGCGTGCCAACCTCGTCTATCAGAATGCCGCCGCGCTGGATGGCGCGATTTTTCGGTTGTTGGATGCGTCCGAGACGATGGCCCTCAACGCGGTTGAGGCCTATATCGACGTACTGCGCCACCGCAGCCTTTTGGGTGTGACAGAACAAAACATCGCCCGGCACCGTCAGATCATCCGCCAGGTGAAAGAGCTGATTGATGCCGGCCGCTTGCCGGCCTCCACCGGGTTTGAGGCCGACGAACGGCTCTTGGCGGCCCAGATGAGCAAGGTTGAGGTGCGTCAGGCTCTGTTTGACGCCAATTCCAGATTTCTGGCTGTCGTGGGCAAAGACCCGGATGGGCATATGAATGTGCCCTTCGTGCACAACATCCCGCTTAACAAGCAGGAATTCGTGATCCGGTCCGTGCGCAACAATTTCCGGCTGAAGCAGTTCGAAAGCAACATCCAAGCGGTGGAGTTTGACGAAGGCGTGCAGACGGCGGATGAAAAACCGCAGGTGAGCCTGCAGGCAGGTGCACGGCATGGGCGCGAGGTCAGCGGCACATCCGGCAGTGAGTCTGATGTGTTCGTGGGTCTGCGTGTGGATTGGGAGTTTTATGCCGGTGGCCGCGATGCCCGCGAACGGGCGTTGAAGCATCGCACATCTGAGGCGCGGGCCGAGCGGGACGTGGTGCGGCGTGAAGTGTTTGAGCTCGCCGAGCGCACTTGGCACGCCTATGACGCGAATATCGAGCGTACGGTGTTGCTGAGCCGTCGGTTATCCGCCGCACGAGAGACATCCCGCCAGTATCAGGAGCAGTTCCAGACCGGATCGCGCAGCTTGATCGACGTGCTGGATGCCGAGGCCACGATTTTTAACGTACAGTTCGAAAAAGTGAGCGCAGAGGCGTCTTTCACCTTTAGCCAATACCGGATTTTGGCCTCTCAAGGCCTGCTGGCCAAACGGTTCAACGTGACGGCCGCGAATGTGCCGCTGAACCCGGATTTCGTGGCGCGGGCCACCTCTTCGGGCCGTCCGCAGGCAATCTTCAACACTGAGATCAAGGCTTTGGAATGAACCCTCCGCAGACGACCAGTTTCAAAGCTGCGTCGTCTGGGGCGTTCCGATCCCGCAGGGCAGCCCCCGATCTGGGCTTGGGCGCTGTGGCGTGGATGGCCAAGTTTCACGGACAGCCCTGGAGCGATGAGGCGGTCAGGTCCCGCATGGTCGCTGGCTTTGATCCACGCGATCCGGTGAGCTTGTCGCGGGCCTTGGCAGCGGTCGGATTGAAATCCCGGATTGTGCTGCGCCGGATCGGGTCAATTGACCCTGCCGTCCTGCCTTGCGTGATTTTTCGTGACACGGGCGCGCCGCTGATCCTCGTGGGGTTTTCGCCAGACAAACGCAATGCCCGGGTGATTGACCCGGATCGAGATGAGCCGGAGCAAGAGACCTCAATCCGCGATCTGAAAAAACGGATGCGGCGGGAGGTGATGCTGGTCACGCCCGAGGGTGCGCTGGCGGATCGACGGCTAAGCGAGACACCCGACAAAGGGCGCGAGCATTGGTTTTGGGGGCCGATCCGGGAAAACCGCAGCGGTTGGCTGCAGGTTCTGTTTTCCGCACTCTGTATCAACGTGCTGGGCCTCGCGCTGCCGATTTTTGTGATGAATGTCTATGACCGGGTGATACCAAACCTGGCCTTTGTCACGCTTTGGACCCTGGCTTTGGGCGTGATCATCGCGCTCGTGTTGGACCTGGCGCTGCGCAGTTTGCGCGCGCGGGCGTTGGAAACCGTGGGGCGCCGGCTGGACACCGGGATTGCGGCCTCACTGTTTAGCCATGCCATGGCGCTCAGACCCTTGGCGCGGAAGAATGGCACGTCCGTTCTGGCCAGTCATATCCGCGATTTTGAGACGGTGCGGGAGTTTTTCAGCTCCGCCAGTTTCGTGTCGCTGATCGATCTGATGTTCATCGGGGTGTTCATTTTCGTGCTGTACGTGTTGGTGGGGCCGCTGGCACTTGTGCCGCTCTTGGCGCTGCCGGCGGTGTTTGCGCTGGCCATCATTGCGCAGCTGCCCATGGGCCGGATCGCGGTTGAGGCGCAAGAGCTGGCCGGGCGGCGGCAGGCGGTTCTGATCGAAAGCCTGACGGGGCTGGAAACCATCAAAACCCTCAATGCAGAGCCTGTTATGCAGCGCGAGTGGGAACGAGCGAGTGCGGCCTCTTCGCGGGTGAATGGGCGCACGCGGTTCTGGTCAAACTTTGCGACGTCGGGCACGCAGATGATCCAGCAGTTTGTCAGCGTGGCGATCATTGTCTGGGGGGTGTTCTTGGTCTCCGACGGTACGATCACGGTGGGGGCGCTGATTGCTGCGAATATTCTGGCCGGGCGTGCCTTAGCACCGTTGGGCGCGATTGCGCAGACAATTTTCCGCGCGCAATACGCCATGCGATCCCTGCGCGCACTGACCGAGTTCATGAACATCCCGCCGGAACGGTCCGCCGAGGTGGAAAGTGCCGCGCGGATCAGCGCGGGCGCGCTGGAGCTGGAGGATGTGCGCTTCAAATATGAAGGTGCGGAACGGTATGCCCTGTCAGGTCTGACTATGACGCTGGAGGCCGGTGGCTGTGTCGCGCTTTTGGGCCGTGTTGGATCTGGCAAGAGCACGATGGGCAAGCTGCTTTGCGGTTTGTTAGAGCCTGAAACAGGGTCTGTTTTGATCGATGGGCGCAGTGCCTCGCAATATGACCCCGCAGAGCTGCGCGCGGGCGTCGGATACATGCCGCAAGAGCCTGAGTTTTTCACCGGAACGCTGCGGGAAAACCTGGTGATCGGCAAACCGCATGCCACAGATGATGAGCTGGAAGAGGCGCTGCGCAACGCGGCCATGGCGGGGTTTGTGGCCGCTGATCCGGCAGGACTGTCGCGGTTTATCGGGGAAAAGGGCGGGCAATTGTCGGGCGGGCAGCGGCAAGGATTGGCTTTGGCGCGACTGATGCTGCGCAAACCGAAACTGATGTTCCTGGATGAGCCGACGAATGCAATGGATCACGACATGGAAACCGAGATTGTGAACCGAATACGCGCGCTCAACGCCGCAGGCACCGGGATGATCCTGTGCACCCATCGTCCTGCGCTGGCGCAGTTGGCGGATCGGTGGGTGGTGATGGATGCGGGTCGGGTGATTGTCGATGATACCAAGACCGCCGTGATGCAAAAATTGCGCCAAAAGGCCGCCAAGCAGGAGGCGATTTAAGGTATGTTCGGCTCTCGTATCGAAGATCGGTTTGTGAACGATGCCGCGGCAGATGCGCGTGGCGGACGTGGGGTTTGGGCGCTTTTGCTGGTGATCGGCTTGGGCATGGCTGGCTTCTTTGCTTGGGCTTGGTTTTACGAGATCGAAGAGGTCACGCGCGCAACCGGCAAGGTGATCCCGTCACGGCAACTTCAGGTGGTTCAGAGCCTGGAAGGCGGCATCGTGGCCGCACTGGCAGTGCGCGAGGGCGATCTGGTGAACGAAGGCGATGAGCTGGCGCGGATTGACGACACGACGGCAGGCTCTGACCTCGGCGAGTTGCGGGAGCGTGAGGCCGCGCTGATGGCTGCGGAAGCGCGCGTTTTGGCCGAAGCGCAAGGGGCCAAAAGCGTTGCATTCTCGGACGACCTGACGACGCGCGCCCCGGCCGCAGTGACTGCAGAGCGCCAGGTGTTTCTGTCGCGGCAAAGACAGCTTTTGGCGGAAATGTCCGTGCTTGAGGACCAGCTGGCCCAGCGGCGTGCGGCGTTGCGGGAGGCCACGGCCACCGTATCCAAACTTGAGGCGCAACTGGCGCCCTTGCGCGAAGAGACGGACCTGACGGCAGGCTTGGTTGAGACCGGATCAGTGCCGAAGATCGAGTTTTTGCGCCTGCAAGGCGACTTGGCAAGCATCGGTGGCGACCTTGAGGTATCCCGCGCGCGCATCCCGGGGATTGAGGCGGCCATTCGCGAGGCGGAAAATCAGATCTCATCGGCACGGTCGTCTTATGTGTTAACGGCCCGGGAACGCGGGGCGGAGATAAGCGGTGAATTGGCCATCCTGCGCGAGGCAATGCGCGCGGCCACCGATCGGCTGACCCGGACAAGCCTGCGCGCGCCGGTGCATGGCACGGTGAACCAGCTGCATGTCACGACAATTGGCGCGGTGGTGCAGCCAGGCGCCCCCATTGTAGAAATCGTTCCGCGGGATGATCAACTGCTCGTCGAGGCGCAGATCAACCCGCGCGACGTTGCCTTTATCAGACCCGGGCATCCTGCATCCGTGAAAATCACGGCTTATGATTTTCTGGTCTATGGCGCGCTCGACGGCACGGTGGAGCGTATCGGGGCCGATGCGCTGACAGATCCGGAAGGCAATCAGTATTTTCAGGTGATGGTGCGCACTGAGGAAAGCGCGCTGCCATCCGCCAGTGAAGGCACTTTGCCGATCAGCCCCGGCATGGTGGCACAAGTGGACATTCAGACCGGGCGGAAGACGGTGTTGGACTATCTGCTAAAGCCGTTGAGACGGGCCCAGGCAGAGGCACTTCGGGAACGTTAGAGCCTATTTTGAGGTCGCCACGAACACGCCATCCCAATCCGGACCGGGCGGATTTTCGGCGAAATCAGCAAGCCGCGTTTGGTAGAGGTCTATGTAGCCCTCCATGTCGAAACCGATGGACTGCCCGGCCGTTTCTATTTCGGTCAGGGCGTCCTTGGCCACATCCCAATTCTGGGCGGCATAAGCCTGACGCATTTTGACATTGGCCGCCTCCAGCGCCTTGAAGTCGGCGCGAGGTTTGACCGTTTCATCCCCCATCAGGGCGAAGATGCGTTCGGGTTCCAACTTGCCCTTCACGCGCAGAAGATCGAGTTCGAGGATGGCAAATTCATCTTTCACAGCCTGGGCCGTGGCATCGCCCAAAATAATGCCCAGACCGTAGCTTTTTGACTGCCCCTCTAGTCGGGAGGCGAGGTTCACCGTGTCGCCCAGCGCCGTGTAGTCGAACCGTGTATCGCTGCCCATATTGCCGACGATACAGCTCCCGGTGTTCAGACCGATCCCGACATTGATCGGGAGCGACGTCTCGCCCGCCGCTTCGGCCTCTTGCGCGCGGGTCCGGTTTAGGTCTGCCACGTCCGCCAGCATATCCAACGCGGCGCGGCAGGCGGCCTTTGGATGTTCAGGCAGGTCAAGCGGTGCATTCCAGAAGGCCATCACCGCGTCGCCCATGAATTTGTCGATGGTGCCGCCCTGTCGAAGGATCGCGTTGGACAGCACGGTCAGAAAGCTGTTCATCAGCGTGGTGAGACCCGCAGGATCATCGCGAAACCCTTCGGCCAGGGTGGTGAAGCCGCGCACATCGCTGAAGAGCAAGGTCAGGTCGCGCCGTTCCCCGCCCAAGGTCAGGGCGTCCGGCTCCTGTTGCAGCTTCTCAACCAGATCGGGCGAGACATATTGCCCGAACGCGCCCCGGATCTGACGGCGCTCACGCTCTTCGCGGATGTAATTGGCCCCAGCCATGATGATCAGGGTCAGGAGCGTGCCCAGCGCGGGCCATGTGGGATCGAGCAGGATACGTTGGTTCTGAAACAGGTAAAAGGCGCCAGCGACATAGCTGGAAATCAACAAAACCGCGAGCAATATGATCAGCCGCGCGCCCATGATCGGCACCAAGAGGATCACAAGCAAGGACAACCCCGCCAATGTGAACAACTCTGCCGCGAGGGTGTAGTTGGGTCGGATCAGGAGACTGTCGGACAGGATGTTTTCCAACAGCTGCGCATGGATTTCGACCCCGGCCATGGATTTGCCCAAAGCTGTGGGACGAAAATCCTCAAGACCGATGGCGGACGTGCCCACCAGGATCAGCTGTCCCGCCAACCGCCCCTGAGGCACATCCCCCGAGAGAAGCGCGCCAGCCGAGACGTAGCGCACCGGGTTGCTTGGTGTCAGGTAAGGCCAGACAGTGCCATCCGCGGCGGTGCGGATCAGTTTGCCCCCCAAGACCACACCGTCCACGCCGGCCGCGTTGCCCCGCAAGGCAAAGGCGTTGCCACCCGTGGCGACCCGCAGCAATTCGGGCGCAAGTCCCAGACGCAGCTCATCTTCGACCAGCATGGCGATGGGAACCCGGCGATAAATGCCATCCGCGTCAGGGCGCACGCTGAACACGCCCCGCCCGGCGGCGGCATCTTCCAACGCGGGCAGGTTTTGCACCAGATCAGGAAAGCGCGGCAGAAACGGGCGGGCATCTTCGCCCAGAATGGCAAAGGGCACCGGGCGGATGTTTGCATCACGCGCAAGGCCGGTTCTGGCCGAACGGACAGAGGTTTGGCCAAGGATCACGCGGGTCTGCCGAATGGCATCGGCCAACCGGGCGTCATTGTCGGGCAGTTGGGCAAGCTGTTCGCGAATATCTTCGGGCAGATTGGTATTGTCCGCCGCGATCGCGCCGGGGGACAGGCGATCTGCTTCGGCAAACACGATATCAAAGGCCATAGCGACCGCGCCTGCCTCAAAGGATTTGATGATCAGATCGGCCACCCGTGATCTTGGCCAAGGCCATTGGCCATATGCCTCAAGACTGGGGTCATCAATATCAAGGATCGTCACCGGGGAGGGCGCAAATTCCCTTGGCTGCATCTGCTGATAAAGATCAAACGCGGCAAATCGCAACTGTTGCACAGGAACGGGATCGGCCACGCGCAACGCCAGCAGAACGCCCACCAGGCACAAGGCCAGCATGCGGCCCCCCAAGGCCCATCTGATCACGCGCCAAAACATGACATCCCCCTTCTCAAAGAGAACCAAAGCCCGCGCGTGACGATGGGTCAACACTATTGATACGAATCACCTCAAATTACTGAAAAATTGGTACGAATCGAAAAAAGCGTTATGTTCTGCGGGCCGGGGTAATTTGTCCGGCCATTGGGGGTAGTATGAAGCGTTTTTTAGAAGTCGATTCCAGCGTTATTGGTGAAGAATTTCAAGGTGTTAGCCAGAGTATTCTAGAGCCTGGACCAGGCGGCGAAATCACCATTGAGACCCCCGCGCATCTGTTCAAGGCGGACTTCGTGCGCGACGGGTCCGACCTTGTTCTGAAAAACAATGGCGTCGATGACATCCGAATTGTCGATTACTTTGCCCAAAATACACCCGCAGACCTGATTACAGCCAACGGTGCGCGCCTGACCGGGGAAACGGTCGAAAAACTGGCCGGTCCGATGGCACCAGGTCAATATGCCCAAGCAGGACAAGCCACCGGCGGTGAACCGATCGGTCAGGTGGAAACCGTCGAAGGTGGCGCGCAAGTGCAGCGCGCGGATGGCACTGTCGAAGACCTCATCGTCGGGATGAAGGTGTTTCAAAACGACGTGGTCAGCACGCCCGATGGGGCGAAACTGTCCGTCACGTTTCTCGATGGCACGATCTTTACCCTCGCTGCCAGTTCCCGAATGGTTCTGGATGAGCTGGTCTATTCCCCCGGCGGCGATGACAATTCAGCGACGTTCAGCCTGATCGAAGGCGGGTTTGTTTTTGTCGCGGGTCAAGTGGCCAAAACAGGCGACATGGAGGTGCAGACGCCGTCGGCCACCATGGGTATTCGCGGCACGACCGTTTCGGCCAACATTGCAACTGTGGACGGTGTTCTGGCCCTCACGGTCACGTTGGTTGAGGATTTTGACGGCAGCGGCACAGGCGTGATTGAGCTGCGCGATCTGGACGGCAACCTGATCACCACAATCACCGAGACGGACAGCAAATGGGTGGTCCCTCTGGGCGATGAACAGCCCTATGAGGTGGAGCGCACCGCAGCGGATGATGCCGCAGATGAAGTGATTTTGCTGGATGCGGCAAATGCCTTTGCCATCGCCTATGGGCGGGTCGACAATGGTCAGAATTTCGTGGAGCAGCAAAGCACCTCCAGCACGCCCAGCCCAACGGTGGATGACCAGCCAAATACGCTGGACGGTGGCACGCCGGACGAGGGTGGCAACACCATTGAGGGTGAGGGTGGATCAGACGGCGGCGGTGGCGGCACCACGCAAGGCGGCCAGACAACCGCGCCACCAACCACAGGCACGGACCCGACGGAGCTCGACACCAACGCGCCCAACAATCGCGACCCGGAAGCGCCCAACACAGAGCTTGTCACCGATGAAGACAACGCGATCAGCGGCGCCTTGCCCGCGACGGACGCAGATGGGGATACGCTGACCTACACGGTGGAAACGCAGCCGCAGAACGGGACTGTCACGCTTTTGGCGACGGGGGAGTTTGTCTATACCCCCGATGAGAATTTCAACGGCGAAGACAGCTTTACCTACGCCGTCACCGATGGGCGCGGGGGGGAAACCACGGCGTCTGTCACGTTGAATGTGGACGCGGTGAATGACGCGCCGTTCACCACAACCGTCGAAGTGACCGCAACAGAAGACAGCGTGTTTGAAGGCTCCGTTGCCAGCTCGGTCAGCGATGCCGAGGGTGACAGCCTGACCTTCAGCCTGTTCCAGGTGGGCGGACCTACTCCGCAAGCCGCACCGGCACAGGGCGGCAGCAATGGTCCATTGGCAGCAGAACCCGGCCCCAATGATGGGCTTGGCCCGCTCAATGGTGTCGTTGTGATGCAGCCGGACGGGTCCTTTACCTATACGCCCGATCCAAATTTCAGCGGCGAGGACTTCTTTACCTATCAGGTGACGGATGCTCAGGGCGCCACCGCCTTTGAAACCGTTTCGATTTCCGTGGAAGGCGTGAATGATGTGCCTGTTGCGACAAATCTGGAGACCTCCACCAGCGAAGACACAGATCTGGACGCCACAGTGGCCGGTCAAGCAACCGATGACGATGGCGACACCCTGACCTTTAGCGTGGTGGCGGGCGAAGAGAGCGGGCCACAAAACGGCACGGTCAATATGGCGACCGATGGCAGCTTTACCTACACACCAGACGAAGATTTTACCGGTCAAGACAGCTTCACCTATCAGGTGGATGACGGCAATGGCGGTCTCACAACGGCGACTGTGAACATCACCATAGAGGCAGAGAATGACGCGCCGGTGGCCGATAATGTGGCCGTGTCGACCGATGAAGACAGCGCGCTTGACGGCAGCGTGGCGGGTGCCGCCTCTGACGTGGATGGCGATGATTTGACCTTTGCCCTTGTGGAAGGCGAAGGGTTTGGCCCGTCCAACGGAACCGTCACCATGGGCGGCGATGGCAGCTTTACCTACACGCCCGAAGACGATTTCAACGGGCAGGACAGCTTTACCTACCAAGTCGATGACGGCAATGGCGGGACAACGACAGCGATCGTGACGGTCACCGTGGATCCGGCAAATGATGACCCGCTGGCCAATGACGTGGATGTGTCCGTCGACGAGGATGACGCGATCGAAGGGTCGCTGGTCGAAGAGACCTCAGACATTGATGGCGATGACCTGACCTTTAGCCTTGTGACGGGCGAGGAGGAAGGACCGTTCAACGGGGATGTCGTGGTTAACGCGGACGGCAGCTACACCTACACGCCGGATGCGGACTTCAATGGCGAAGACAGCTTCACCTACCAGGTGGATGACGGCAATGGCGGCATCACGATCGCCTCGGTGACGGTCACCGTGGATCCGGTCAACGATGATCCCGAAGCCAATGACGTGGAAGTGTCCGTTGACGAGGATAACACCCTTGAGGGTACACTGGCCGAAGAGGCGTTTGACCTCGATGGGGATGACCTGACCTTTGCCGTTGTGGTGGGCGATGGTGAGGAGGTCATTACCGGGCCGTTCAACGGAGATGTTTCGGTCAACGAAGACGGCACGTATTCCTACACGCCGGGCGAAAATTTCAATGGAACGGATAGCTTCACCTACGTCGTGGATGACGGCAATGGCGGTACCGCGACGGGCACAGTGTCGATCACGGTGAACGCCGTGAATGACGATCCGGTCATTGACGAAGAAAATTCCGATCTGGGCGTGTCAGGCGATGAGGACAATGCAATCACCGGGACCATTGTTGCCACCGACGTGGATGATGACACGTTGGAATTTGCCCTGGCCGAGGGCGGCGCGCCGAACAATGGCAACCTCTCACTCGATGGAGAGGGCGGATATAGCTACTTTCCCGGCGTGAACTTCAACGGAACCGACAGTTTCACCGTTGAGGTGACGGATGGGAATGGCGGCAGCACGACAGTGACCGTCGATATCAATGTTGATCCGGTGAATGACGATCCGGAGATTGACGAAGAAACCTCAGATCTGGACGTCTCTGGCGATGAGGATACCGACATCACAGGGACCATAGTTGCCTCTGACGTCGATGACGACACGCTGGACTTTGCCTTGGCTGAGGGCGGCGCGCCGAACAATGGCGACGTGACTTTCGACGAAGAGGGCGGTTACACTTACACGCCCGGCGAGAACTTTAACGGAACCGACAGTTTCACCGTTGAGGTGACGGATGGGAATGGCGGCAGCACGACAGTGACCATCGATGTCACGGTTGATCCGGTGAATGACGATCCGGTCATTGATGTAGAAAATTCCGATCTGGACGTGTCCGGCGATGAGGACACTGAGATCACAGGCACGATCGTGGCCACAGACGTGGACGGCGATGACCTGACCTTCGGTCTGGCGGAAAGCGAAGGTGGTGGGACCGGCGACGATTTGGTGCGCGGCGGTTCCTTCGTGGCCAGCGAACCGACAAATGGTGAGCTGACGCTCAATTCAGATGGCAGCTTCACGTATGTTCCGGATGACGATTTCAACGGCACTGACAGCTTTGATTACGAAGTGTCGGACGGAAATGGTGGGACAGCCACCGGCACGGTGAATATCACGGTCGACCCGGTCAATGACGATCCCACTGCCGGCGACGTTTCGGTCTCAACGGATGAGGATACCGACCTGGAAGGGTCCGTCGCCTCTGAGGCGTTTGATGTTGATGGCGATGATCTGACATTCGCTGTGGTCCAAAGCGGTGAGGAAGAAGAGGGCGATAGCGGGCCATCCAATGGCAGCGTGGTGATGGACGAAGACGGCAGCTTTACCTACACGCCCAATGCCAATTTCAATGGCACCGATAGCTTCACTTATGTGGTGGATGACGGCAACGGCGGCACCGCGACGGGAACGGTCAACATCACGGTGAACGCGGTTAACGATCTTCCGGTGGCCGATGATCTGAGTTTTGACGGCGTTGAGGATGACAAGGTCGACGGTCAGGTGACGGCCACGGATGCAGACGGCGATGACCTGACCTTTGCCGTTTTGACCCAGCCGGAGAATGGCACGGTCGAGATGAACGCGGATGGCACGTTCACCTTCTTCCCGGAGGCCGATTTCAACGGCGAGGTCACGTTTACCTATCAAGTCAGCGACAATGGCACGTTCCTGGATCAGGAATTTGATGCAACCGTGCCGCAATTTGGCACGGTGACGATCGATCTTGCGCCGGAGAATGACGCGCCTGAGGCCGACGACCAATTCTTTGAGGTGCAGGCCGATGGGGAATTCACGGGCCAATTGATCGCGACGGATATCGATGGGGACGACCTTGAGTTTGACCCGCTCACCGTACCTGAACAGGGCGAGCTGACGCTTAACCTGGACGGGTCGTTCACCTTCGTGCCGGATGAGGGCGCCTCTGGTTTTGACACCTTCCAGGTGCAGGTTCTGGACGGCGACCTGGAGGTCGACGTGTTCGAGGTGACATTCGCCTATGGTGACAGCGGCGGAGACGTCGCGGAAGAGCGGGGTCTCGACGTTGAATTCAACCTGACCGCGACCGAGGAGGCACCGGCAGGGAGCGCCACGATCACACGGTCTGAGGTGACCGCCACGCCGATCAATATTGTCTTCGCGCTCGACGCGTCTGGTAGTTTCAGTGAAGAATTCGGCGATCAAATTGATGCAGTCCGGGCCACAATCACTGCGCTTCAGTCACAGTTCGAAGGGTCCAGCACACCGGTGACTGTTCAGTTCACCGTCTTCAACGGATCGGCCACGAATTTCGGGCCTTTCGATCTGTTTGCCAGTGGAGACGAAGAAAATCCGGGCATTAACGCCACGCTCAATGCGATTGAAACGGCCGGCGCGGGTGGGAGCACGAGCTGGGTTGCCGCGTTGAATGCCGCCGATGGTTTTTACACAGACCAGGAAGCTGAGCTGGGTGAAGGCGTCAATATTCTCTACTTTATCACCGACGGGCAACCAACGGACACAGAGGATCAGATTGCAAGTGCCCTGTTCAACCTAAGATCAAACCATTCTGTGGATATTCTGGCCTTTGGGATCGGCGCAGGTTTTGATGCCAGCGCCTTGGAACAGGTTTACTCCATCACGCCGGGAGGGGCGACAGAGCCTGTCGAGCTGGATTTTGACAGCGACAACTCTGCCCCGGTGATCGTTGTGGATGACCTGAGCGGCGCGTTGCAGGAATCCCCGATTTTCGCGGCGGAATTGACCTCATTTGAGCTGTCTCTGCAGTCGGATGGCGAAGATCAGGGTGTGATTGCGGATGAAACCAGCGACGCCTTTGAAGAGCAGGATCTGAACTTCCTGCTCTCCCTTGCCGAAGTGGACGGGATCGAGGATGTCCTGGGGGATACCAATGATTTCCAGGCGGTCGCGGTGTTTGACACCGATGGCGATCTGACCACCACCGAAGATCAGGTGAATGTCGTCAGCTCCGCCCGGATTGAGCGGCCCGAAGAGGCGGTCACCGAAAGCGGTCTTGATGGTGCTGACCTGTTGGTCGGCGGCGATTTCGATGACGTTCTGACCGGCAATAATGGCAATGACATGCTGATCGCCGGGGGCGGCCTCGATGAACTGCGCGGCGGATTGGGCGACGACATTCTGGTGATTGACGAAGTGCCCGCCAGTGGCACGATTGTCGATGGCGGCGCCGGCGGAGATGATGAGCTGAACTTTACCATCGGCGGCGACCTGACGGGTATCCTGCCGACGCTGACCATCACCGAGATTGAAGCGATTGAAATCGAAAACGGGGAGGCGAACACGCTGACCCTGACGTCTGGAGACATTGCCGGGCTGTCGGACTCTGCCAGCAGTGAAGTCGAAGATATTTTTGAAGGCTACACGCTAAACACGGATGATACGGTGATTGTCTTTGGTGATGACACGGATACGCTCAACCTGACGGCGGATCCGGGTGGTATCATTATCGAATCCGGGACAGAGACGCGCGGCGATGAAAGCTTCACGCTCTACACGTTCCGGGACGGGGTCGGTGACGTCACTGCGGTTTTGGCCGTTGATGATGATGTGACAGTGAATGGCGTGACGCCGACCTTCTGATCCGAACCGCGTTTACAACCGGCCAAGCATGGCGGCGACAAAGATGGCGACTGTGCCGGCCCGAGATTGTCGGTGGATTCCAAGTTGGCGCAACGCCCTTATCCGGGACAGAATGTTGCGATCTCGGAGCCGTGCAAATTCGTGGAGGCGCGCGCGATTTGCGGCGGTCATCACATGATCACTGCGCAAGAGAGCCGTGATATTGCCAGTGATCCAGGCCTTGAATTGCCCGTTCAGAATTTGACGGATGCGTTTTCCCCCGGCGGCCGCAGAGCGGTTTTCACCAAACTGATTGCGCCCGTGCTGGCGATAGATCAGCGCCGGTTCCGGGTCAAAAATCACCGTACCACCCGCGCCGGTGATCATCTGATAGATCCACCAATCCGGCGCAAAAACCGTCTCGGTGTGATGTGCGGCCTGTCGGATCAGCTGTGCTGCGCTGGCATTGAGCAAGATCGTGTTGCCTGAGGCGATGTTTTGAACCAGCGCGTTTTGAAAGCTTGACGGGCGGCTGTGGATTTTGGACGGGCGCGGGTTGGTCAAGTTTTGATCCGCAACCAAGGTCCGCGCGCAGTATAGGGCGGGCCCCTCCTGACCGCGCAAGTGATCGACCCCGCGGGACAGGCGATGGGGCAACCACAGGTCATCTTGATCCGCAAAGGCCAGCCATCCGCCCTGATCAAGCTCGGGTGCGGCATGCTCCAAGAGGGTCACGATATTGGCCATCTGTCCGCGTTTTGGGCCTTGATAGACCCGCATATTGGGAAGGTTGCCCGCCCAGCTCTGCAGCACATCAAGGCTTTTGTCATTGCTTCCATCATCACCGGCAAAGAGGGTCCACGCCGCATGTGTTTGGTCGACGAAGCTCTGAATTTGATCGGCCAGAAATGGCGCGCCGTTATAGACGGGCATCAGGATGGTGATATGCGGTTGCGTGTCGGGCATGAGTTGCGTCACGCTTCAGGCGGCAAGCCAAGGCGAATGACGCCGGCGATATCATGGTCAGGCCTGGCCGACCCTTTGCTGTAAATCGCGATCTGCCCTTGCTGCGCCAGACGCTGCGCCACATTTCGCACAAGCGGCATCAAGTTGCGCCAAACGTCCTCTGCCTCATCAAGTGCGCGAGCGGCCTCTGATGGGCAGATGGTTTTGCCGGGTCCACGCTCCAAACACAGAGCAAGGATGACCTTTTCAATCTCGCGCTGTGACGTGCCCATGACCCAATGAAAAAGGCCCGCCAAAACCGGCAGGCCCCTCCTCCCATAAATTGGCGCTTAGCCGTAAACGGACTCTTTGCCGAAATGCTTGGTCAGCATGTAGTAGACCACGGCGCGGTACTTGTTGCGCTCAGAGCGGCCGTAGGTTTCGATCACGGAGTTGATCGCCTCCATCAGCTGCGGCCCGTCGGCCAGGCCCAGTTTTTTGACAAGGAAATTGTCCTTCACGGTTTCCAATTCCTGCGGTTGACCCGCAGCCACGGTAGAGGCATCCGCATTGTAAATCGCCGGGCCACAGCCAATCGTGACTTTGGTCAGCAGATCCATGTCAGGCTCCATGCCGCATTTGTTCTTCAAATCGTCCGCATAGGTTGCGATCAAGTCGTCGCGTTTTCCCATTTTTAACTCCCTTGTGTCCCAGTAACTCTTGTTTTCCTGTTCCGCCCCGTGGGCAAGACTGACGATAACGCCTGTTTCCCGGTGGAAAAAGTGAAAACTGGACCAGCCGACCGGATGGGCGAGAATGATGCGCGGCTTAGGGAAAAACCACACCCTCAGTGCGGCCATGCCCGGTGCGACGATCATAGACCCCATCCTGCTCTGACCATTTGGTGACAATAGCGTCCCCATTTTGACATCCGCTCTGCACCAATTCCCAAGCGGCATTGGTACCGTGTGCGCCGTGCTGATGCTCATGGTTCGTGAGCGCTACAACCATTTTGTCCCAAGCATCGCGGGTGGTGGGATGCATCCCGTTGCGGTTCATGTGCAATGGCATGATGTAGTCAATTTCGAGTGTCACCTCACAAGCACCCGTCCAACGCACATACCATCGGGTAAACCCCCAAAAACCATTGGGGCCGTTTTCCTGAAGTTGACGCAGAATCTGATCGGCGCTCGTCGCGGTCACCGGGTACGTAATCCAATTGGTTTTGATCGTGGGATTGGCGAAGGACGCAAGCGTGCTGACACCAAGGATGATCAAAGCCACAACGACGAACCTGACGCGTTTGCGCCGGATAAGGTTCGGGTCTGTGTGGGACGTGGTTCGCATAGTGACCATGTAAAACGTCAGTGTTTCCCTGAGCCTATGCGAGATCGAAGCCTGCCAGCAACGAAAAACGCCGGGCGCATTGGCCCGGCGTTCTTGTGATCTTCTGAAGCTTTAGTAGCGGTAGTGCTCCGGCTTGTAGGGGCCGTCCTGCGCGACACCGATGTAATCTGCCTGATCTTTTTGCAGCTCGGTCAGCTTCACGCCGATGCGGTCCAAATGCAGGCGGGCGACCTTTTCATCGAGGTGCTTGGGCAGGATATAGACCTCGTTTTTGTACTCGTCACCCTTCTGCCAGAGCTCAATCTGCGCCAGGACCTGGTTGGTAAAGCTGGCCGACATCACGAAAGACGGGTGCCCTGTTGCGTTTCCAAGGTTCAGCAGACGACCCTCAGAGAGCAGGATCAGGCGATTGCCTGAAGGCATCTCAATCATGTCGACCTGTTCTTTGATGTTGGTCCATTTGTGGTTTTTGAGGTTGGCCACCTGAATTTCATTGTCGAAATGGCCGATATTGCCGACGATCGCCATGTCCTTCATCTCGCGCATATGCTCGATGCGGATAACGTCCTTGTTGCCGGTGGTGGTGATGAAGATGTCCGCGGTTGCGACCTCATCTTCCAGCAGTGTCACCTCATAGCCGTCCATCGCGGCCTGAAGCGCGCAGATCGGGTCAACTTCGGTGACTTTCACACGGGCACCAGCCCCACTGAGTGACGCGGCAGAGCCTTTGCCCACGTCACCGTATCCCAGAACGACGGCGACCTTGCCGGCCATCATGGTGTCGGTGGCGCGGCGAATGCCGTCAACCAGGCTCTCTTTACAGCCGTATTTGTTGTCGAACTTCGATTTGGTAACCGAGTCATTCACGTTGATCGCGGGGAATGGCAACTGACCATCGCGGACCAGCTGATAGAGGCGGTTCACACCAGTGGTGGTTTCTTCGGACACGCCTTTGATCTGATCGCGGATCTTGGTGAACCACCCGGGGGAGGCTTCCATCCGCTTTTTGATCTGGGCCTTGATCACTTCCTCTTCTTCGGAGGACGGCACCGGGATGATGTCTTCACCCGCTTCGGCGCGCGCACCCAAGAGAACGTACAGAGTGGCGTCACCACCATCATCGAGGATCATGTTGGGGCCATCTTCGAACATGAAGGATTGATCGAGGTAATCCCAATGCTCTTCCAGCGTTTGGCCTTTGATCGCAAAGACCGGCGTGCCACCTTCGGCAATCGCGGCGGCCGCGTGATCCTGGGTGGAAAAGATATTGCAGGACGCCCAGCGCACATCGGCGCCCAGAGCCGTCAGCGTTTCGATCAAAACAGCCGTTTGGATGGTCATGTGAAGGCTGCCCACGATCCGCGCACCCTCCAGCGGCTTTTGGCCGGCGTATTCTTCGCGCAGGGACATCAGGCCCGGCATTTCGGTTTCGGCGATATCAAGCTCTTTGCGCCCGAACGCGGCAAGGCTGATATCTTTGACAACGTAGTCTTTTGCCATGAGGTGGCTCCTTGGGAAAAAGGGATTTGAAGGGCAGATAGCACCGAGACCCCGCGCGGGCAACATAGGAGTGTTTTGCATTGTCTTGGTGATGGTGTTTCGCGCGAATCCGCGCCAAAGATGGCGGCATGGATGAACGGATAATCAGATTTGAAGGGCGCGGCGCGCAGGTGCAGTATCGTGTGCTGATGACGCTTTACCGATTTGTCTTTAACCGGTGGCTCTATGGGATATTCTGCCGCGCCTTGGCCCGGCTGTTTGACGCGGGCAACAAGGTCGTTCTGGACCTGGGCGAAGGCAAGGCGTTTCGCGTTTATCTCAACGATGGCTATTGGACGCGGTTTTTCTTGTATCATCGGGATTATGAGCCAGAGGTGCGGCGCGTCTTGGACGCCGCACATGGGCACACGCGGGTGTTTTGCGATCTCGGGGCAAATTCGGGGCTTTGGTCTGTCTACGGGTCGACGCGTTTTGATCGGGTGATCGCGGTAGAGGCCGCAGGCGCCACATTCGCGCGTCTTGATGAAAACACGGCGCCTTTGGGCAATGTAGAGACACATCGCGCAGCGATCTATGCCAAATCTGGCGAGGTTTTGCAGTTTGTGAATGTACATAACAGCCATGCCTCCGCGCATCTGGATCTGGACAGTGCAGTTGGCGCGCAAGACAGTTTGGAGACAGTAGAGACCCTAAGTGTGGATGACGCTGTTCCAGAGGCATCGGCGGCATTGATCAAGCTGGATGTCGAAGGGGCCGAAATCGCCGCGATCGACGGCGCAGAACGGGCCATCCAAGACGGAAGCGTTTTCATCTATGAGGATCACGGGTCAGATCAAACATCTGACGTGAGCCGCTTCTTTATGGAGATGGGCAATATCAGTGTCTATTCAATAGAAAAACGGCCTGAATTGGTCACAGATATCGATCATATGAGACGGATCAAAACCGATCGGTTCAAAGGATACAATTTTCTGGCGGGTCGGACTGATGCCCGCTTGCTGAGCGCGATCATCGAAGGTTTTGCAAAAACCGGGCCGGAGGGATAACTCAGACGAGGATCGGATCGGAGAATGACCATGCCCACGCCCCGCGCCTGGCAAAAGATGTTATCTGGCCGCAGGCTCGACCTGTTGGATCCAACGCCCGTGGATATCGAAGTGGAAGATATCGCGCGGGGTTTAAGTTTCGTGGCGCGGTGGAATGGGCAGACCTTGGGGGATTATCCGTACTCAGTCGCGGAACATTCTCTCCTTGTGGAGCAGATTTTTGGCAGATTAGACTCTAAATCCCCCGCAAAATGGCGCATGGCCGCGCTTTTGCATGACGCGCCGGAATACGTGATAGGGGATATGATTTCCCCGGTGAAGGCCGCGGTGGGGCCGGGATATGAAGAGTTGGACAAACGGCTGACGGCGGCCATTCACATTCGCTACGGCCTGCCTGCGGCGATCCCGATGACGATCAAGAAGCAGATCAAGAAGGCCGACAGGATCAGCGCCTGGATGGAGGCCACGCAGATTGCCGGGTTCTCAGAGGCGGAAGCCAACAAATTCTTTGGCAAACCCGGAGACGCGATGATCGAAGGGTTGAGCCTTGTTTTGCGTTCTCCCATGGAAACCCGCGCGGCGTTTTTGGCGCGTCACGCCGCATTGTTGGACGAGATGGGATGATGCATGTGCGGGCCGCCGGGCCGATGGATGCACGGGCCATGGCGGAGCTGTTGGGCGAGATCATCGAGAAAGGCGGAACCACCGCAATGACGGAGCCTGTGTCGCGTGATGATCTTGTCGGGTGGATGCGTCACTATTCTGGCCAAAATGCCTGGTTTTTGGCTGAAGATAACGAGGGCGGGCTGCTTGGGTTTCAATGGATTGAACCCAAAGACAGCCTCCCGCGCGGCGCATGTGACATTGCGACCTTTACCCGGGTGGGCCGGATTCGACTAGGCACGGGATCTGCACTTTTTGAAGCGACGCGAAGAGCCGCCATGGATCTTGGATATGATTGGATCAACGCGACGATCCGGGCCGATAACAGCGGCGGGTTGGCCTATTACCAAAGCCGTGGGTTTGAAACCTATCAGACCCAGCGCGATGTTCCTTTGGCCAACGGAGAGAGAGTAGACCGGGTCAAGAAGCGGTTCAATTTGCGCTGAATGTCTATTCAAGAACCAGCCACCCCGGACTTGATCCGGGGTCTCAGCCATTAAATCACGGGGCCCCGGATCACGTCCGGGGCGGTTTTTGCTTGGTGGCTACCGAGGGGAGCGTTTTGCCAGAATGCGCTGCAACGTGCGGCGGTGCATGTTCAAACGGCGCGCCGTCTCAGACACATTGCGATCGCAAAGCTCGTACACGCGTTGAATATGCTCCCAGCGGACGCGATCCGCGCTCATTGGATTTTCCGGCGGCGGGGGCAGCTCATCCTCAGACGCCAGAAGCGCGTTGGTGATGTCTGTGGCATCAGCAGGTTTTGACAGGTAATCGGTCGCCCCGATCTTCACCGCGGCCACCGCTGTGGCGATGGCACCGTACCCTGTCAGAACCACGACCTTACTGTCAGGGCGCTTGTCCCGAATGGTTTCGACCACATCGAGGCCATTGCCATCCTCCAACCGCAAGTCGCAGACCGCATAGGCAGGCGGCCGCGCGGTTGCAATCGCACGACCGGCCGCCACGGACCCGGCTGTTTCCACCGCAAACCCACGTTTTTCCATTGCTTTGGCAAGACGGCGCAGAAACGGTTCGTCGTCATCGACAAGCAGAAGCGATTTGTCTTCGCCAATATCTCTTAGTGCTAGAGCCATGTGTCCTTCCCGATTTAGACGATAGGCATATTGTAACTGTTCTAGTTTTACTCGGGTTAACGTCAAATTGCCTGTTTAAACGGCATCCACAAAACACTGGATACGCTCTGCCATTTCTTCGGGCGTTGCATCACGGCGGAAAAACTCGGCGAACCCTTTTTCGGGAAAGACCAGATAGGACAGGGTGGAGTGATCGACGAGGTAAAACTCATCATCCACCTGATCATGCGCTTTGTAGAACGTACGATAGGCTTGGCTCGCCGCTTTGATCTGTTCGTCGCTGCCGGTCAGGCCTAGCATTCTGGGGTGCATGATCTCAGTATAGTCGGCGACAACCTCGGGCGTGTCTCGTTTGGGATCAATTGTGATGAAAATCGGTTTCACGATCGTGCCGTGATCTTCCTCAAGGATATCGACGGCCACCGCGTTGCGTGACACATCGATCGAACAGACATCCGGACAGAACGTATAGCCGAAATAAATCAGCGTGGGTTGATCGATCACCTGCTCATGGGTCACCGTTTCCCCCGTTTCACTGATCAGTTCAAACGGCCCGCCAATGGCAGCAGACCCACCGGCGATCTGTCCGGCGCGGCATTGGGCGAACTGTTCGTCCGGGTCAGCGGTAGAGGTGATCAGGTAAATCCCGCCGAGCAAGATGGCGAGGGCGACACTGCCCGCAATCGCGATTGTCTTGACCATGGTCACACCTCATGTCGATCTGTCATCTTGCGCTGGGATACATCTATCAATGATACTCACAGTTGCAACGCCATTAGGATCACAAATGCGCAAACTGGCCACCGACACCAACAGCTTGCACAAACGCGAGAATTGGGTGCGTCTTCGGACGATCATCCTTTTGCGCTGGTGGGCGATCATCGGACAGGTGACCGCGCTGATCGTGGCGCAGCGGCTTTATGATCTCGATCTGCAAATGGGGTTTTGCTACCTCGCCGTTGGTGCAGCCGTGGTGTCGAACCTGATCGCATCTTTCGTGTTCCCCGAAAGCAAACGCCTGAGAGAGCCTGAGACCTTTATGGTCGTTCTGTTCGATTTGCTGCAATTGGGTCTGTTGCTGTACCTGACGGGGGGCCTCAACAACCCATTCACCATTCTGATTGTCGGCCCGGTGATCGTGTCGGCATCGGCTTTGTCGGTACGCTCCACCTCCGCCTTGGGGCTGATTGCCATCCTGCTGGTGAGCGCGTTGATCGAATTCCATCTGCCGCTGACTACGCAAAGCGGGTTCATCCTGCGCATGCCGGACGTGTTTTTGTTTGGCACTTGGGTGGCCATTGTCATCGCCGTTGTGTTTCTCGGCGTCTATTCCCGCTGGATCATTGCAGAGATGCGGGCGATGTCAGAGGCGCTGCAGGCCACGCAAATGGCCCTCGCGCGGGAACAGAAACTGACCGATCTGGGCGGCGTGGTGGCCGCCGCGGCGCATGAGCTGGGAACGCCATTGGCAACGATCAAACTGACCAGTGCAGAATTGGCAGAAGAGCTTTCTGATGATCCCGAACTGTTGGCGGATGCCATGCTGATCCGGGAACAGGCGGATCGGTGTCGTGACATTCTAAAATCCATGGGCCGTGCGGGCAAAGAGGATTTGCATCTCAAACAAGCACCGCTCAGCGCCGTGATCGAAGAGGCCGCAGACCCCCATGCCGCCCGCGGCAAAACACTGTGGTTTGAGCATTCCGCGATGACCGGATCCGAGGCGTCACAGCCAGAGATCCTGCGCAAACCCGAGGTCGTGCACGGGTTGCGAAATTTGGTGCAAAACGGTGTGGATTTTGCCCGCTCACAGGTCTGGATCGAAAGCCGGTGGGATGACAAGCTGATCTCTGTGCGCATTATGGATGATGGCCGCGGCTATCCTCAGCACCTTCTAGGAAAGATTGGCGATCCTCTGATGCGGCGGCGTGGGTCAGGCACAGATCCCAGGCGGCCAGAGTATGATGGCATGGGCCTTGGCCTGTTCATTGCCAAAACCCTTTTGGAACGCTCTGGCGCCGATCTTAGTTTCGCGAATGGGGCCGAAACCTTTGATGGTGACGCTGAGCTGGCGTCACGGTCTGGCGCCTTTGTTGAGGTCACCTGGCCACGGTCCCTGCTTGAGGCTGGCGACGGTCGGAGATGGCCAGTTCTTGGGAAAAATCAACCGCTTCAGGTGTGATACGGTCCAATCAAGGCCGCGACGGCATGTCTCGTTAACATAGAATTAACCAAACCTGCGCAAGGTGAGGTTGCATGACGAGTTTGGACACCATATTGGCATGGCTGCCTGTTGCGGTCTTGTTTTCTGCGGCCATTTCTGTCGCGGTGCTTTGGTCAATTACACGACTTGGTCGGAACGGCGCATCTCGTCGCCCCGCTGAGGCCGGCAACCGCAGTACGTTTTTGCTCAGGGACGGACAAATCATCGATCAAAGTGATGGGGCCAAGGATCTGTCGAGCTGGCATGATTTGCGGGCGTGGCTTGGTGATCGCTTCAACACCCTGCCGGACGATCTAAAGGATACGCCACGCGAAGCCGCGCAAGTCTTTCATGCCGCAACGGCCGGGGATTGCGCCACAGTTACGATACAATGCTCCCCGCACGGACAATCCGTCACGTTGGAAGACGACACCGTCGGCTCAGCAACAGACCGGCACAGGCTTTTGGTCGAGAACAGACACTTTAAAACCCACCAACATGCGTTGGAGCGTGCCCCTGCTATTGTCTTTGCCGTTGATGCGTCAGGGGTCTTTCAATGGGGCAATGCCAAATTTGACGGTCTCGCGATCGAGGATCGAAAAGTCTTTCTCAAGGTTGTGCGGGAACGAAGTGAAGACATTGGCTTACGCGCCATCCTTGATGATCCTATGTCGAAACGACAGCACCATTTCGAACTTTTCGTGCTGCCCGGGGAAAACCACACAGTGGTTTACGCCACCGACATCACGCGGGTGGTTGAGGCCGACAGCGTCCGCAACGATTTTGTGCAGACCCTGACCAAGACCTTCGCGGATCTCTCCACCGGGTTGGCTGTGTTTGATCGCTATCATCGGTTGGTTCTGTTCAATCCGGCGATTCTGGATCTTACGGATCTTTCGCCAGAGTTTCTGACCGCGCGGCCCCATATGATGGAGTTTTTTGACCGGCTTCGGGATAATCACATGCTGCCGGAGCCCAAGAACTATTCGACTTGGCGCCGCCAAATCACGGACATGATCAATTCGGCCGCGAATGGGCACTATTCCGAAAGCTGGTCCTTGCCAGGCGGGCTGACGTACAAGTTGACGGGTCGACCGCACCCCAATGGGGCGATCGCGTTTCTGATTGAGGACATCACCGATGAAATGGCGCTGACGCGGCAATCACGCAGTCAGTTGGAAACCCATCAAGCCATTCTGGACGCCATCCAAGAGGCGATTGCCGTAGTCGGCCCGGATGGCGGCCTGGTGGTGTGCAATGCGGCCTTCGTGGAGATTTTCGGCTTTGACCCGGATGCCAGTTTTGCACGCACATCGCTTAAGGATGTGATGCAAGCCTGTCGCGATCGTTTTCCCGGTGCTCCGGTGTGGGATGATCTGGTCAATGGCGAAACGATCACGCCCGTTGATACCCTGCTTCGGGACGGATCAGGTGCGACAACAAACTTTCGAATTGAGCCGCTGCCCGAAGGTCTCTTCATGTTGAATTTGTCGCGCCCCATGCCTGCGGTCCCTCTCTCCGCTTAAAGCGTGTTGCGGGCAGGCATAGGGGGTGTAGTGTCGTTGGGATGACGACCCAGCACCTCAAGGTTCACAGCACTTCGCCCGAGCACACGCGCAAGATCGCCACCAGTTTGGCGCCTTGCTTGGGGCCCGGTGATACACTTCTACTGGAAGGGCCCATCGGCGCGGGAAAATCGCATTTTGCACGGGCGACCATCTTATCTTTGCTCGCAGAGCCCGAGGAAATCCCCTCTCCCACCTATACGCTGGTGCAGACCTATCACACAGTCCAGGCCGAAATTTGGCACGCAGATCTCTATCGCTTGGCCAACCCACAGGACTGTGAGGAACTTGGGCTTTGGGCGGCGTTTGATGACGCAATTTGCCTCGTGGAATGGCCGGACAGACTTGGCATTGATTTGCCAATCGCGGCGTTGACGATTTCATTCACACCACAGTCTAACCCAGAGATGCGCGACCTCCGGTTTTCATGGTCGGATACGCGCTGGACCACGCGCTTAAGGGGTGTTTTCGGTGACCGATCGGCCCTCGCTTAGATCCGCATTTCTCACCGCATCGGGCTGGGGCGCGGCGCGCATGACCGATCTGGCGGGTGATGCATCAAACCGAAAGTATTTTCGCCTGACCGATGAAGGACAGCGCGCTGTCCTAATGGATGCGCCACCAGACAAAGGTGAGGATATATGCCCGTTTATGGCCGTGACAGATGTCCTGCGCGCTCAGTCGCTCAGCGCGCCAGAGGTTTTGGCCGCAGATCAAGAAGCGGGCTTTCTCCTGTTGGAGGACCTTGGCGATGATCTTTTCGCCCGCGTGCTTGCCGCCGAGCCGCACAAAGAACGCGACCTTTACGAAGCCGCGACCGATGTTTTGATCCATCTGCATCAAGCCGAGTGTCCAACGGATCTCGCAGAATACGATGCCCCGCTGATGGCCGATCTCGCGGCCTTGGCCTTCGATTGGTATGCGCAGGGTGCAACAGGGCAGGATTTCACGGATCAACGAACGGCTTTCGCGCGCGCCTTTGAGGATCGTCTGGCGGAGTTGGACGATTTGACGGACGTCTTGGTCCAGCGCGATTACCATGCCGAAAATCTTTTGTGGCTGCCCGCGCGCACAGGTGTGGCCCGCGTCGGTCTCTTGGATTTCCAGGATGCCATAAAAGGGCACCGAGCCTATGATCTGGTGTCCTTGTTACAGGACGCGCGGCGCGACGTGTCTTTGGATGTCGAAAAGGCGATGATCGATCACTACGTAACGGTGACGGGGCTTGGGCGCATCGCCTTTGAACGGGCCTATGCGTTGCTCGGTCTTCAACGCAATTTGCGCATCATTGGTGTGTTCGCCCGACTGTGCCTGCGCGATCGCAAACCGCATTACATCGATATGATCCCACGGGTCTGGGCGCATATGGTGCGGGACCGAAACATGGCCAATTTACCTAAGTTAGAGACTGATATTCTCAATACACTGCCGCCCCCCAGTGCGGACACACTCAACATTCTGAGGCAAAAATGCGGAACTCTCCCAGATCAGTGATGGTCTTTGCGGCCGGGTTTGGCACGCGCATGGGCGCGATGACCAAGGACCGCCCTAAGCCGCTGATCGAAGTGGCGGGCCGCGCCCTGATTGATCACACTTTGGACCTTATTTCAGAGACCGACGCGGAGACCGTCGTGGTCAATCTGCACTACAAATCTGACATGCTCCGGACACACTTGGCCGGGCGGGGCGTGGTTTTTGCCGATGAACAGCCTGATATCCTCGAAACCGGCGGCGGGTTGAAAGCCGCATTGCCGCTTTTGGGTGAGGCGCCGGTCTATTCAATGAACTCAGACGCCGTTTGGCGGGGGCCCAACCCATTGCTGCACCTTGCGCAGTTTTGGGATCCGGACAGGATGGATGCGTTGCTTTTATGCGTGCCCTGGCCCCATGCCGTGGGCCATCTGGGCGATGGCGATTTTCTGAGTGACAGCGAAGGCCGTCTGTCGCGCGGCCCGGGCGAGGTTTTTTCCGGCCTGCAGATTGTGAAGCCCGCCTGTGTACGCGCCGTGGACAAACGCGTGTTCTCTCTCAATGAAGTTTGGACAGAAGCAGAGGCGCGCGGACGTCTCTTTGGCGCATCATATCCCGGTCGATGGGCCGATGTGGGCCACCCGGACGGGATCGCACTGGCCAAAGCCATGCTGGGTGCCGACTATGTTTGATCCTGTCCCCGGCCCGCGTATTTTTACTGTACCGTTGGGCGTGGATTTTCCCAAAGCCTTGGTCGACGGCCTGCGGAAACGCACGAAAGATCACCCGCCCGAAGCGCTGGGCAGGGTCCAGTTGGTCGTCAATACACGACGTATGGCGCGCCGGATACGGGGGCTGTTTGATGACGGCCCGCCGTGTTTGCTGCCTGATATCACGTTGATCACGCAACCAGGTGAAACCTGGCATCTGGGGGACATCCCAGAGGCGGTATCGCCTTTGCGCCGACGTTTGGAACTCGTTCAGCTGGTGACGGCACTTTTGGACAAACAACCAGACCTTGCGCCGCGCAGTGCGATCTACGACCTGTCCGACAGCCTCGTGAAGCTTATGGATGAGATGCATGGCGAAGGCGTGCCGCCGCACCGGATCGATGCGCTCGACATCTCAGATCAATCTGGTCATTGGGCGCGGATCAGATCGTTTTTGAGCATTATTAGACATTATTTTGAAGCCGACGCCGCCCCTGATCCTGAGGATCGGCAGCGCCGTGTCATAGAGGCTTTGATCGCGTCCTGGAAGACGGAGCCGCCTCAGCACCCCGTGATCATTGCTGGCTCGACCGGCTCTCGCGGCACGACCCAGGCCTTGATGCAGGCGGTGGCGCAGCTGCCGCAAGGGGCAGTCGTTCTGCCTGGTTTTGACGATCAGATGCCCGATAGCGTGTGGCATGCAATGGCCGGCGCGACACCCCATGAGGACCACCCGCAATACCGCTTTGCCGCACTGTTTGACGCTTTGAACATGTCGCACAGGGATGTGTTGCGGTGGGTGGACACGCCGCCTGCGGTCCCTGCGCGCAACGCCGTCTTGTCTTTAGCTTTGCGCCCGGCGCCTGTGACGGACCAGTGGCTGACGGATGGCCCCAAGCTGCGACAGCTGACAGACGCATTTGCGGATGTCACGCTGGTCGAGGCCCCGTCGCAGCGGCTTGAGGCGCTCACAATCGCGATGCGGCTTCGAGAAGCAGCGCAGATAGGCGAAAAAGCAGCTCTGATTACGCCTGATCGCGGTTTGACCCGACAAGTCAGCGCGGCTTTGGACCGTTGGGATCTGCTGCCTGACGACAGTGCGGGCATTCCACTGCATCTCTCCGCGCCCGGGCGGTTTTTGCGTCACGTATCAGAGCTTTTGCATCGGCCGCTTTCCGCGGAACTGTTGCTGACGATCTTGAAACACCCATTGACCCACAGCGCCTCTGACCGGGGGCCCCATTTGCGGTTGAGCCGGGAATTGGAGTTGCATCTGAGGCGCTACGGGCCGCCCTATCCAACGGCAGACACGTTGCGCAATTGGGCCGCAACCATCAAAGACCCGTTTGCGGAGACATGGGGCGCTTGGGTCGTGGACGCGATCTGCGCGGTGCCACAGACGGATGTCTCAGATCTGGCGGACCTGACGGAGCGGCATATCGCATTTGCAGAGCGGATTGCCGCGGGAACAGAGGGCGGCGGATCCGGCAAACTTTGGGATGGAGAGGCCGGACGCGAAGCACGCAAAATAGTCTCTGATCTGGCGGAAAGTGCGCATTGTGGCGGTGATTTACGATCATCGGATTATGCGTCACTGTTTCATTCCATCTTGTCATCCGGGCAAGTACGCAGCGCACGCGAGCCGCATCCAAACATAATGATATGGGGCACGCTCGAAGCAAGAGTCCAGGGTGCGGACCTGATCATTCTGGCAGGGCTCAACGAAGGCAGCTGGCCCGAAGCACCGGCACCTGATCCTTGGCTGAACCGCGACATGCGTCGACAATTGGGTTTGCTTTTGCCAGATCGTCGGATTGGGTTGTCCGCCCATGACTTTCAACAAGCCGCGTTGTGCAAAGACGTGTTCCTCACACGGTCTTTGCGGTCAGATGATGCCGAAACCGTACCGTCCAGATGGCTCAACCGGTTACAAAATTTGCTTTCCGGTCTGCCGGAGCAAGAGGGTGAGGCTACCCTCAAAGATATGCGCGCGCGCGGTGAATATTGGATGCAGCTTGCCACGCAGCTAGAGCAACCCATTCAGACAGATCCCGCCAAAAGACCCGCACCTTGCCCGCCAACAACCGCACGGCCCAAACAGCTATCTGTGACGCAAATTAAGACGTTGATCCGGGATCCCTATGCGATTTACGCCCGTCATGTGTTGGGTCTGCGCCCTTTGGATGCCCTGATGCGCGTGCCCGACGCGCTATTGCGCGGCACGGTGATTCACAAAGCGCTTGAAGACTTCATCAAGGACACGATGGACGACCCCGACACAGTGTCAGAAGAGGCTTTTCTCAGCAAAGTATCAGAGCGGCTTGACGCCGATGTGCCGTGGGCGGAGGCGCGGCTGATGTGGCATGCACGGGTGTCACGGTCCGCATCGCGCTTTGTCGAGGGGGAGCTCGCGCGAAGGGTTTCTGCAAAGCCCGTGCTTTTGGAAGCAAAGGGAAAGTCGCGCTTTTCGGATTTGGATTTCACACTCACCGCGGAGGCGGACAGGATTGATGTCGACGGCCAAGGGCGGCTGTTGATCTATGATTACAAAACGGGTGAGCCACCGAACCGCAAGGTGCAGACCCATTTCGACAAGCAGTTGCTGTTGGAGGCCGCGATTGCGGAGCGGGACGGCTTTGGTGATCGAGGCCCTGCGCCCGTTGCCGGCGCGATTTTCATCGGTCTGGGCAGCAAGAAATCAGAAGAACATGCCCCAATAGACACCGAGACGCCCGAGGTTGTCTGGCAGGAGTTTCACGAACTAATCAGTGTCTATTTCAGCCAAAAACAAGGATATGCCGCACGTCGCGCGCCCCAGGAAACCAAGCATGAGGGCGACTACGACCACCTTGCGCGGTTTGGGGAATGGAACATGACGGATGACCCCGATCCAGAGGTTGTCGGATGATGGAACGCAATGAAGCCACCATGAAGCAGATCCATGCGTCTCGGTCTGACCGATCAACATGGCTGTCGGCGAATGCGGGGTCTGGCAAGACAAAGGTTCTGACGGACAGGGTCGCCCGGCTTTTGCTGGATGGTGTGGACCCACAGAACGTGCTGTGTCTAACCTATACGAAAGCTGCAGCGTCGGAGATGCAAAACAGGTTGTTCAAGCGCCTGGGGGAATGGGCGATGCTGCCCGATGATACCTTAAGCGTCGCCCTCAGCGATTTGGGCCACAGTGATGTGATCACAAAGGATATGCTGCCGAAGGCAAGGCGTCTTTTTGCAGGGGCGATTGAGGCACCAGGCGGGTTAAAGATCCAGACAATTCACTCATTTTGCAGTGCTTTGCTGCGCAAGTTTCCATTTGAGGCTGGCGTGACGCCGAACTTCTCAGAGATGGAAGATCGTGCCGCGATTTTGTTGCGGGCCGAGATCGTTGAAGCCATGGCGGCCGGGCCTGAGCGTCATCTGGTCGAAGGTGTCGCCGCGTTCGCGTCAGGTATGACGTTGGACGGCTTGACCGCCAATGTCGCAGCGCACCGCGTGGAGTTTCGGCGCGGATTTGACGGCGCCCGATTGCGGCAAGCACTGGGTTTGCCCGGCGGATTTGAGGATAAGGACCTTTTGGCGCAGGTGTTCCTGGGCTCTGAGATGTCTCTTTTGGCCCGGCTCGTGGAGGCGTTGAACCGGAGCGGTCCGAATGACCAGAAAGCAGCGGCGAAACTCAGCCAGATTTCCGATCTGAACGACGCCGCTCTGACGATCATGGAAGATGTCTTTTTGTTCGGTGAGGGCGCAAAAACACCATTTGAGGCCAAGTTAGAGTCTTTTCCGACGAAGACCTGTCAGAAAGAGATCCCGGATCTTCTTGCAGATCTTCATGCGCTGATGTTGCGGGTCAAAGAGGCACGACAGCTGCGTTTGGGGCTTTTGACGTTCAAACGATCGGCGGCATTGCACCACTTTGCGACGGCGTTTCTGGACGCCTACGAGCGCGCAAAGATGATGCGCGGCTGGCTTGATTTTGACGACCTGATTTTGCGCGCTCAAGACCTGCTTCAGAATAAGGATGTGGCGGATTGGGTGCTTTACCGGCTGGATGGGCGGATCGACCATATCCTGGTGGACGAAGCCCAAGACACCAGCCCGGCACAATGGCAGGTGATCGAGGCATTGGCCCGCGATTTTACCAGCGGACAAGGCACGAAAGAGGATGCGCCGCGGACGCTCTTTGTCGTCGGGGACAAAAAACAATCTATCTATTCCTTCCAAGGGGCCGACCCGCGGGAGTTCGACCGGATGAAGGCAGAATTCAAGGCCCGGTTGGAAAACACTCTGACACCCCTACAAGACCTTCAGATGGGATTCTCCTTCCGGTCAGCGCGCGCCATCCTCAACCTTGTTGACGCCGTGTTCAATGACCGACCCCAAAGCGGTTTTGAGCCGGATCAGAGCCACATTGCATTCAAATCCGACCTACCCGGACGCGTGGATCTGTGGGATGTGATCGAAAAGCCCGACACGGTCGAGGATCCAGCCTGGTACGATCCCGTTGATATCAAATCGCCGGATAACCCGCATACCGTTTTGGCCCGCAAGGTGGCCGATTTTATTCAAGACACGATCGGCACGGCCTTGCCGGGGCAAAACGGCACAGTGCGAGAAATCTCAGCAGGTGACTTTCTGATCCTGGTGCGCCGACGCTCAGATATTTTTCACGACATCATCCAGGAATGTAAGTCGCGCGGCCTGCCCGTTGCGGGTGCGGACCGTCTGAAAGTCGGGGCCGAATTGGCGGTGAGGGATATCAAGGCGCTATTGTCCGTGTTGGCCACGCCCGAGGATGATCTGTCGCTGGCCGCGGTGTTACGGTCCCCTCTCTTTGGCTGGAGTGAGGGCGATTTGTTCGAATTGGCGCAAGGTCGGGCGCAAAAATACCTGTACGCCGAGCTAAGAGATCGGGCGGAGGCGTTCCCCAAGACCTGGGCGGTGCTGCGGGATCTGCTGGATCAGGTGGACTATCTGCGCCCCTACGACCTGATTGACCGGATTTTGACCCGCCATGAGGGGCGGCGGAAATTGATTGGACGATTGGGGCACGAGGCCTCAGATGGCATTGATGCGTTGCTGAGCCAGGCATTGGCTTATGAGCGCAACGCGGTGGACAGCCTGACCGGGTTTCTGGTTTGGATGGAAACCGACGACCTGGAGATCAAGCGACAACTTGAAACGGCCGGGGATCGCATCAGGGTGATGACCGTGCACGGGGCCAAGGGCCTTGAAGCGCCTATTGTGATCCTTCCCGACACCGCGCAATGGGTCATGCGCAATCGCGATGACTTGGCAGAAACGGACGCCGGTGTGTTTTGGCGCGCCTCTAGGGAAGAGGCAACAGCGCTGCAGAAATCGCTGGACGTTGCGGCCCGGGAGGCAGCAGAGGCAGAGCGCGATCGCCTGCTATATGTCGGCATGACCCGCGCGGAGCAGTGGCTAATCGTGGCGGCCGCAGGTGATTTGGGGAAGGACGGACGCAGCTGGCATGCCCAAATGCGCGGCGGGATGGACGCCCTGGAGGCGCTGCCGTTTGAGGGTGGAGTGCGCTTGGAGCACGGGGATTGGTCACCAAAGGTGCCTGAACCAGAGGAAGGCCAAACCGCCGCCACGCCGCAATTGCCAGAGTTTATGAGATTTGCGGCTCCGCGTTGGGACGGGGGGCCGACAACGCTTAGCCCCTCAGACCTGGGCGGCGCAAAGGCGCTTGCAGATGAGCGCGGTCTTGA
The DNA here is from genome assembly GCA_039030635.1 of Pseudomonadota bacterium. Lineage (GTDB taxonomy): Bacteria > Pseudomonadota > Alphaproteobacteria > Rhodobacterales > Rhodobacteraceae > Roseovarius. The sequence continues at coordinate 37,187 of JBCCDT010000008.1, forward strand.
TGAAGACGCGGCCAAACGGCGGGGCCGACAGGTGCATCGTTTGCTTGAGGTCCTGCCGGATGTCGCGCGCCCCGCATGGCCAGACGTCACCAAACGGCTTTTGTCCCAAGGGCCAGATGGCGCAGGAGACGAGGAATGCGCGCTGCTATTGGCGGAGGCAGAAAAGATCTTTGATCGCCCCGGCCTTGCCCATCTGTTTGAAGGCAATACGCTGAGCGAAGTTCCTATCACCGCCGATCTGGCGCAGCTGGGTGGCCGGCGCATCCACGGGGTGATTGATCGGCTGATTCTGACGGAAACAAAGGTGTTGGCCGTGGATTTCAAAACCAATGCCTTGGCACCACAGCTGCCGCGCGACGTGCCGGATGGGCTTTTGCGGCAGATGGGTGCCTATGCCCATGCCCTGGGCCAAATCTATCCAAGCCATGAAATTGAAACGGCTATTTTGTGGACGCGGACGGCGACGCTTATGCATTTGCCACACGATCTTGTGACGCAGGCCTTGGTCGACACCCATATAGCTTGACGTTCTCTAGATCGGTTCTTACGTTCCAAGCCTCAAACGCAGCTCTTTTGGAGACATATACATGGGCACCGTGGCCGTTACCGACGACACTTTCGACGCAGAAGTGAAGAACTCTGACATCCCCGTTGTGGTGGATTTCTGGGCCGAATGGTGTGGCCCATGCAAGCAGATTGGCCCAGCGCTCGAAGAGCTGTCTGCCGAGATGGACGGCAAGGTGAAGATTGCCAAGGTGGATGTGGACAGCAACCCCAACACGGCGACGCAGCTGGGCATTCGCGGGATTCCGGCGCTGTTTATTTTCAAAGATGGCGAAATCATTTCGAACCGTGCCGGCGCGGCCCCCAAGGCGGCGCTGCAAAGCTGGATCGAAGAGAGCATCTGAGCCTGTTTTCAACGTGAATTGGGAGGGCCGCCGAGGGAGCGGCCCTTTTCTTTTGGTTTTGTGCCTATGGCGCGGGCGGGATATGAGTATTTTGAGAAAGATGAAGCCGGGGGTTCTCGCGGCTCGAGAGAGGTGAAGCGACATGAGTGAGGAATTTCCAGGCTGGCATGGGACGACGATCATCGGCGTGAAGAAGGGCGGCGAGGTTGTGATTGCGGGCGACGGGCAGGTGAGCCTTGGGCAAACCGTGATCAAAGGCACGGCGCGGAAGGTGCGGCGGATTTCCCCCGGCGGGTATGATGTCGTGGCCGGTTTTGCAGGATCCACGGCGGATGCGTTCACGCTCTTGGAGCGGCTGGAGGCGAAACTGGAGGCCTCACCGGGTCAGTTGCAGCGGGCGAGTGTGGACTTGGCGAAGGATTGGCGGACCGACAAGTACCTGCAAAAGCTGGAGGCGATGTTGATCGTCTCGGACGGGGCCGAGCTTTACGTGATCACCGGCGCGGGCGATGTGTTGGAGCCCGAGCATGACGTGACGGCGATTGGGTCTGGCGGGAACTATGCGTTGGCGGCTGCGCGCGGGATGATGGACGGCGATATGAGCGCCGAAGAGATTGCGCGCAAAGCGATGGGGATTGCCGCCGATATTTGTGTTTACACCAACGGCAATCTAACGGTTGAGACGATCAAGAAAACTTGAGTGCAAGAGTACGTTTCTCATCACACGTCCCGGACTTGATCCGGGACCTCGCGTTTTGGAACATGAGGCCCCGGATCAAGTCCGGGGCGGGTTTTATCTATCAATATCCGCGCCGCCCTCGGCGATCCGCCGGTCAATGAAGGCGTTCATTTCGTCCAAGCGCCCCGCATCGATGGGCGGCGGTTCATGGGCCTCGACCGTGTCGTAGAAAATCTTGTGCGCGCGCTGCGCGGTGTCGATGGAGCCGCGTTCCGAGTAGTTCTCATAGTTTGACCAATCCGACAGAAGCGGGGAGTAGAATGCCGTCTCGAACCGGTCCAGCGTGTGTTGGGTGCCGAAGAAATGCCCTCCATGGCCCACATCGGCAATGGCATCGACGCCCAAGGTGGCATCGCTCACCTCCACCGGTTTGAAAAGCTCGGCAAACATTTGCAGCATCTCGACATCAATGATGAACTTCTCCGCCGACGCGGTGAGACCGCCTTCAAGCCAGCCAGCCCCGTGCAAAAGCAAGTTCGTGCCGCCCATCAGCGCGCCCCAAAGGGACATTTGCGTTTCATAAGCGGCTTGCGCATCGGGGGCGTTGGCCGCGGTCACACCGGAGGAGCGCAAAGGCAAGTTGTAACGGCGGGCAAGCTGACCGGAAGCGAAGGCGGCTTTGACATATTCGGGCGTGCCAAAGGCGGGCGCGCCGGATTTCATATCCACATTGGAGGTAAAGCTGCCGTAGCAAACTGGCGCACCGGGGCGGGCGATCTGGGCCAAGCAAATCCCGGCGAGGGCTTCGGCGTTTTGTTGGGCGAGCGCGCCCGCAAGCGTGACGGGGGCCATCGCGCCAGAGAGGGTGAAGGGCGTCAAGACCATCAGCTGACCTGCGCGGGCGGCGTCAATGATGCCACGGCACATCAGCAGGTCGAGCATCAAAGGCGAGTTGGAGTTGGCCACGGAATAGCTCACAGGCGTGTTGGTGAATTGCTCAGGCGTCAACCCGTGGGCGATGCGGAGCATTTCATAGGCGTCGGCCACTGCCTCGGTCCCGCGGAAGAATACGAACGGCACCTTTTCCGTCATGGTCAGGACCGATTTGGTCATGGCGAAATGGCGGATGTTGGGCGGGATGTCTTGCGCCTCAACAAAGGGGCCGATCATGTGAATGACGTCAAAGGCCTGCGAGACGCGGCAAAAATTGTCGAGCGCCTCAAGCGTGCCCGGGTTCCGGCCCTGTTTGAGATCAGAAAAGTTGGGCGTGCCGCCGGTCGTGCAGATGCCGATGTTTTTGCCACCGATCACAACTTCACGACCTTCACCACGACCGTAAAGCGTGACCTTGGAAGGCGCTTGAGCGATGAGGTCCATCAGCGCATCGGGATCGAAGCGGATGATCTCTCCTTCCGCGCGCATGCCGGCGGAGACATAGAGGGCGCGCGCCTCCTCACTCAAAACCTTGATACCGATATCGCGCAGCACCGTGAGAGAGGCCCCGTGAATCGCTTCAATCTCATCTGCGCCAAACTGTTCGATGGGCGGATAAGGACGGACCCATTGGCGCCAGGCCTGATCGAACTGTTTGACGACGCTATTGGCGCGTTTGGACGTGCGGCCACGACGCTGCGGTCTGTTCATGGTCTTCCCTCCCCGAGGACGCGGGCGCGGTAGGTGGCGCATATAACAGGATCAATGTCGCGGCCCGTGAAACTTTGGAAATACGCCTCAAGATAGTTCAGCCGGGTTTCCACGCTTTCGCCCGCGTCGATGCCCAGCGCGTAGAAACTGATCTGTGTGAGGTAAATGACGCGGGCGCGGATAAAGGCCTCTTTGCGGGCGTAACCGAAGCGTTCGAAGAAAACAGCAATGGCGTTGATGCGCGCGTCATCCTCGGCCGTCATGATCTGAGACAGCGTGGCGTCATGCTTGGCCCAGGCGCGAATGGCACTGTCGAGATCGGGATCAAAGCGGGTGTGATCGACCCAAACGGCGAAGAGCTCAAGAATGCCCTCATCCAAGGTAGGCACGTCGGCGATCGCATCGACAATCACGCCGGTGTTGCGGGCGCGCCATTCATGGATGAGCGCGGACAACAGATCGTCACGGCTGTCGAAATGCCAATAGAAACTGCCGCGCGTCACCTTCAGCGCGCGGGCGAGAACGGTGATCTGCACCGCGTCAATGCCGCGGGCGATGAGTGTGTTCAGGGCTTCTTCGATCCAATGGGCAGCGGTCAGGCGGGGCTGACGGTCTGACTTGGGGGGCGGGGCAAGAAGGGTCATGGGCGATTCCATACAGGCATGCATGTTTCAATACAGGCTTGTATGGACTGCGTCAAAGTGTTGAAACCTGACCGCATAGACTGCTAGTCGGTCAAAACGCGCGAAAGACTGGACGTATCATGGCCAAGACAATCATTCCTGTTCTCCTGTGTGGCGGCTCTGGGACGCGCCTTTGGCCGCTGTCGCGCAAGAGCTATCCCAAGCAGTTCGTGCATATGATCGGGGAGGGATCGCTGTTTCAGCAGGCGGCCTTGCGGCTGTCGGGCAAAGGTTTTGCGGCGCCGATGATCGTGACCAATGCCGATTTCCGCTTTATCGCGACACAGCAACTGGGCGAGATCGGCGTGGATCCTGGCGCGGTTTTGATTGAACCAGAGGCGCGCAATACGGCCCCTGCTTTGTTGGCAGCCGCCCTTGTGGCGTCAGAACAGGATCCCGACGCATTGATCCTGGCGGCAGCGTCAGATCATTTCATTGAACAAGCAGATGTGTTTCGCGACACGGTCATGCGCGGGGCAGAGGCGGCAGCCCGTGGGGATATCGTGACCTTTGGCATCACGCCTGATCGTCCGGAAACAGGCTATGGCTATCTTGAGCTGGATGGCACAGATGACGCCACTGGCACGGTGCCGCTCGAGCGGTTTGTTGAAAAACCCAAGGTGGCCCAAGCCGAAGAGATGCTGAAGGCCGGTCATTTCATGTGGAACTCTGGCATCTTTCTCTATTCTGCCAAGACGCTGATTGATGCCTTTGCGACCCACGCGCCTGAGATGATGAAACATGTGCAATCATCGGTGACGGACGCCGAAAGCGATCTTGGCTTCTTGCGCTTGGCCCAAGAGCCGTGGGGCCGGTGTGACGATATCTCGATCGATTATGCGATCATGGAAAAAGTCAGCAACCTGTCCGTGGTCGTGCACAAAGGGGATTGGTCTGACCTCGGCGGATGGGAGGCGCTGCGCGAACAGGGTGAAGCGGATGCAAGAGGTGTTGTTACCTCGGGGCAGGTCACAGCGCAGGATTGTTCCAACAGCCTGTTGCGATCTGAAAGTGAACATATGCGCCTTGTCGCGCTGGGGCTTGAAGATATCGTAGCCGTGGCGATGCCGGATGCCGTCCTGGTGGCCAGCCGGGATCGGGCGCAGGATATCGGCAAACTCGTCAAAGAGATGCGCGCAGAGGATGTGCGGCAGGCCGATACCTTCCCTGTCGATCACAGGCCTTGGGGGTTTTTTGAGACCCTGACACTGGGCGGGCGGTTTCAGGTAAAACGCATTGTCGTGAATGCGGGCGCGGCGCTAAGCTTGCAAAGCCATATGCATCGCTCAGAGCATTGGATCGTGGTTGCGGGCACCGCGCGGGTGACCGTGGATGATGATGTGATCCTGCTGGCCGAGAACCAATCGGTCTATATTCCACTGGGCGCAAAGCACCGGTTGGAGAACCCGGGCAAAGTGCCAATGGAGCTGATCGAGGTGCAAACTGGCGTGTATCTTGGGGAAGATGACATCGTGCGCTATGAGGATATTTATGCGCGCAAGGACGGGCCAAAGGGCTAGGTGTTGCGCAGGCCATCGCGCTTAGCGGTTAATCCTCGTCAATAAACCAAACCTAGACATCCCAGCGAATTCACAAGCTGGAGCTATGGGATGTCCGATGTCACTGCGCGGCTTGATCTGCCGCTGATCAAGCCGTCTCAGGCCCAAAAGCACGTGACCCACAACGAGGCACTTCAAGTGCTCGATGGGTTGGTGCAGGCCGCACTCGAAGAAGTTGGGGCCGAGACACCCCCGTTTGAGCCCACGCCGGGCACCCTGTTCGCTCTGGGCGCTGCGCCCACGGGGGATTGGGTGGATCAGGGCGGGAAACTTGCCTACCGTTCAGGGGAGGGGTGGATTTTTATCAACCCTGAACAGGGCTGGCACGCGTTCGACAAGGCCGCCGGTGATTTCAAGATCTATGACACCGGCATCTGGCGTGGTCTGACCACCAGTTTTGAAAACCTGAGCGGTCTGGGCGTCGGCACGACCTCGGATGCGACAAACCGGCTGGCTGTGGCCTCAGACGCGGCCCTGTTCAATCACGCGGGCGCCGGACATCAGATCAAAGTCAACAAGGCGGGTGCGGGCGAAACGGCGTCTCTCCTCTTTCAATCGGGCTTTACCGGTCATGCGGAAATGGGTCTGGCCGGGGACACTGCGTTTTCGATCAAGGTCACCGATGACGGGGTCACCTGGTTTGACGCGATGCGCGCCTCGGCGGCGACAGAGACGATGGAAATCGGGTTTCCTGTGACCGGCAACGCGGTGCAACAATCCGCGATTGATGACACGGCGGGCCGGTTGCTGACCACTGGAAGCGCCGCGACAGTTCTGAACGGCGGGCTTGAAAGCCGCGCAAATGTTGGCGGGACCGCCGATGCGCTGACACTGACAACAGGGGCAAATTTTGCCGCCTTGCCCGTGGGCTACATGGCGCGTTTTCGCGCCACCGCGCCCAATACGGGCGCCACGACGATCGACACAGACGGGCTTGGCACAGTGCCTTGCACGACCGTGACAGGCGTGGCCCTGCCCGCGGGGTATATCCGCACGGATGTGGACACGACGGCTGTCTATGATGGCACCTCTTGGGTCCTGGATCGCATGCCGGAACACGGCAGCAATGCAAATGGCAATTACAGCCGGCTTGCAGATGGCACCCTGCTTTTCCAAGACACAGTGACCTTGGATCGGGTCAGCACCACGCGCCTCACGGCGACGGTCACGTTCCCGGCTGCGTTCTCAAGTTCTCAAACCGCGACGGTCAGCCCACAGGTTGGCGCGCTCAGCAGTGCAGGCGCAAACTCACAGCAGCTCTGCCAGATCCGGGTGGTCAGCTTCACGACGACGTCCTGCCTGCTCGATCTGCGCTTGATCGACGGGTTCACCGGTCTGCAGTCTGGCGATTCATGCACAAGCCGCTTGCTCGGCCTTGGCTTTTGGTACTGAAGGGAATGACGATGAAGATTTCTTTTTCACCGGTCCGGTCTGACATGCGGGTGCGCGTGTCGGTGTTGGGTGACACGATCATCGTGAACGATGAACCCTTTGACTTTGCCCGATTGCCAGAAGGGGCAACCCTGCCGCCAGAGGCGATCAATAGCGATTGGTTCACAGGGCCAGTCACACGGAAAAATGGCACGGTAGAGGTGATGCTGGTGCTGCCACACGGCAGTGTTGCACCCAAAGAGACGCGGTTCCCAAATCCGGTGATCACGCAAATTGATGGCCCGGTTTCCCTTCCCCCTTACGAGGTTTGACATGAACATTGATTTTACTCAGGCACGCTCCGTTCAAGCGATGGAAGAGGACGCGCGCAACGATCTCAAGGATGCAGCCAAACACGCATGCGCGCACCGGATCTCAACGGTTCTCAGCACGGCCGCTCAACTCAACCTGGCGGCGGATGCGGCCGCGGGGGCCTTGGGCGCGGCAGACATGGCAGCCTACGCAGCCTGGCGTGCCTGGGTCAAAGAAATGCGCGCAACCTGGCCCCGCCTTGCCACCACGCAAACGGATCTAGCGACAGACGGGTTCTGGCCAGTGCTGCCGCATGCCGTCGCCGAATTGGCGCGCAAGTACTAGGCCATCCTTAGTCCCTTCTTTACCAGTTAACCCCCTGTTTAGACGCAAAAATCCAATTAAAACTGTTCCGTCTGGTCACAGTTTTGTCCCGGTCCGCGCCACCGGCTAATCCCAAACGAAACGCAGTTTGCCCCGGTCGGTGGATTCGGGGGATCAGATGGCGTTATTTGTTATTGGGCAGGCCAGAGCCAACAATGAGGGTCTTGATACATCTATTTCAGATCTGGAAGTGGTGAACACCAGCGGCGGGCGTAAGCTTGTCGCGGTGTCCGGCCCGGATGGGGGGGTTACAGCCTATAATCTGCGCGACGGATTGGTGCCCAATAAGCAAGGCCATGTCTTCCTGAGTTCCAACCAGGTCACAGGCGGTGGCTATGACCTTGAGGTCATCGAAAGCGGTGGGACATCCTTTGTTCAAGTCAGCGGGTTCACCAGCAATTCGGTCCGCTCTTACACGATCAATGGGTCGGGGCAATTTTCCAACAGCACCAATTTGAGCGGGTCGACCATCGGTGGCCCAGCGCCTGTTTTTGAGCGCACGGATGGCGGATCTGTTTTGTTGGCCGATCCGGGGCGACCCGGCTTTTTCGTCTACACCGGGCAGAACAACCAGCAGCTCAGCAATGAACGGTTCATCAATGACACCAGCGGCACGCACGCGCGCACCATCACGGATATTGAAACCGCGCGCGTGGGGTCCAACGACATCGCCATCGTGGCGAGCGGTTCGGAATACGGGGTCACCTCCTATGTGGTGAGTGGCAACAACGCCACCTTCGCCGACAAGGAAGGGCCGAGCGAAGGCCTGGGGATCATGATCCCGACGGACGTGGAGATGGTCCAGACCGGCGGAAAGACCTATGCCATCGTCGCATCAGAGCCTAACTCGGGCCAAAGCGGTGCCTTGAGTGTGCTTGAGGTCAGCTCAAACGGCGATCTGCAACCGGTCGATCACATCACGGATACGGGCTATTCCCGCTTTGGCAACGCGCAAGAAATTGCGACCATCACCCATAATGGCCATGTCTACGTGGCCGCGGGCGGTGGCGATTTCGGTGTCACGCTCTTTAAGCTTTTGCCAAACGGACAGCTCGTGCATCTCGACAGTTTCGATGGCACCGCCGCTTACCCGCTGGATGACATCACTGCGCTGGAACTCGCAGTTGTGGGTGACGAATTGCAACTTTTCGTCGCCACCGAAGGGGCCGCCGGCGTCACGGTGTTGGGCTATGATATCGGGTCCATGGGCGTTGACCGTGTCGGCACCAGTGGCAACAACGCCCTGACCGGGGCCAATGGCGACGATGTGATCTATGACGGGGATGGCACGGATACCCTGACCGGGCAGGCCGGTGCGGACCGCTTCGTGTTTTCCAATGACGGCAAGACTGATCGCGTGAACGGGTTCAATCCAAATGAAGACACGCTTGATCTGTCCTCGATCCTGTTCCTGTTTGATGTCAAAGATCTTCAGGTCACCAGCACATCAAACGGGGCCACCCTGACCTTCCGGGATGAAACCATCATCCTGACCAGCCACAATGGTCAGCCTCTGACACCCGCGCAGGTGCGCAATGCCGTGGATATCAGCGTCAACCGCAGTTTCTTTATCCCGGCCCCGACGGAGGCCATCAACGGGACCAACGGAAATGACAGCCTTGTCGGGGACTTCTTCAATGAGACGATCAACGGGCTCGACGGAAACGACACATTGCATGGCGAGGCAGGCGATGACGTTCTGAACGGCAATGATGACAATGACCTGATCAACGGCGGAACCGGGTCTGATACCCTGAACGGGGGCAATGGCAATGATACGCTGAATGCCAGCACCGAAGATGATCGCCTGACCGGAGGCAACGGCAACGACAGTCTTCATGGCGGGGCCGGCAATGATACACATCTGGGCGGGTCAGGTGTTGATACGATCTTTGGTGCGGTGGGCAACGACTGGGGCAATGGCGAAAGCGGCGATGACCGGTTGGAGGGGGGCGACGGAAACGACACGCTCCTTGGCGACAGTGGCGATGATGACCTGTTCGGAGATGCGGGCAACGATAGCCTCGTGGGCGATTCTGGTCGCGACCGTCTGTTCGGCGGCTTGGGCAGTGACACCCTGGAAGGCGGATCAAGCGGGGACACGCTTTTTGGCGAAGACGGCAATGATTTTCTCAACGCGCAATCCGGCAATGACAGCCTTGTTGGCCAAGCGGGCGATGACACGCTTTTGGCCGGGTCCGGGCGGGACACGCTGGAAGGTCGTGAAGGCAACGATTCTTTGGTTGGCGGCGATGGCCGCGATGAATTGTTCGGCGACGATGGCAATGACACGCTCGATGGTGGGCAAGGCACGGACGCGCTGCGCGGTGGAAACGGCAATGATCGTCTTTCTGGCAGCACGGATCAGGATTTTCTCAGCGGCGGTGCAGGGTCGGACACGCTTGATGGTGGCGACGATCCCGACCGGCTTTTTGGCGATGCGGGCAATGACAGTCTCAGCGCGGGCAACGGGCCGGACAACCTCAATGGGGGGTCTGGAAATGACACGCTGAACGGTGGGAAAGGAAATGACTTTTTTGCAGGCGGCGCAGACAATGACCTCCTGAACGCGGGTGACGGGTCCGACACAGTGTTTGGCGGTTCAGGCAATGACAATCTCAGCGGCAATGCCGGGCAGGACACTCTGAACGGTGGTCCCGGCCACGACATTCAGCGTGGCGGCGACGGCAATGATTTTGTCCGCGGCTGGACAGGCAACGACACCCTGATCGGAAACGGCGGCAATGACCGGCTTGTGGGCGAAGAGGGCAACGATTCCCTACGTGCCGGGGGCGGCAACGATTTCGCCCGGGGTGGTAAGGCCAATGACACCGTCGAAGGCGACGATGGCAATGACACGCTGTGGGGCGAAGAGGGCCGGGATATCCTGAGCGGGGGTGGCAATAATGACAGTCTCGATGGCGGGTCTGGCAATGACACCCTGTCCGGGGACCAAGGCAATGACACCCTGTTGGGCAACACCGGCAACGATAGCCTTTTGGGCAATGAGGGCCGCGATACCCTTCTTGGCGGGACCGGAGATGACACCCTGCGCGGCGGCGTCAGCGATGACCGGTTGGTCGGCAATGACGGCAATGATCAGCTTTATGGTGAGGCGGGAAATGACACTCTAATCGGCAGCAATGGTGGGGATCGATTGTTCGGCGGCGACGGCGGTGACCGCCTTGAGGGTGGCAATGGCAATGACCGGCTTGAGGGTGGCAACGGCAATGATCGGCTTGAGCCGGGTGCCGGGAATGACAACCTGACCGGCGGCGGCGGCAGCGACAATTTTGTCTTTCGCAAGGGCGATGACAGCGATCTGATCCGTGATTTCAACCCAAGTCAGGACCGGCTGTTGATTGACAAGAACCTGCGCGACCCCGGCATGTCCAAACAACAGTTCGTTGATGAATATGCCTCGGTTTCCAGCGGCAATATCGTGCTGCGTTTTGATGATGGGGACAAGCTGACGCTGCAGGGTTACACAAACCTCAATCAGCTCGACAACGCGATCGACTTTATCTGAGATCAGCTGGCTTTCTTGACGGCATCCACAACAGAACTCAGCACATCCTCAAGCAGGACCACATCGGTGCTTTCGCCCATGACGCGGATCAAAGGCTCCGTGCCAGATTTGCGGATAAGCAAGCGCCCGTCGCGACCTAAACGGGTTTCAGCCGCGGCAATCGCGTCTTGCACCGTGTCCTCGGTCAGTGGCTTTTTCGACTTGTCATAGCGCACGTTGATCAGGCGCTGGGGCACCGGCTCAAAGACTTGCGCCAGTTCGCTCGCCCGGCGGCCGGTTTCCACCATCGAGGCCAGGAATTGCAGCGCACCGATCAAGCCGTCGCCCGTGGTCGCGTAATCCGTCATCACAATATGACCTGATTGTTCCCCGCCCAGCGTGAACCCACCCGCGCGCATCTCTTCCACCACGTAACGATCCCCGACCGACGTGCGTTTCAGGGCGATGCCTTTGGTGTTAAGATACTGCTCCATCCCAAGGTTCGACATCACCGTGGCGACCAGCGTGTTGTGGGTCAGGCGCCCGCTATCGGCCCAGCGCGTGGCAATCAGCGCCATGATTTGATCCCCATCGGCAACCTGGCCTGTCTCATCAATGAGGACCACGCGATCGGCGTCCCCATCCAGACAAATCCCTAGATCCGCGCCGGTTTCCAAAACCTTGGCAACCGCCACTTCGGGATGCGTGGATCCGCAGTTTTCGTTGATATTGTGCCCGTTGGGATCCACGCCGATCGGGATCACCTCTGCGCCCAGTTCCCACAACACGGCAGGCGCGGTCTTGTACGCGGCGCCATTGGCGCAATCGACAACGATCTTCAGCCCGTCAAGCCGTTGCCCCCGCGGCAGGGTGGTTTTCACGTATTCGGTATAGCGCCCACGCGCATCCTCAAACCGTTTTGCCCGCCCGATATTTGAAGGCGCCGCCGCCTCGACGCCGCTTTCCAGCAGTGCCTCAATCCCGGCCTCAGCCTCATCCGACAGTTTGAACCCATCGGGACCAAAGAGCTTGATCCCATTGTCCTCAGCCGGGTTGTGACTGGCGGAAATCATCACGCCCACATCCGCCCGCAACGAGTTGGTCAGATATCCCACCGCCGGTGTCGGCACCGGACCCAAAAGGAAAACATTCATCCCCGTTGAGGCAAACCCAGCCGTCAGCGCATATTCAATCATGTAGCCCGACAGGCGCGTGTCCTTGCCGATGACGACGCGGTGTTCTTGTTTGTCACGGCGAAAATACCGACCCGCCGCCGCGCCCAAGCGCAACGCAAGATCTGCCGTGATCGGCCAGGTGTTGGCCGTCCCTCGCACCCCGTCGGTGCCAAACAGTTTGTCTGACATGTCCTGTCCTTTCGCTCCACCCGTGCCCGGTCTTATGTGCCGGCTGCCTACCTTTTACCCCGCAGGCGTGAATCTGTCCAACAAACGACGGTCAAAACCCGCCAATTTCAGTCACGGAATGTGTCAGATTGACTTATGTGCGCGACCCCGGCCATAAGATCGGCAACCTCGCAATGAGAAGGACAGGCACTCATGAAAATCGCGATGATCGGCACGGGCTATGTGGGCCTGGTCTCAGGCGTGTGTTTCTCGGATTTTGGTCATGACGTGGTCTGCGTCGACAAGGATCCGGGCAAGATTGAGACCCTGAACCAAGGCGATATCCCAATCTATGAGCCGGGTTTGCAGGATCTCGTCACTAAGAATGTGGGCGCAGGCCGGCTGTCCTTTACCACCGATTTGGCCGACGCGATTGACGGTGCAGCGGCGGTTTTCATCGCTGTGGGCACGCCGTCCCGTCGCGGCGATGGGCATGCCAATCTCGAATACGTCAAAGCCGCCGCAGAAGAGGTCGCAGCCCTTGCCAAGGACTACGTCGTCGTTGTCACCAAATCGACCGTCCCGGTGGGCACCAACCGCATGGTTGAAGAGACGATACGCCAGACCAATCCCGATCTCGATTTTGACGTCGCCTCCAACCCCGAATTCCTGCGCGAAGGCGCGGCGATTGATGATTTCATGAAGCCCGATCGCGTCGTCGTCGGCGTGCAGTCCGATCGCGCGGCACAGGTCATGGCCGAGATCTATCGCCCGCTTTACCTGCGCGATTTCCCGATCATCACCACCGATCTCGAAAGTGCTGAAGTCATCAAATACGCCGCCAACGCGTTTCTGGCCACCAAGATCACCTTCATCAATGAAATCGCCACGCTCTGCGAAACCACCGGTGCAGATGTCAAAGAGGTGGCGCATGGCATCGGGCTGGATGGCCGCATCGGGAACAAGTTCCTTCATGCCGGTCCGGGCTATGGCGGAAGCTGTTTTCCCAAAGACACCTTGGCGCTGGCCCGCATGGGTCAGGAACACGGCGCCCCGATGCAGATCACTGAGGCGGTAATCAACGTCAACGATCAGGTGAAAGCCCGCATGGTGAACAAGCTCCTGACCCTGGTGGGCGGGGATTTCAGCGGCAAGACCATCGCCGTTCTGGGCGTCACTTTCAAACCCAATACCGATGACATGCGTGATGCGCCGTCCTTGACCATCGTGCCCGCGATGGTGGCCGCGGGCGCCGAGGTGCGCGTTTGCGATCCGCAAGGCCGGCATGAAGGGGAGGCGCTGCTTGAGGGCGTGACCTGGAATGATGATCCTTATGACTGCGTCGACGGGGCTGACCTGATGGTCATCCTCACGGAATGGAACGAGTTCCGCGCCCTCGATCTGGAACGGATCGCGGACAAGATGACGGCGGCAAAACTGGCCGATCTGCGCAACATCTATTCGGTGCAGGACGCGCGCAAGGCAGGCTTTGACGCGTATGAAAGCATCGGTCGCGCCGGCTATAACGAGGGCTGAGTTTACCGCGTGGCAAAGCCCAGCGCCTGATACTTCTCCGTCAGTTTTTCAAACGCCGCCGCGCCACCGGGGCCCTTTTCAATGAGGGCCCATGCCCCATCTGCTCGCCGCCCCAAAACAGAACATCCCCAATCACGGCACCGAATGGTCAGTTGAGACCCATCCGCACGCACGAGTTGGGCCACCTGCGCGTTGGCCGGGGTCGCATGAAATGACATCACACTCAAAGCGGCGAAAGCTGCGGCGCGGATCATGACGGCAAGATAGCCCATCACCCCGGATTGAAAACACACCCCAAGCGTTAACGATGAACTGCTTCCCAAACCGCCCAAACTCCTGTAGAGGGCGCGATATCTGAGACGTGACGCCTTTTGACCCCGGGCGCATGGGAATGATTGGGGTCGGCGGCAATGGGGCCGCCATTGAAACGGAGGACTTGGGATACGCTCAAGAGCGCCTCCAACTAGGAAACGATATATGTTCAACGAAGTGAAAAAATCGATGCAGTGGGGCGAGGAAACGCTCACACTGGAAACGGGTAAGGTTGCCCGTCAGGCGGATGGCTGTGTCATCGCCACCCTTGGTGAAACCTCTGTCATGGCCGCCGTGACATTCGCCAAAGCCCCGCGTGAGGGTCAGGATTTCTTCCCCCTCACCGTCCATTACCAGGAAAAATACTACGCTGCCGGCAAAGTGCCGGGCGGCTTTTTCAAGCGGGAGGCGCGTCCGACCGAAAAAGAAACCCTCACCGCGCGTCTGATTGACCGCCCGATCCGCCCGCTGTTTGTGGACGGGTTCAAAAACGAAGTGCTCGTGATGTGCACCGTGTTGTCCCACGATCTGGTCAACGACCCTGATATCGTCGCAATGATCGCCGCCTCTGCTGCGCTGACCATTTCCGGCGCGCCTTTCATGGGGCCAATCGCCGGTGCGCGCGTGGGCTTTGAAGACGGGGAATACATCCTCAACCCCGAAGTCGACGATATGCAGGATCTGCGCAACAACCCTGATCAGCGCCTTGATCTGGTGGTTGCCGGTACCAAAGACGCCGTCATGATGGTGGAATCTGAGGCCTATGAACTGACCGAGGAAGAGATGCTCGGCGCAGTCACGTTCGCCCATGAACAGCTTCAGCCGGTGATTGACCTGATCATTGATCTGGCAGAGCAAAGCGCGAAAGAGCCCTTTGATTTCCAACCGCCGGACTACTCCGACCTCTATGAGGCTCTGAAAGCCGCCGGTGAGGCGCAGATGCGCGACGCGTTTGCCATCACGGACAAGCAAGAGCGTGTCGCGGCGGTGAATGCCGCGCGTGAGGCGATCAAGGAAACGCTGTCTGAAGAGCAACTTGCTGACGCCAATCTCGGCTCCGCTATGAAAAAGCTCGAAGCAGGCGTTCTGCGCAGTGATGTCGCCAAGAATGGTCGCCGCATTGATGGCCGCGCGCTCAATGAGGTCCGCGATATCGTCTGCGAAACGGGCCTTCTGCCCCGCACGCATGGTTCCGCGCTCTTCACCCGTGGGGAAACTCAAGGTCTGGTCGTGACCACGCTCGGCACCGGTGACGATGAACAAATCATCGACGCCCTGCATGGCAACTTCCGCTCCAACTTCCTCTTGCACTACAACTTCCCGCCCTACTCGGTCGGTGAAGCGGGTCGCGTGGGCCCTCCCGGTCGTCGTGAGATTGGTCACGGCAAACTGGCATGGCGCGCGTTGCAGGCGGTTTTGCCAGCGGCGACGGATTTCCCTTACACCGTTCGCGTGGTC
>JBCCDT010000009.1:0-50414 GCA_039030635.1 Pseudomonadota bacterium
CTTCTCGTGAACGGTTGCATTCCGGTGGCCTTAAACAATTCCGAGGGAGCTGGCTCTGTCCTGGCCCTGGCCTGGTTACCTGGCGCCCACCTGTACATACAGGTCCTCGGGAATGAGAGAACCAAACGGTTGCGTGCGGGCCCGTCACACCTTTTCCTCGCCGCGACAACGGTGCGCCGCCATCCTTTTTGGCGCAACTTAATCGCCTTGGACAATCCACCAAACGCGATGGACGCCTTCTTAACTACCTGAATTTCTTGACTTAAAAAGGCCCGCGCGGCTTTTCAACAGGAACGCGCACCACGGCGTGATCGGTTTCCATATCCCGCATACGACGGCCACCATGATGATCGTCATCTTCATCGTCATCATGGGCCAGCATCACCTGAACCGCGCTGAAGACCACGCCGTTGACCACCCACATCAGAACGGCAACGAGCCAGCCCATGGTGGTTTCAGCGATCAGCGTCATCAACCCGGCGATATTGAACCAAAGGGTCATCACCAGCAAAACGGCAGACAGCGCAAAGCCAATAATCACATTCTTACGGTCGGGAAGTGTTTCATTCGGCATTGGGTCAGCCTCTATGACGCGATGTATTAGATGTTAGCACAGGATTCTTAAGGCTCAAGGCGCCATCGCAAGAATGGCAAATTTTCTCTGATCACAATTGACGCAGGCCCGGCCTACCGCCCGGGAAACCGGCATCTCCTCTGGCCAAGGCGCACCCCCTGCGTTATCTGTCCGCCCTGCACCATGCGAGAACGGCACATGTCCAAAACAGCTTACGAAACGCCCGGGCCGGTTGAGGCTGATCTCAAAGGCGCGATTGCGCCCACCGAAGAGATCATCGCCGCCGCACGGGCGGGTGAGATGTTCATTCTGGTGGATCATGAAGACCGCGAAAATGAAGGCGATCTGGTCATCGCGGCCGAACATGCCACGGCCGATGTGATCAACTTCATGGCCACCCATGGGCGCGGGCTGATTTGTCTGCCGATGACGTCTGAACGGATCGATCGGCTAGGCCTGCCGATGATGGCGGTGAACAATTCCTCCCGCCATGAAACCGCCTTTACCGTCAGCATTGAGGCCCGCGAAGGCGTCAGCACCGGCATTTCTGCGGGCGACCGCGCTTTGACCATTTCCACCGCGATCAATGATCAAAATACAATGGCTGCGCTGGCCACGCCCGGCCATGTATTCCCCTTGCGCGCCAAGGCCGGTGGCGTGCTCGTCCGCGCAGGCCATACCGAGGCAGCAGTCGATATCGCGCGTCTGGCGGGGCTGCACCCTTCCGGCGTTATTTGCGAGATCATGAAGGATGATGGCACCATGGCGCGCCTGCCCGATCTGGTGGAGTTTGGCGCAAAACACGGGCTGAAGATTGGCACCATTTCCGATCTCATCGCCTATCGCCACAAGCATGACAACCTCGTGCGCGAGGTGCGTCACACGCGTGTCACCTCTTCCCATGGCGGGGAGTGGGACATGCGGGTTTTTGTCGACGAAACCGGCACCGAGCATCTGGCCCTGACCAAAGGCGATGTCCAGGATGGGGCGCCGGTCCTGGCCCGGACCCACGCGCTCAATGCGCTCGAAGATGTGCTTGGCATCTCTATGGACGGCCCGGGCGGTGTGCCCACGGGCAAGCTGCAACGCGCGATGGACATCATCGCAGAGGAAGGGCGCGGCGCGGTTTTCCTCTATCGTCAACCGCGTCCGACCTTGGCCAAAGAACACACCGATGACGAAGGGCCCCGCACCGTCAAGCAAACCGGGCTTGGATCTCAGATTATGGTGACCATGGGCGTCAAACAGCTGATCTTGCTAACAGACAATCCCGACACGCGCTATCTGGGCCTTGATGCGTATGGGATTTCCATCGTGGGAACCCGCCCCCTTAACGAAGGATAACGCCATGGCTGGCACCGAATACACCCTGCCCCGACCCGAGTTTTCCGATCCGGTCAAACTGCTGGTCGTGGTCGCGCCGTTTTACCGTGACATTGCGGATATGTTGATTGCGGGCGCCCTGGCCGAAATCGAGGCGGCGGGCGGAACCCATGAGGTGATCGAAGTGCCCGGCGCGTTGGAAGTGCCCACCGCCATCGCCATGGCCGACCGGATGAGCAACTATGATGGGTTTGTCGCCTTGGGCTGCGTGATCCGAGGTGAGACGACGCATTATGAGACGGTCTGCAATGACAGTTCGCGCGCGATCTCCATGCTGGGTTTGTCGGGCACGTTGGTGGGCAATGGCATCCTGACCGTGGAAAACCGTGATCAGGCTGTGGCCCGCGCCGATCCCGCTCAGATGAACAAAGGCGCAGGTGCCGCGGCTGCCGCACTGCATCTCATTGCGCTCGCCCGCAGATGGGGCAAGCCCAAAGGCGGCATCGGGTTCCGCCCGGAGGCCGAGGAATACCGCCTCGCAGGTGACAGCAAAGGCACGACAACGGCATGAGTACCGCCCAACCGCTTTCTGGCAATGCAAAACGCAAAATGCGGTCTGCCTCGCGGCTTTACGCCGTGCAGGCTCTGTTTCAGATGGAGCATTCCGCCCAAGGGGCTGAGGCCGTGACGGCCGAATTTCTGAGCCACCGTTTCGGGGCCGAGGTGGATGACGGCGTGGACATGAACGAAGGCGATGTGGATCTCTTTCGCGCGCTGGTCAGCGAGGCCGTGAACTGGCAAGCCAAGATCGACCAGATGACCGATCGCGCACTGGTGGCCAAGTGGCCGATCGACCGGATTGACCCCACTTTGCGCGCGCTTTTCCGCGCGGCGGGGGCAGAGATGCTGACGGGGGATGCCCCGCCCAAGGTGGTGATCGTGGAATTCGTCGACATCGCCAAAAGCTTCTACCCCGAAGGCAAGGAACCCAAGTTCGTCAACGCCGTGCTGGATCACATGGGCCGCGAGGCCAAACCAGAGGCGTTTTCGTAAAGTCTCGATTGAGATGACGTCCTAACTGCTTTTCAGGTAAATCCGGGCCTTGCAGTTCGTAACGACAAAGCCGCGCATCGTCGGGCCGCGGTATGGCGATCCGCGCTTTGAACAGCAGCGCTTTATCCCAGCCAAATCCGCAAAAGATCTGAGCAACGCGCCTAACCCAACCAAATCGCCGTGCCGTGTGGGCGGCCCGATGATGCGCGGCGGTCCAAAGGGGCCTTGGTTCCGCGCAGGACTGCTTAATGAAGGCGCAAAGAGAGTTCGTACCCGTCATTCGATTGCAGCCGGAAAAAGGTTCAAATAAATGGGCTAAACTGTGGCCGCAAAGGTTCACCCGTCTTTTCGGATCGTCTCGTTCTTCGGATCGTACGGGCTGTCACAGGTCACGGTCGCATCCCAAAGCTTGTTTTGCATTTTGACACGCAGATTGGTGCCTTCCACCGCCAGCTCCGGCGTGACGTAACCCATGCCGATAGACTGCTCAAAATGCACGGAATACCCGCCTGAGGTCAGACGTCCCACGCGGGTGCCATCTTCCGTGTAAAGCGCCTCGCGGCCCCATGGAACGGCATCGTCGGGACCATCGATTAGAAGCGTGCAGCATTTCACGCGCACGCCCATCTCGACCATCTTGTCTTTGCCGTGAAAGTCCTTTTCCAGATCCACAAACCGGGGCAAATCGGCCTCAAGCGGGTTGGCATCGCGGCCCAGCTCTGTGCCGAAAGCGCGGTAGGATTTCTCTTGCCGCAGCCAGTTTTGCGCCCGCGCACCGACGAGCTTCATGCCGTGTTTTTCGCCTGCGCTTTCCAGCAAATCGAAAAGGTAATTCTGCATCTCCATCGGGTGGTGCAATTCCCATCCCAGCTCGCCCGTATAGGCCACGCGGATCGCGTTTACCGGGCACATGCCCAGTTCAATCTGGCGCGCCGAGAGCCAAGGGAAACGCTTGTTGGAAAGGGCCGTTGCCGGATCGGGGTCCTTGATCACCTCGTTGAGAACATCGCGCGATTTCGGCCCGGCGATGGCAAAAACACCCCATTTTGTGGTCACATCCTCAATGCCGAACCAGCCGTCCGGGCCGCCACCTTTTTCGGCGAACCAATCCTCTTCGGCTTTGCGCAGGTAATCGGCGTCATATTCCGACCATGCACCGGCTGAGACGAGATAGAAATCATTCTCGCCAATCCGGACAATGGTGTATTCCGTGCGCGTGGTGCCATGCGCGGTCAACGCATAGGTCAGGTTGATGCGCCCGACCTTGGGCAGTTTGTTGCAGGTGAACCAATCGAGGAACGCATGCGCGCCCGGCCCGTAAACGCGGTGCTTGGTAAAGGCGGTGGCATCGATGAGGCCCACGCCCTCGCGGATGGCACGCGCCTCTTCCACCGCATATTTCCACCAGCCGCCACGGCGGAAAGAACGGGCATCATGGTCAAAACTGTCCGGTGCGTTGAGCGGGCCGTAGTAGTTGGGCCGCTCCCACCCGTTGACGAAGCCGAACTGCGCACCGCGGGCTTTCTGGCGGTCATAGGCAGGGGCTGTGCGCAGCGGACGACAGGCTTCCCGTTCTTCATCTGGATGGTGGAGGATGTAGACGTGGGAATAGCATTCCTCGTTCTTGCGCGCAGCATATTCCGTGGTCATCCAGTTCTGAGAATAGCGTTTGGGGTCAAGCGACGCCATGTCAATCTCGGCCTCGCCTTCGACCATCATCTGCGCGAGGTAGTAGCCTGTGCCGCCGGCGGCCGTGATCCCGAAAGAAAACCCTTCGGCCAGCCACATATTGCGCAAGCCCGGTGCCGGGCCCACGAGCGGGTTGCCATCGGGCGTGTAACAGATGGGGCCGTTGTAGTCGTCCTTGAGACCGACCGTCTCGGAGGACGGAATGCGGTGGATCATGGACATGTATTCTTCCTCGATCCGTTCCAGATCAAGCGGGAAGAGGTCGGCGCGGAAGCTGTCAGGCACCGCATATTCGAAACGCGCAGGCGCATTGTATTCATAAGGCCCAAGGATCCAGCCGCCGCGCTCTTCACGCACATACCATTTGGCATCGGCATCGCGCAGCACGGGGTGTTCGGGGTTGTTTTTGCGCCATTCCACCAGCGCGGGATCAGGCTCAGTGACGATGTACTGATGCTCCACCGGGATGGCGGGCATTTTAATTCCAAGCATCTTCGCGGTGCGCTGCGCGTGGTTTCCAGAGGCGGTGACCACATGTTCGGCACTCACCACAACCTGCTCTTCTGAGGCAACGAGGTTGCCGCCCTTTTCCACCATCTTGGTCAGCGTCACATCCCAATGATCGCCTTTCCACTCAAACCCATCGGCCTGCCATTTGCGCTCGATCGTGACGCCGCGCTGACGCGCGCCCTTGGCCATCGCCATGGTGACATCGGCGGGGTTAATGTAGCCGTCCGTGGGGTGATAGATGGCGCCAACCAAGTCTTCGGTCCGCACCAGCGGAAAACGGTCTTTGATATCAGAGGGGCTCATCCACTCAAACGGGACGTCGCAGGTTTCCGCGGTGGAGGCATAAAGCATGTATTCATCCATGCGCGCCTGGGATTGCGCCATGCGCAGGTTGCCCACCACGTAGAAGCCTGCATTCAACCCGGTCTCTTCTTCCAAGGTCTTGTAGAACTTGATGGAATAGTCGTGAATGTGGGTCGTGGCATATGACATGTTGAAGTAGGGCAAAAGGCCTGCCGCATGCCACGTGGAGCCCGAGGTTAGCTCATCACGTTCAATCAACATCACGTCGTCCCATCCGGCGCGGGCAAGGTGATAGGCGATGGACGTGCCAACGGCCCCGCCGCCGACAATCAGAGCTTTGACTTGGGTTTTCATGGGCCCGATTCCCTTCAACATTCACGTTGTGGGAGTTGTATCACGCGAAATGCAGCGCGCAGGGTCCAGCCGACGCAAGAGCGCGCAAAACCGACCCTATGGCCCAAAACCGCCAGCTCGTCCGCCCTGATGGGCAGTCTCGCTTGGGTTCAGTCGCACAGGCGCGTGTCGTTACCCAGACAAGAGCGCCCCCCCGACAATTGCAGACGCGCTGCCGCGGGTTTTTGGTCTTCGGGTTCCGCTTCGACAGGGTCCACGTCTGCCGCGACCACCACATCCTCTTGCGCGGGCTCAACAAACGTCCCCGCGAGGATCGCCGCAACCATCTCAGGCGGCACCTTTTCCCCGCTATTGAGGGCGCGGGCCTGGGCCCCGGCCAGTGTCATCAGTTGGGCGTTGCTGAGCGGGTCGGCCCCTTCTTCGAGATAGGGCAAGGGCTCAGACAGCATGAGGTTGAGATTGGTGAAATCAATCTGGTTCAGCAAGGGCTGCAACGTGACCATGTCCACGTCAGCGGCCACAGCAATGAGGATCTCATCGCCCAAACGCGCCTCAAGCAGGGTCTGCGTGACCTTTTTGGGTTGGCGCGCATCGGTGACCGCGAGAAACGGCACATTGCCCACCAGCTTGTAAGGGCGGTATTGCGGCCGGTCGACCGGGAAAAACGTGCCCGTCAGTTGCCCTGAAACAGCGGTCTCTGAGGTTTGCGGCTCTTCCGAAAAGCTGGCGGAAATGCGCACGACCTGCCCGTCCTTGCGATATTCCCAAGCCTCGTAATTGGCCAGGGCAATCGCCTTGGTGCGCTCTTTCTTGGCGGCCATGCTTTGAACGATGTCCATGCCTTTGGTGAGCTCATCCATGTCAATCGCACCGATATCCCATGCCACACGCTCCCAGCCCTGTGGCTCCATCGGCAGATGCGTACGCGCCTCAATGGACTGACGGCGCGCCTTGTCGATGCTGGCAATCGTGTCGTCAACGCGCAGACCGTAATTGCCCAGATACGTCGAGAAAGAGTATTCACCAGGATTGGACCCGGCCGCCTTGGATTGCAGCACGTAGTCGACGCCCACAACGGCGCCTGCCGCAACACAGACAAAGCCGATGGCGAATGGGTTGAATAGGGACATGGCACACCGCTCCTGAATGGTTTGATGCGTCCTACCCGTCGAATAGGGCAATAATCGGATCAGCGAAGGGCGATTTTGCGGGCGCGCGTCTCACTCACCCAAAGCGATCCCCTCCCGCCGACGATCCGCCCCACCCAGCAGCACGTCACCTATGGAAATCGCATGCAGCCCGGAATTGAGATCGCGTCGATTGACCTCAAAACCCATCTCCATCAACGCAGGCATCAGGTCGATGGCAGATGTACCTGCCTCAACATCGTAGACGCCGAACCGGTTGACCAGATGCCCCAGATCAACCGCCTCTTGCGGGTTCATCCCCCAATCCAGGTGCGCGATGATCGTCTTGGCGACGTAGCCGATGATCCGGCTGCCCCCCGGCGACCCGACAACCAGCACCGGCGTGCCATCCTTCAGCACGATGGTCGGCGACATCGACGAACGCGGCCGTTTGCCCGGCTCCACCCGGTTGGCGATAGGCACACCGCCTTCGTGGCTGCGAAAAGAGAAATCGGTCAATTCATTGTTGAGAAGAAACCCCCGCACCATGACGCGGGAGCCAAAGCCGTTTTCAATCGTCGTCGTCATGGAGAGCGCATTGCCGTAGCCATCGACAATGGAGATGTGAGAGGTGGATGGAAACTCAAGCGAGATGTCATCGGCCCAGTTCAGCGCGTGATCAAACTCTGGCTCGCCAGGCGCCACCTCCGGCAGAGCGACATCACCTGTCAAAACCTGCGCCCGCTCCGCCAGATAGGCCGGGTCCACCAGGCCCTTCACCGGCACCGGGACAAAATCGCTATCGGCCATGTAGCGGCCCCGGTCAGCAAAGGCGAGACGGCTGGCATCGCCGATCAGGCGCCAGGCCTCGGCGCTCTGTGGCCCTAAACCGGCAAGGTCAAACCCCTCCAGGAGCCCCAGAATTTGCCCGACTGTCAGCGCGCCGGAAGATGGTGGTCCCATGCCACAGACCTCATGGCCGCGAAAAGGCACGCAAACGGCGTCGCGCTCGACCACGCGGTAGACCGCGAAATCAATGAAATCGAGCATGCCGGGATTGTCCGCGCCCTGCACTGCGGCCACGATATCGCGCGCGATGTCGCCGGCGTAAAAGCTGGCCGAGCCATCTGAGAGGGCGCGTAGACTTTCGGCGTAGTCGGGGTTCTTGAGAAGCTGCCCTTCTGACAGAGGTGCTCCATCTGGCAGGAAATAGGCGCGTGTCGTGGGGTGCGTGGCCAGACGCTCAGCATCCGCCTGAACCGCACCGGCCATGCGGGGGCTCACTTCAAACCCGTTTTCAGCATGCGCAATGGCCTCTGTGAACAACCCCGACCATTCCGCACGCCCCCATCGGTCATGCGCGGCCTTCATCAAAAGCGGCGTGCCCGGTGTGCCCACGGACCGCCCACCGATCACAGCATCGAAAAAGCCCATGGGGTCGCCGTCATCGGTTTGAAATAGCCGTGGCGTGGCCGCCAGTGGCGCGGTTTCGCGGCCATCCAAAGTTGTCACCGCGCCGCTATCGGCGTCATACCACACCAGAAACGCGCCACCGCCCAGGCCAGAACTTTGTGGTTCGACCAACCCCAGAACCGCCTGAACCGCCACCATCGCATCCGCCGCCGTACCGCCATCGCGCAGCACCCGCGCGCCTGCGTCCACGGCCAGCGGATTGGCCGCCACCACCATCCAGTTTTGCGCCTCAACCGGCTGCCCGTCTGCTTTGAGCGCTTGGGCTGCGTTGGCGGCCTCGGATGCCACCACTATCCCTGCCCCAGCCCTTTCCGGTGCCACGGAATCTGCCGCCTCTTGGGCGAAACTCGCCATTGGAAATACGGATAATGAAAGTAAAATACGGAGCATTTGAGACCTCCTTCGGGATTTAAAACATCCAACCGGCGCGGATGGCCGAGATCGGAATTAGGTATTTTTGACAAGAAAGAAGCGCCCACCCTCCGGCTTCTTTCTTGTCAAAAATACCTATGGCGCAACGGCGCAAAGCGCGCCGCCTTTAGGTCAGAGCATGGACGGTACCACCTGATCGGGCGGACGGTGTCCATCATCGAAGGTCTTGATGTTCAACAGCACTTTTTCGCCCATCTCGATGCGGCCTTCCTGTGTGGCCGACCCCATATGCGGCAAAAGCACCACGTTTTTCAGCGCTTTGAGCCGTGGATTGAGGTCATTGCCCTGCTCATAGACGTCCAAGCCTGCACCCGCGATCTCACCTGCGCGCAACATGCGGGTGAGCGCGTTGGTGTCCACCACCTCCCCGCGCGATGTGTTCACCAGAACCGCGTCGGGCTTCATCAACTTCAGACGCCGCGCGTTCATGAGATGAAAGGTTGAAGGTGTGTGCGGGCAATTTACGCTCAGCACATCCATCCGGGCCACCATTTGATCCAGACTTTCCCAATAGGTCGCTTGCAACTCGGCTTCCGTCTCTGCGCGCAGGCGATGACGGTTGTGATAATGCACCTGCATCCCAAACACCGCGGCCCGTCGCGCCACCGCCTGGCCAATGCGACCCATGCCAAGGATACCAAGCCGCCGCCCCGCCACGCGTCCGCCCAGATGCGCCGTCGGGGCCCACCCTTCCCAAGCGCCGGACTGCATATGCGCCAGCCCTTCGGGAATGCGCCGCAGCACAGCCAGGATCAGCGCCATGGTCATGTCGGCTGTATCATCAGTCAAAACACCCGGTGTGTTTGACACCAAGACACCCCTCTGCCGAGCGGTATGGACATCAATGTGATCTACGCCAGCGCCGTAATTGGCGATCAGTTTGAGCCGGTCCCCCGCTTGCCCCAGCATACCGGCATCGATGCGATCCGTGATCGTGGGCACCAAAACATCGGCCGTTTTCATGGCCGCGACCAAAGCGTCACGCGACATCGGCGCATCATCCAGGCTCAGCTGCGCATCAAACAGCTCTTGCAGGCGCGCCTCAACCGGTTGGGGCAAGCGTCGCGTTACGACAACACTCAGCCGCTCAATTGGCATGGCGCTCCTCCCTGCTCTTTCAAAGCTCGGTCTCTCCTGTCAGAGTGCCGTGTAAATCAGTGAGGCACAAGAACCTCGCGCTGTTGGGCCCTCAGAATGGGTCAGGCTATGGGATTGAGCAGGATGCGTTTTTCACGTCTAAAGTCGTGCGCCTTGGGGTTGGCGCTTGGGTTGGTCACCAGTTGGACCAGCGGGTTTGCCGTGTCCGCGCAAGAGCGTGGCCCGGTGACAAATCTGCCTTTGCCGCGATTTGTGTCGATGAAGGCATCGGAGGCCAATGTTCGCCGCGGCCCCAGTTTGACCCACCGCATCGACTGGATCTTCAAACTGGAAGATGTGCCCCTAGAGATCATCGCAGAGCACGGCCACTGGCGGCGCGTGCGCGATCGCGACGGCGCCGTGGGATGGGTGCATTATTCGCTTTTGTCAGGCATGCGCACCGCGATGGTGGAACAGGACATGCTGACGTTGAAGTCAAAGCCGCAAGACGATGCCCGCGCTGTGGCGCAGCTTGAGCTGGGCGTGGTCGCGCGGGTGGACGAATGCGCGGTGGAGTGGTGCCGTCTGTCTGTTGCAGGGTATCGCGGCTGGGCCCCCAAGGCTCATCTGTGGGGCGTTCGCGCAGGCGAAGTGCTCGACTGAGCGCGGCAAGCCAAGACTGTTCAAAAAACCAACATTCCGGTCTTGCAGTAAATCCCGCCTCAAGTTATGTCGCCTGTCACGTTTGGGGTGTAGCCAAGTGGTAAGGCAGCGGTTTTTGGTACCGTGTATCGTAGGTTCGAATCCTACCACCCCAGCCAAAATCCCTTTGAGCTTTCGTGCATGGTGTTTGCCGATGCCCAGACCGCGATCATTTGCGTGTTTTTGGCGCGTGGCTTTTGGGCCATGTCCACATACGTGGAACATGGCGCGGCATCAAAAATTTGGGCGGTGTTCGTTTGGTCAATCACGCATGGTGCGTTCGTGGGTGGGATGACGGTGATACATATCAAAAGAATTTGTGCAAATTTGTATCATGACCCCACTTTCGGCTGGAGTTCACTTCTTACACAGGACGAAGCGCAGCCCGGACATAGCTGACCCGGCAAAGGTCTGCGGGTCGCCACAAACCAACCCCTTGGTAAACGCGCAATGATCAGGCTCGCCTACCTCGCGAAAACGGTTGTCGTCCGGGTTGGGACGGATCTTAGTGCGACAGCATCCAAGGTCGGGCGCCTGGCATGGATTTGGACCCGTCTGCGTGGGTGCACGCATGGCTTTTGATTTTGGGCCCGGTTGGGCGCAATCCGGTGGCAGAGGCGCGTTTGGGGCTGTCTGAGGCGCGCTCATTGATCATGTGTCCGGCACGGGCTTGGCTGGTCAGCGTCGAAAGCTGTGGCACGCTCAATAGGTTGCGCGGTGACATCGCTCCGCAGGACGGACATGCGCACGGGTCGGAGAAACGGCTGATGGGTGCGGTGTCCTCAAAACTGCCGCAAGATGCGCAGGTGTATTGGTAAACTGGCATTTGTATGCCCCTTGTCTATCAGGTGAAAGGTCCAGCCCCAAAACCAGGGCTGGACGTGCAAGATCACAGATCAGGTGCTGTCGGGATGTCGATGGAGCCATCCAGATATTTGGTCGGACCATCGGGTCCCGGCATCAGATCACCCTCAAAGATATCCGTGGGCAGCCAGAGGGTCGCGCAGGCGTTGGGATAATCCACAATGCCCGACACATGGCCTTGCACCGGTGCGGTGCCCAGGATCGCCAGACCTTGTTCGCGTGAATAGCCAAACTTGGTCATGTAGTTGATCGCATTGAGGCAGGCCTGACGATACGCTTCGGTCATGTCGACATAGTGCTGATTGTCGTCTTCATCGACGGAGATGCCCTCAAAAATCAGGTA
Organism: Pseudomonadota bacterium; assembly: GCA_039030635.1. Classification (GTDB taxonomy): domain Bacteria; phylum Pseudomonadota; class Alphaproteobacteria; order Rhodobacterales; family Rhodobacteraceae; genus Roseovarius. The sequence continues at coordinate 11,825 of JBCCDT010000009.1, forward strand.
GTCATCGTATTTCGGCGTGATCGGGGACGGCTTGAACATGGGGTTCTTGACGCCGTATTTGGCGATCCCGTCTTTGATGACGCTGACCTTAACGTGCAGCCATGATGCCATTTCAATCCCGCCGCAGAAGGTGATCTCACCATCGCCTTGGCTAAAGTGCGTGTCACCCATCGAAAGCCCGCCACCGGGCACATAGACCGGGAAGTAGCAGACAGAACCGCGGCTGAGGTCCTTGATGTCACAGTTGCCGCCGTTTTCACGGGGCGGCAAGGTGCGTGCGGCCTCGGTTGCGGCCTCATCGCGGGCGTCACCGGTCATGCTGCCCATATGTGCGGATTGCGTGTTGGGCAGTTCTGCCAGCGCTGGCACCCGGGTCGGGTTGGTGTCAAAGAGGGCTTTTTCGCGGGTGTTCCAGGCGTCGAGCATTTTGCGATCAGGCAGCGTGCCAATGAGGCCAGGGTGAATGAGGCCCGCGTAGCGCACACCGGGCACGTGGCGGGATGTGGTGAACATGCCTTTGAAATCCCAGATGGATTTCTGCGCCGTCGGGAATTGCTCCTGCAAGAACCCGCCGCCGTTGTTCTTGGAAAAGACACCATTGAAGCCCCATTGGCTACGGTTCAGCGGGCCCACATCCAGCAGTTCGACCACCAGCAAATCGCCCGGCTCTGCGCCGCGCACACCGATGGGACCAGAGAGGTAGTGCACTTGCGGCAGTTCCACATCGCGCACGTCGGCCGCGTCATCGTCATTTGCGATCTGGCTGCCGGTCCAATCATAGGCCTCAACGATGAAATCATCGCCCGGATCGACCCACTCGATGATCGGAATGTCAGGGTGCCAGCGGTTATGGATCTTTTCGTTGGTATGCGGGCTTTCGTCCAAATTCACCGTAATCAGCGTATCGGCTGAATACGACGCGGTCGGTTGTTGCAATGTATCAGGCATGAGACATCCTCCTGGTTGGGTTGGTTAAACGGATAGGAATTTTGCGACTTTTTCTTCGTCGATCCCGTCGCGCGGGCTGTCATGGACGAAACGGCCGTTCTCGATCACAAGCACCCGGTCGGCCACGTCGAGCGCAAAGCTGAGCACCTGTTCAGAAACGACAATGCTGAGACCCTTCTGGTCGCGAATTTTGCGCAAGGTGCGGGCCATTTCGCGAATGATCGAGGGTTGGATGCCCTCAGTGGGTTCATCTAAAAGCAACACCTTTGGGGCCGAGGCCAAGGCGCGTGCGATTGCCAATTGCTGCTGCTGACCACCCGAGAGGTTTCCGCCGCGGCGGTCCTTCATTTCCAGCAGCACGGGGAAGAGCTCATAGATGTCTTCCGGCACCGTCTTTTCGCCCGTCACGGTCAAGCCGGTTTCGACATTTTCCTTCACGGTCATGGATGAGAAAATCTGCCGACCTTGTGGTACGTAGGCCACGCCCTTGGCCACGCGTTGGTGGGATTTCATGCCAGTGATGGCTGCCCCTTCCACCGTGATGTCGCCACCGCGTTCGGGCACAATGCCCATGAGCGTCTTCATCAGGGTGGTCTTGCCCATGCCGTTGCGGCCCATGATTGCGACGATCTCACCGGGTTTGACCTCAAGATCCAGGGCATGCAGGATTTCACTTTCGCCGTAGGAGGCGCGCAGAGCATTTACGTTCAGCATCTTGGGATCTCCTTTAGTGGCCGAGGTAGACTTCGATGACTTTTGGATCGTTCTGCACCCGGTCCATGGAGCCCTCGGACAAGGTTTGGCCCTGGTGCAGCACGGTGACCCGCGTGGCGATGTCGGCGACAAAGCCCATGTCATGTTCGATCACGATGACGGAGCGATCCTGAATGATGCGGTTGAGCAGTTCGGCGGTCTTCTTGCGTTCGGCCACCGACATGCCCGCCACGGGCTCATCGAGCATCAAAAGCTCCGGGTCCTGGATCAGCAGCATGCCGATCTCCAGCCATTGCTTTTGTCCGTGGCTGAGGAAGGCGGCTTTTTCCTCCAGTTGATCTTCGAGAAAGATGGTTTTGGCGATCTCTTCGATGCGGGCTTTGACCGGGTCATCGCGCTGAAACATAAGCGCGCCAAAGACGCTGTGGCCTTTGGGGTAGCTCAGCTCCAGATTTTCGAACACGGTCAGGTCTTCGTAGACCGACGGGGTTTGAAACTTGCGCCCCACGCCAGCATTCACGATCTGGTCTTCGCGCATGGTGAGAAGTTCTTTGCCTTTGAACTTCACCGACCCGCCGGTGGCCTTGGTCCGCCCACAGATGAGGTCAAGCACGGTTGTCTTGCCTGCGCCGTTGGGGCCGATGATGACGCGACATTCATTTGGTTCGACGTAAAAGCTCAGGTCATTGACCGCTTTGAAACCATCGAACGACACGGACAAGTCCTCGACACTCAGGATATGTCTGGCTGACATCTTGGCTCTCCTTTACTCTGCCGGTGCACCAGCAGCTTCGCCTGCCGGACGTGCTTTGGGTTTGCCGATGAGGGTGAGAAGCCGTGGCTCGATCTTTTCGGACCACACGCCCGCCAAACCGTTGGGGAAGAACATCACCACCGCGATGAAAAGCCCGCCAAGGCCAAGGAGCCAAAGTTCGGGAAACGCCTCGGAAAAGGTGGTTTTGGCCCAGTTGACCACCAGCGCGCCATAAACCGCGCCGAGGATGGACAGACGCCCGCCCACGGCACAGAAAATCACCATCTCGATGGAGGGCACGATGCCAACCAGCGTAGGCGACATGAAGCCCACTTGCAGGGTAAACATGGCCCCACCGATGCCTGCGAAGGCGGCCCCCAGGCAGAAAATGAAGATCTTGAAATTGGCCACGTTGTAGCCCGAAAACCGCACACGATCCTCTTGGTCGCGCATGGCGATCAAAAGCCGGCCAAGTTTGGATTTGCGCACATATTGCGCGATGAGCAGAACCGCGAACAGTAACACGCCATTGACGAAATAAAGCGTCGTCTTGGCCTCATCCGTGCGGATATCCCAGCCCAGAAGCGTGCGCAGGTCCGTGATGCCGTTGACGCCGCCCGTGTAGCCCTGCTGACCGATGATCAGGATGGTGAGAATGGCTGCGAAAGCCTGCGTGATGATGGCGAAGTAGACCCCGCCCACCCGGCGGGTGAACATCGCGAACCCGATGACGAAGGCAAAGAAGACAGGCACCATGACCACCGCGATCAAGGCCAGCGGCAGGCTGTAGAAGGGCTGCCACCAAACCGGCAGCTCGGTCAGCTGGTTCCAGTCCATGAAATCCGGGATGCCAGGCGTGGATTGGATCGACGTGTTCTCTGGCGTGGACGCTTCCAGCTTGAGAAACATTGCCATGCAATACCCCCCCAGCCCAAAGAAGACGCCCTGCCCAAGGCTGAGGATCCCGCCCGCACCCCAGCAAAGCGCGAGACCAATCGCTACGAAGGCGTAGGTCAGGTATTTGCCAAAGAGGTTCAGGCGGAAGCTGTCGAGGATGCCAGGCAGCACCACGAAAATCACCAAGGCCAGGATCACAAAGTAGAAGAACTCTTTGCGCGACATGAAGGATGAAAGGGACATCGGATCGGCTCCTTACTTGCGCAGTTTGAGGGCAAAGAGGCCTTGCGGACGGATCATCAAGATCCCCACGACCACCAAAAGCGTCAGCACCTTGGCCATTGAGCCCGACAGGAAGAACTCCATGATCGATTGCGCCTGACTGATCGAAAACGCGCTGGCGATGGTGCCCAGAAGGCTTGCCGCGCCGCCAAAGACCACCACGAGGAACGTATCCACGATGTAGAGCTGGCCCGCCGTGGGCCCGGTGGAGCCGATCATCGTAAAGGCTGATCCGGCCACACCCGCCACCCCGCAGCCGATCCCAAAGGTCAGACGGTCGGTCCAGGCGGTGTTGATGCCCACGGCATCGGCCATCACGCGGTTGTTGTTGATCGCGCGCACTTGGCGACCCCAGGTGGATTTGAACATCAGGATATAGACGCCCAGCGAAATACTGACGGCGAGCGTCATCACGAAAATCCCGTTGATGGGCACCTCAATGAGATCGGTGATCGGCATGCTGCCCATCATCCAATCCGGGATGCTGACCCCGACCTCGCGGGCGCCAAAAACGGAGCGGTAAATCTGTTGCAGGATCAGGCTCAGGCCCCAGGTGGCCAAAAGCGTGTCCAGCGGGCGTTTGTATAGATGCCGGATGATCCCCCATTCGACCAAAAGACCCAAAGCACCCGAGGCCAGAAAGGCCAGCGCCATCGCCAAGAAGAAATACCCGCCAAAAAGCGCGGGCATGTAATCGGCGAAGAGGTTGGAGACCAGGTAGGTGACATAGGCGCCCAGGATCATAAATTCGCCATGGGCCATGTTGATGACGCCCATCTGGCCAAAGATGATCGCGAGCCCCAGGGCCATCAGCACGAACACCGAAAATAGAATGAGCCCTGCAAAGCCTTGCATCGCGAAGATCGCGCCAAGCTCGGGCCAGGAATAGTCAGCAAACATGCCAGCCTCCGGTCAGGAAAGTTGAGGGGAGAAGATGCGCGGCCCGGGAAGGAGCGACCAATCTCGGGCCGCGCAGTGGTCGGGCTTACTGGTAGCCCTCGGGGAACGGATCAGGTTCGACCAATTCGGCGGTTTCAAACACCACCTCATATTGACCATCGGCTTGCGCACGACCCACGCGGGTCTTGGACCACAGGTGATGGTTTTCGTGGATCTTCACAAAACCTTCGGGCGCGGTTGGCTTTTCGATGCCCGGAGAGGCTTCGCGCACCATATCGACGTCGAAACTGCCCGCCTTTTCCACGGCGGCTTTCCACAGCCAGGGTCCGAGATAGGCGGCCTGCGTGACGTCACCGATCACGATGTCATCGCCCCACATCTCTTTGAAGGCTTTCACGAAGGCGAGGTTGTTTTCGTTCTCAAGGCTCTGGAAATACTTCATGCACGCGTAAGAGCCTGCGATGTTTTCGCCGCCAATGCCGCGGATTTCATCCTCGGTGACCGAGATGGTCAGAACGATCGGGCTTTCTGCCGCCGGATCAATGCCCGCCGCGATCAGCTGCTTGTAGAAGGCCACGTTGGAGCCGCCCACAACGATGGCGTAAATCACGTCCGGCTTGCGCAGACGGATCTTGTTGATGACCGAATTGAACTGCGTGTGGCCAAGCGGATAGTACTCTTCACCCACGACCTTGCAGTCGGTCATGAAGTTCTCGATGTGCTTGCGCGCGATCTTGTTGGATGTGCGCGGCCAGATGTAGTCAGACCCCAGCAGGTAGAAGCTCTTGGCGCCCTTCGTCTTATTGACCCAGTCGAGGCCCGCGATGATCTGCTGCGTGGCCTCTTGGCCGGTGTAGATCACGTTGGGGCTTTCCTCTAAGCCTTCATAGAAGGTCGGGTAATAGAGGAAACCGTTATGCTGCTCAAAGACGGGCAGCACGGCCTTGCGGCTGGCGGACGTCCAGCAGCCCATGACGGATGCGACCTTGTCATTGACGAGCAGTTTGCGGGCTTTTTCCGCAAATGTCGGCCAATCGGACGCGCCATCCTCTTGGATGTATTCGATCTGACGGCCCAGGATGCCGCCCTGTTCGTTGATCTGCTTGATCGCCAGTTTTTCGGCCTGAACCGAGCCAGTCTCAGAGATGGCCATGGTGCCGGTGATCGAATGCAGGATGCCGCAGGTCACGGTCGTGTCCGTCACGGCAAGACCCGTGGTGTTCACCTCAGCGGTTGGAAAATCAGCCGCCTTTAGGCCTTTGGGCGTAAAGAGTGACGCTGTGAGCGCCGCACTGCCAGCGAGCATGGCACGGCGGCTCATGCCACCGGCGGTTGAGTTTGGATCCTTGTCAGACATATCGCCTCCTTTTCAGCGTGCTTGCAAAGCGGGCGATTCCATGCCGCCCGGCTGAAACAAGGATCATCAGGAGGGTCCCATCGAGACATACGTCAAATGACGTATAGGCGTGCGCGTTTTGAGCATTATCCTGAATTTGAACGGAACATAGACGTGGAGTGCACGCCGCCAAGAGCGTTTTCTGAGCAGGTCGAACGTCGGTCATAGGCGTGAATGTGGAGTGGGCTATGATTGCAACATTGCGTGCGACACGCGAGAAACGAACCTATAATCGCTGGGTCGCGGACGAGACGATGGAAGACTTTGCGCTGCGTTTCACCGCGCGGCGGGCGCGTCGGTGGAGTTACGGGCGCGTTGCGAACACGGCCATCGGCTCCATCTCTTTTCTGGCGCTGGAGGCGATCGGCGCAGCGCTTACCCTGACCTACGGGTTTGATATTGCCATCGCGGCCATCATGGCCGTGGGTGCCATCCTCTTTCTGACAGGCCTGCCAATTTCATATTACGCGGCCCGCTACGGCCTCGACATTGATTTGCTCACGCGCGGGGCGGGGTTTGGTTATGTCGGCTCAACGCTGACATCGCTGATCTATGCCTCGTTCACCTTCATCTTCTTTGCGATTGAGGCTGCGATCCTTGCCCTGGCGTTGGAATTTTGCCTCGGGATACCCCTCTTTGTCGGCTACATCGTCAGCTCTTTGGTGGTGATCCCCCTCGTGATCCACGGCTTTTCCAAGATCTCGACGTTTCAGGCCTGGACGCAACCGATCTGGATCTTGCTGCACATCCTGCCCTTCGTGTTCCTCGCCTTCGTGGGCTACGACATCGAGGGCTGGACCTCCTACACGGGCACGGCATTGGCCGGATCAGAAGACATGCCTGATACGGCCCGGCTTTTGATGTTCGGCGCGGCCACCGGGGTGGCGTTTTCCCTCGTGGCGCAAATCGGTGAGCAGGTGGATTTTCTACGATTTCTGCCTGAGCCGACCACCCGCAAGGAGCGGCGACAGTGGTGGGTTGCTCTGATCGCGGCTGGACCGGGTTGGAGCGTGCTTGGTGTGCTCAAGATGGTTGCGGGGTCTTACCTGGTCACATTGGCCCTCCGAGAGGGGGTGCCAATGACCGAGGCCGCCGACCCCACGCGTATGTACTACGTGGCCTTTGATCAGCTTTTGAATTCACCGGGGCTGGTGTTGCTTCTCACCGGCTTGTTTGTCGTGCTGTCACAGCTCAAGATCAACGTCACCAACGCTTATGCCGGCTCTATCGCCTGGTCGAACTTCTTCTCTCGTCTGACCCAAACGCACCCTGGCCGTGTGGTGTGGCTGGTCTTCAACGTGGGCATCGCGGTTTTGTTGATGGAGCTGGGCGTGTTCACAGGTCTTGAGCATGTTCTGGGCGTCTACTCTCACGTCGCGCTAGCGTGGATCGGGGCGCTGGTGGCGGATCTCGTTGTCAACAAACCGCTCGGGCTCAGCCCCAAGGGGATCGAGTTCAGGCGCGCCTATCTTTACGATATCAATCCCGTGGGCCTTGGCGCGATGGCAATCTCCTGTGCGGTTGCCTTTCTGGCCTATGGCGGTCTTTTCGGTGTGACGCTTCAAGCCTTCTCAGCGGTGTCCGCGCTGGCCACATCCTTTGTTCTCGCCCCGTTGATCGCATGGGGTACAGGTGGCAAATACTACATCGCCCGCCCCCAACCCAAAACACCGTTGACGGAATCCAGTTGCACCGTGTGCGACTACCACTTTGACGCCGAGGACATGATCGACTGCCCGTTTCACGCCGGTGCAATCTGCTCGCTGTGTTGCTCCCTTGAGACCAGTTGCCACGACATGTGCAAGCCGCATGCGCGGCTCAGACACATGATCGAGGGATGGGTTTATGCGGTGTTTCCCTGGTCCGTGGCGCGCGCCATGCTGACCCAAACGGCGACAGCGATTTTCGCAACGGCCGTGATTTCCCTGATGTTTGGCGGTGTTTTGCTGGGCATCAGGGCCTTGGCCCCTGCGCCGAATTTCGACGCGCTTTTGACGGTCATCTACGGCTCTATGGTGATCGTGATCGGCATTTCCGTTTGGATGTATCTCTTGATCGGCACCAGCCGCAAAAACGCCATGGCAGAGGCGGAACGGCAATCTGACAGGTTGCTGCGCGAGATCCGCGCCCATGAACGCACCGACCGCGCCTTGCAGGAGGCCAAGGACAAGGCCGAAGCCGCAAACATGGCCAAAACACGCTACATGTCGGGCCTCAGTCACGAACTTCGCACCCCGCTCAATGCAATCTATGGCTTTGCCCAATTGCTTGAAAAAGACAGCGAACTTGAGGCTTGGCGCAATTCACTGACCAGTATTCGCCGCTCCAGCGAACATCTGGCCGGGCTGATCGACGGATTGCTGGACATCTCGCGGATCGAGGCGGGACGTCTCGAAGTGATGAGCGACCGCATCAATCTGCAGGTGTTTCTCAATCAGATCACGTCAATCTTCGAGGATGAAGCACAGCGCAAAGGCATCCGCTTTCGCATGCGCACCGAAGGCCGGTTGCCTGCCTTTGTGCGCTCAGACGAAAAGCGTTTGCGCCAAATCATCATCAACCTGTTGTCCAACGCCCTACGCTACACAGACCAGGGGTCAGTCGATTTCCTATTGAAGTACCGCAACGAAGTGGCCGTGATCGAAGTGCGAGACACCGGCATCGGCATTTCCGAGGACAATCTGACCCGCATCTGGCGACCGTTCGAACGGGCGAGCCGCTCAGACACGCATGGGTCGGGTCTTGGCCTGACAATCACGAAACTGCTGGTGGAAATCCTGGGCGGTCAGATTGAAGTGGAAAGCGAGGTAAACGTCGGCAGCCTGTTCCGCGTCCGGTTGATGCTGCCCTCTCTCGCGCCCAGTGTCTTTGGTGCGCAAGGCCTGTCCTCTGAGCCGAGCGCCCTGCCCGTGACCGGATATGAAGGACCGCGCAAAACGGTGCTGGCCGTGGATGATGACACCAATCACCTTGCGCTGCTTGACAAGTTCCTGAGCGATTACGGCTTTGTCGTCCTGTGCGCCACCCATGTGGACATGGCCGAAGCGATGCTGGCAGATGCCCTGCCTAACATCATACTGCTCGACATCGATATGCCGGGACGGGACGGGTGGAGTTTTGCGCGATCGCTGCGCGAAGGGGCGCATGCCAACACACCCATCATCATGATTTCCGGGCACGCCAACGAAGAACGTCACCACAGACCTGAGCTGGGTTTGCATGACGCCTTTGTGGCCAAACCCTATAACCTGGATGATCTCGTCCTGCAGATTGCCGAGCTTCTGAAGATCACGCTCACCGTCGAAGGGCCGGAGATCGAGCAGAGCCACCTGCCCCTGTCCACTGATGAACGTGCCAAATTACTGGATCTGGCGCAGCTTGGACATGCCAGCGCGCTGCGCACATCGCTGCAAGCGCTGCGCGCAGATCACAAAGGGGACCGCGCGACAATGCGCGACCTGACCAGCAAACTCGAAAACTTCGACATGGCCGGAATTGTCGACACTCTGGAGGCGTATGATGACCGGGCTTGAATTGGGAAACAAAGGCATAGCGCTTGTGGTCGATGACAACCCGGATTCGCTGGGCATGGTGTCGGCGGCCCTTGAGGCCGAAGGCATGACCGTGTTGGTGGCCCGGGACGGTCACAGCGCCATACAACTCACCGGGCGCGTCCAACCTGATGTGATCTTGATGGATGCCATGATGCCGGAACTGGACGGGTTTGAAACGTGCCGTCGCCTGAAATCCGGTCAAAACCCAACGCCAGCGCCCATCGTGTTCATGACCGGGCTGACAGATCCCGAACATGTGGTCAAAGGGCTAAGGTCTGGCGGGGTCGATTACATCACCAAGCCGGTCGCGGTTGAGGAAATGGTTGCACGGCTCACCACCCACATTCTGAACGCCCGTGCATTGACCAGCGCGCGCAACGCGGTTGGTTTGATCGAAAGTTCTGTCCTTGCGTTTGACACCGATGGCACGCTTGTCTGGAGCACGGACAAGGCCCAGCGCACATTGGATGCCAACAGTTTCGACATTGTCTCACCCCATGTCCAAAACTGGCTCATTGGATGCATAGACCGGCCCGTCTCAGGCGTGGAGCAATGCATGCTGAGTGAAACACACGCGCTTCAGTTTATCGGGGTCTCAGCGGCGCAGGATATCCTGATCAAACTTGTGCAAAGGCGGTCTGAGTGCAACGAAGACCTCCTGCAAAGCGCCTTTGGGCTGACAGCGCGCGAAGCCGAGGTTCTCTATTGGTTGACCTTGGGAAAGACCAATCGCGATATCAGCGCCATTCTAAGCTTTAGCGCGCGCACGGTGAACAAGCACCTTGAGCAGGTGTTCCAGAAAATGGGCGTCGACAACAGAACATCTGCGGCGGTTCTGGCAGACAGGCATTTGAATTCGAATGCCTCTTAGACTTAGGAGCCTGCGAGACAGACGGCTGCACCGCAAAGGCCTCTTTGGAATGGCGAAATTGGGCGCAGGGCCGGATGATTTGCCGGGCACGGTTCAGTCATGGTCAACCACCGCACCTTACGCTTCCAACGTGCAACCCATACGCTACCGTTTGGAAAAACAGGGCTAGAGGGAACGGGATCTCAGCCCTCGGATCACAAGCTTACTTTTTCCTGCGATTTCCAGCCGATGGCCGAATTGTGATAAAAAAAACGTAGCGAAACTTCGAAATCTCTGGAATACTGTTAGGGCTAACTGAAAATTTGGGAGGATTTTTTATGGCTTGGACGAAACCAGTGCTTCTCGAAATTGAGTGCGGCATGGAAATCAATATGTACGGTCCTGATTACGAAGACGAACGCGAGATTCCATTTTAGGTTTTTCCGCGTGCGAATGTGAATTTTCGTGCGCTTGTACTTGGTGCTGCTGCCGGAGGTGGTCTACCTCAATGGAACTGCGGATGTTTGAACTGCAGTCTGGCGCGGCAAGGTAAGATTAAAAGCTCAACCCAGTCGTCTATCGCCGTCACAGGCGATGGAGAGACGTGGACGATGTTCAACGCATCACCGGATGTCAGAATTCAGCTGGCCCGGGCAGCCCCGTTGCACCCAAGGGGGCTGCGAGATGTGCCTTTGTCTTCCGTCGTTTTGACGAACGGGGATATCGACCACGTGGCGGGGCTTTTGACGCTAAGGGAACAACAACACTTTGACCTATTTGCAACTCAGGGCATCCACGACGTGTTAAATCAAAATCCGATTTTCGACGCCCTCAAACCTGACATCGTCCCCCGCAGGCCCATTGCTTTGGGTGAGCCGTTTGAGCCCTCAAAGGGTTTGACGGCAGAGCTTTTCGCGGTGCCGGGCAAGGTCCCGCTCTACCTCGAAGGGGACACGGTTGAGACGGAATTGGTGGGTGAACAAACCGTGGGTGTCGCGCTCTCTGCCCAAGGGAAAAGCGCTTATTACATCCCTGGTTGCGCCAAACTCACCGATGACCTGCGCGCGCGGCTCGACGGGGCGGATATGGTGTTTTTTGACGGCACGCTGTGGTCCGACGATGAGATGCAAAAAGAAGGCGTTGGGCACAAAACCGGCAAGCGGATGGGACATATGTCCATGAGCGGGTCGGACGGATCCATCGCGGCCTTCGACGGGTTGGACATAGGGCAGAAAATCTTTGTTCACATGAATAACACGAACCCGGTGTTCCGCCCCGATGCGCCTGAGCGGGCCATCGCAGAGGCGGCCGGTTGGGTCATTGCCGAGGACGGGATGGAGCTGCGCCCATGACCCATCGCGCGGCGCAATCCCGCTCAGAGTTTGAGGCCCGGCTGCGCCAGATCGGAGCCGAGCGATACCATGACCTACACCCGTTTCATGACCTTCTGCATGGCGGCGGCTGCACGCCTGATCAGGTGCGCGCTTGGGTGATCAATCGCTATTACTATCAACAGTCGATCCCGATGAAAGATGCAGCCTTCATGTCGCGCGTTGAGGACCCTGCGTTGCGCCGCCAATGGCGGTCCCGGCTGGAAGATCATGACGGCACCGATGCGCAAGAAGGCGGGATCAAACGCTGGCTGCGTCTGGCGCACGCCGTGGGGCTTGATCCGGACTATGTGGCGTCCTGCGAAGGGGTTTTGCCGGCCACGAAATTCGCCGTGGATGCCTATGTGCGGTTCGTGCGTGACAAAACCTTGCTTGAGGCGGTCGCGGCCTCCCTGACCGAGCTGTTTGCGCCCAAAATCCACGCGGATCGCATTACGGGCCTGTTGCAGAATTATGAATTCGCGGATGACGCGTCCCTGTCCTATTTCAAAAATCGTTTGAAAGAAGCACCCAAGGACGTGGCCTTTGGTTTGGCTTGGGTGCTCGACAACGCAGACAGCACGGAAAAACAAGACGCCGCCGCCGCCGCGCTGATGTTCAAAACGGATGTGCTCTGGTCGCAGCTTGATGCGCTTTCGTCGGCCTATGTGGACCCCGCGCGCATCCCCCCGGGCGCGTGGCAACCGGGCGAAGGTCTTTTACTGCGGAGGGCCTCTTGATGGAGCTAAGCGATGTTCCAACACTGCCACGCGGCGTGCGCCTTCACCATGACAGAGTGCGCGACGCTTGGGTCCTGTTGGCCCCCGAACGCGCCATCACGCTCGATCCAATCGGGCAGGCGATTTTGGAGGAAGTGGACGGCACCCGCACATTTGGTGACATCACAACGGCGCTGGCCGAAAAATACAACGCGCCCGCCAAACAAATCCGCGAGGACAGCGCGGGATTTCTGACCGCCCTGAAACACCGCAGATTTCTGGATGTCGCGGGATGAGGCCGCCGCCCCCCATAGCCTTGCTCGCGGAGCTGACACATCGATGCCCGCTGTCTTGCCCGTATTGTTCCAACCCGCTTGAGCTGACACGGGCGGAGCAGGAATTGGATACAGACACTTGGGCGCGCGTGTTTTCGGAGGCCGCCGATCTGGGTGTTCTCCAACTGCACCTGTCCGGCGGGGAACCCGCAGCGCGCCGCGATCTGACAGAGCTGGTCGCCGCCGCGCGCAATGCAGGGCTCTATACCAATTTGATCACGTCCGGGATCGGTTTGACCCAAAAACGTCTGATTGAGCTGGGTGCGGCGGGCCTTGATCACATTCAACTGTCCCTGCAAGGCACGACGCCAGAACTGGCCGATGACATTGGTGGCTATGCTGGCGGCTTTAAACGGAAAATGGAGGTCGCGGCATGGATCGGCGAAATCGGCTTTCCGCTCACGCTCAACGTGGTGTTACACCGACGCAACCTGCATCAGATCCCCCATGCGCTTGAGATAGCGCAGGAGCTTGGCGCGCGCCGCATTGAGATCGCGACCGTGCAGTTTCACGGCTGGGCCCTGGCCAATCGCGATGCGTTGATGCCGACGAAGGCGCAAGCCCAAGAGGCGATCAAGATCGTCACCAAAGCCCGCCACGCCCTGAAGGGCAAACTGGTGATTGATTTCGTGCCCGCAGATTACCACGACCAACTGCCCAAACGCTGCATGGGCGGATGGGGCACGACGGGGCTGAACATCGCGCCTGATGGTCAGGTCCTACCCTGTCACGCGGCGCAGACCATTCCGCATCTGACTTTTGACACGGTGCGCGACAAACCCCTGTCCGAGATCTGGTTTGAGGGCGCGGCGTTCAATGCCTATCGCGGGGATCACTGGATGCCCGACACCTGCAAGTCTTGCGACCGCAAAGAGATCGATTTCGGCGGGTGCCGGTGCCAGGCCATGGCGCTCATAGGCGATCCCAACGCGACCGATCCGGTCTGTGCCAAATCCCCTCATCATATCGCGGTCAAAGAACAGGCCCAGGCCCACGCGGCGATGGGTGATGATGTCCCGCTGAACTACAGACAAGCGCCTGGCAAGGCGGACCAGGCGGCGGAATGACGAAATTCGACGAAAAGGTACCCCTATGAAGATCACAAGACGACAGAACATGGCACTGATCGGCGGCGCGCTCGCGGCATCGGCGACCCCTTCGATCCTCACGTCCTCAGATGCCGTCCATGACGTCGAAATGCTCAACCATCATCCCGATGACAAAAAGGAGCTGATGGTCTTCTACCCCGATATCGTGATGGTGCAGCCCGGCGATGTGATCCGGTTTCTGGCCACCGACAACAATCACAACTGCCAGGCGCGCGACGATATGCTGCCCGAGGGCGTCGAGCCTTGGAAAAGCAAGATCGGCAAGGAATTTGAGCTGACCCTGACGGTCGAGGGCGCATACGGCTATTTCTGCACCCCGCACAAGACCTATGGCATGGTCGGTTTGATCCTCGTGGGCGATGTCTCAAGCAATTACGAGACCCTCAAAACCGTCCGCCAGCGCAGCAAATCCAAAGCCCGTTTCAAGGACATATTCGCCCGCGCCGACGCCATGCTGGCCGCGCAAACATGAAGCATCCAAGGATTAGGCATTTCGAGCAATTGAAAAAGGAGAGGGCCACCAAGGTCACGCAATTTGAGCTTTAAGGGAGGACAAACATGAAGTTCCGAAATCTTGTAAGCATTTTACCGATTATGGCCGTTGCGGCGGCGGGGGCCAGTCCCGCGCTGTCTCAGGATCTTAGCCAAGAGGTTGTTCTGGATGGGTTGGAAAGCCCTTGGGACATGGCGTTCCTGGACGATGGCACGATGTTTTATACCGAAAAATGCGACGGCCTGTCCGTCATGATGCCATCGGGAGACGTGAACGCGCTTCTGGGTATGAGTGAGTCGGAAGGCTACAATTCCGTGGCCGAAGACCTGTTCTGCGAAGGTCAGGCCGGGATGATGGGCGTGGCGGTGGACCCCGATTTTGCCGAGAACCGCAGGATCTATGTCTATTCCACTTCCAACATGTCGACCCCGCATACCAACCGCCTGATGCGGCTGGAGGTGAGCGAAGACTTCACCAGCGTGTCGGAACGCCGCGATATCGTCGAGGATGTGCCCTATAAGATGGCCGCGTCTGATCACCCGTTTGGAGGACCGGGTGCCCATAACGGCGGTCGCGTGCGGTTCAATCCAGCCGATGGGTTCCTGTATCTGACGACTGGCGACACCCACAATGGCGAGGTGCCCCAAAGCCCGACCCTGATGGGATCAAAGGTGATGCGGCTGGACACCGACGGCTCGCCCGCGGCCAGCAACACGCCGCCCTTCGGCTTTGACAAGCGGACCTATACCTACGGCCACCGCAACGTGCAGGGTATCGCGTTCCACCCTGAAACGGGGGCCGCGATCACGGCAGAGCATGGCCCTTGGCATTCCGATGAGGTGACCGTGCTGCGCAATGGTGGCAATGCCGGCTGGGATCCGCGCCCGAACATGGCCGGACGCGGCGATTGCCCGGACAATTACTGCGGCTACAGCCCGAACCAGATGGTGGGCGACAACCGCTTTTTGCGCGCCGCCTGGATGCCGATGACGGATTTTGAAACCTATCCAAGTGCGATGCCCCCGATCTGGAACAACAATGGGTGGTCGCAAGGCACATCGTCCAACGCGTTCCTGACCGGGGACCAATGGGGCGATTGGGAAGGGTCCATGGCCGTGGGCATCATGGGCATCGGCTTTGGCGGCACGCCTTTGGGCCAACGAATTGACGTGCTCACGCTCAGCGATGATGGCACAGAGGTCGTCAGCATCACCCAGATGGATCTGGCCTCTGAGGATGGCGGTCGCTACCGTTCCCTGGTGACAGGGCCGGATGGCAGCCTCTATGCCGCTGTCGATGAGGGGACAATTTATAAGATATCCCCGCAGTAAATCACGGAATTGGGCCGCCTTTGTGCGGCCCTTCTCCCCCCGCGCCTAGGGTTTTCCGAGCATAAAATCCATTGGGATACGAAACCTCTGGTCGTCGACACGGATCACAAAATCCCCATTCTCCACGCGCCACTCCGTATCCGTGCCCACCCCGGACATGGTCGTATTGGCCCGCTGAAACCCTCCGTCGACAAAATAAAGTTCCCGCGTGAAACTGTTGAGAAAGGTCACGCGCGCTGTGGCATCACCGCCCCCGGCAAAAGCGACCTGAACCCGGCAATCGCCCAGGGTTTGCCCATCAACTTGCGCGCATTTGATCCGCCCTTCGCGATCGAAATCATCGCGCCTCACCCGATCTCGGCTGTCATTCACGCCTTTGGGAAACGTCCCGTCCTGCGCCGCCGCGGGCCGCAAAACGGAGCCTTGGAGAAAACCGCGTTCCTTGCCGTCGATGACCCGACCCTCGCACCATAAAACACCGGCCGAGTGGGCGCAGCCAAGGTTGTGAAAACGCTGTCCATTGGAGATCAGGCCAACCTCTGGCGCGGAGACCGCAGGCGCATCCCGCAAAGGCGTCTCATCCTGGGTGACGACAAAATAGCGATACCCGCCCTCCTCCGCCGACACCGAGAGCGGCGCTTGATCAGTGTCTTGGGCGTGAGACGCGTCGCCCCAACACAGGAGGGCCGCAACGCCGCATCCCCGGACAAAGCGCAAACTAACGCGAAGCCAATGACACGCGCCCGGCGGCAGAACACAGCGGTCACACATGGGCGCGCGTCCTCGTAATTCCTACAAAAGATGCTTGAGACATCCAAACAACTCCCGCTGAGATGAGATGGCCAGCTTACGATAGAGATTGCGCCGATGCACCTTGCAGGTTTCGCGCGCGATGTTGAGGGCCAGGGACGAGGATGCATTCGAATGGCCCTGCAAGACCAGCGCGGCAATCTCCGCCTCCCGCGCGGTCAAATGTATCGACAGCGTGTCCTTGGCATAGGCGCGGATCAAACTGGGCAAAGGGTGCGTATCGGCGGCAGAGCGAGATGGCTCCTGCGGGCTGATCACCCTGACATGTTGACCCAACATCTCAAGCAGGACCGGGGCAAAGCTTTTGAGGCACTGAAGCTCGCGGCGCTTGAAGGGGCCCATCTCATCCAATCGGCTGATAGAGACATGCGCCCGCGCCCCCGTAGGCATGGGCACCAGCATCCCCACCTCATCGCACAAGCCAGTGCTGCGATAATATTCCAGGTAGTATTCGCTTGAGAAAAACCGGTCGGGCGCAATCTCGGGCAAGCGATAAAGCCCCCCTTTCTCCGGCACGTCGCTGAATTGAAAAAAGGGATCAAATGGATAGGTCGTTTCCACATAGTCATCCAGCGCGGACACTGGCACACGCGCATGAGACAGCCACGCATCCAAGAGAACCGGCGCTTTGCCCGGGTCAAACCGCAGGAACAAGAAGGTCGCCATCGGCATTCGCGCCCTCAGCAGGTTGCGAAAGGCGGCGAAGAAACCCGGCGTTCCGAGGGCCGCCAGCGCTTTTTGCAACCGCAGGATGTCATATTCGGAAAGCTCCAAGGAAATTACCCTCTTTCTGCGACCAACTGACCAAAAATCTACCCCAAGAGGGGTATATCCCCCACTGAATTTTGGCGCAATCATTGGGGTATGCTGCACCTGCACAACTGCCGATCGGGGGACGGGGTTTGATCAAAGCCATCAGCGCACGCGCCTTGCGCAAGGTTTATCCCGGCAACCCGCCGGTCGAAGCGCTCGGCGGCATCGATATCGACATTGAAGACAATGAGTTTTTCACCCTTCTGGGCCCGTCCGGGTGCGGCAAAACCACGATTTTACGCCTTATCGCGGGGTTTGAGCACCCCACCTCGGGCAGCCTTGATATGTTCGGCGAGAGCCTTCTCGACGCCCCGCCGCATAAACGCCAGATCAACACGGTGTTTCAAAGCTACGCCCTCTTTCCGCATATGACCGTGGCGGAAAATATTGGTTTCGGGCTTGAGATGCTGGGAAAACCCAAGTCCGAGATTTCTTCGACCGTGGGTGAGATGATGGAGCTGGTGCAAATGGCGCATCTGGCCGACCGTCAGACCAGTCAGATCTCCGGCGGCCAGCAACAGCGCGTGGCGCTCGCGCGGGCGCTTGCCCCCAAGCCCAAGATCCTGCTTTTGGACGAACCGCTCAGCGCGCTCGATTTCAAACTGCGCAAGAATATGCAGTTGGAGCTCAAACGCTTGCAGCTGGAAACCGGCATCACCTTTATCTTCGTCACCCACGACCAGGAAGAGGCGCTGACCATGTCGGACCGCATCGCGGTGATGTCCGACGGCGCCATCCGCCAGATCGGCGGGCCGCGTGACATCTATGATCACCCTGCCGACCGGTTTGTCGCGGATTTCATCGGGGACACGAACTTCGTCGAGGTGGATGTCACTGGCAAAGGTGCGGTGCGGCTGTCATCCGGCAAGGTCCTGGAGGTCGACGGCGCGCCAGAGGCGGGCAAAGTCACCTTGGCCATCCGCCCTGAACACGCCCGGCTGAGCACGGCCAAGGATGGACTGCTGTCCGGCACGCTCCACAACATCGTCTATTTCGGCACGGATACGCATTTCCACGTGGCGCTCAGCGATGGCACATCCTTTGTCCTGCGCCAGCAAAACGCCCCTGATGTGACCTCCGGCATGGCCGAGGGTGACACGGTCGGCATCACCTTCCCGCCCAGCGTGGCGCAGGTCTTGCGCGATTGATGGCGGAGCTGTCGATCACTGAGGCGAAACGTCAAACGCGCAACCGCTGGCTGCTCTTGGCCCCTTCGCTGATCATCTTGATTTTCGCCGCTTCAGGGCCCCTGCTCATCACGCTGGTCTATTCCTTCCTCAGCCCCGGCGATTTCGGCGGCGTGGTGTGGGAGTTTTCCACCGACGCGTGGTTCAACGTGGTGATGGAGCGGGACATTTTCGACGACACGCTGGGCTGGTCGGATGCGCATCTGAGCATCTTCTGGCGGTCTGTGAAACTGTCGCTGCTGACCACGCTGTGCTGCCTGATCGTGGGCTTTCCCACCGCCTATTTCATCGCCACGCGCCCGAAAAAACAGCGCGACATGTGGATGCTGCTGATCATCATCCCGTTCTGGACCAACCTTCTGATCCGCACTTTCGCGATCCTTGAGCTCATTCGCAATGAGGGCGTCATCAACTCTGCCCTCATCGCGATGGGCGTGATTGATGAACCCATTCAGATGCTCTTTACCGAGTTCTCGATCATCCTTGGCATGGTCTATGTCTATCTGCCGCTGATGGTGCTGCCGATCTACGCCTCAATGGAGCGGCTTGATTTCTCCCTCGTCGAAGCGGCCTATGATCTCTACGCCACGCGCCTCAAAGTGCTCCACCGTGTAATCCTGCCGCTGGTCAAGCCGGGCGTGATTGCAGGCTCCATCCTCGTTTTCGTGCCCTCACTGGGCGCATACGTCACCCCGCGCGTGATGGGCGGGGGCAACCAGCTGATGATCGGCAACCTCATTGAGCTGCAGTTCGGCCAAGGGCGCAACTGGCCGCTTGGGGCGGCGCTGTCGATCACCCTTCTGGCCATCGTGATGGTGGCGCTTATGGCCTATGTCCGCGCGGCTGGCGAAGAAGAGGTGCGGCATGGATAAGGCGTTCGACGTCCGCAAACAGACCGGCTTCACCACCATCGCCATGGCGTGTTTTGCCATGCTCTACATGCCGATCATCCTGCTCGTGATCTATTCCTTCAACGCGGGCACCTCGATTGCAATCTGGGAAGGGTTCTCTTGGCGCTGGTATGTCTCAGCCTGGGACAATGAGCAGGTGCAAGAGGCCACGATCCGATCGCTCATCATCGCATTCTGGGCCGCGCTCATCTCCACATCCGTGGCCGTGATGGCCGCGCTCGCCACCACCCGCACCCGCAAATTCCGCGGCCAAACGACCGTCTTCGCGATGATCAACCAACCGCTCATGGTGCCCGAAATCGTCACCGCCGTGGCGCTCCTGATCTTTTTTGCCATGATCAAGGTCGCCACCGGCTACACCGGGCTTTTGTACCTCATCATCGCGCATTCGGCCTTTTGCATTCCCTTTGCCTACCTGCCCATCCGCGCCCGCCTGCAGGGTATGGATCTTTCCCTCGAACAGGCCGCGGCAGACCTCTACGCCCCCCCGTTCCAGATTTTCCGCCGCATCACCCTGCCGCAGCTTTGGCCGGGCATCCTCGCCGGTGCCATGCTTGCATTTGTCATCAGCCTCGACGACGTGGTGATCACGGAATTTGTAAAATCCGCCGGACAGGATACGCTGCCCACATACATGTTGGGTCAGCTCCGGCGCGTGGTCACACCAGAGATCAACGCCATTTCAACCGCCCTTCTGGGCATTTCGATCACCATGGTGATCGCCTTCACTCTGCTGAGTAAAATCAAAACCTAAAACAGGGAGATCAAAATGAAGACAACACTCACAGCAGTCCTTGCCCTTCTCGCAGCGCCCGCGCTGGCCGAGGGGGAACTTAATATCTACAACTGGGGCAACTACACCAGCCCCGAAATGATCGAAAAGTTTGAGGCCGAGACGGGCATTTCCGTCACGATCACCGACTACGACAGCAACGACACCGCCCTGGCCAAGATCAAAGCCGGTGGGCACGGGTTCGACATTGTGGTCCCCTCGGGCACCTATATCCCGATCTTCGTGGGCGAAGGCCTCTTGATGGAGTCAAAACCCAACGAGATGGAGAACTTCAAACATGTCGATCCGCAATGGGTGGATGTCTCCTTTGATCCGGGCCGCAACTACACCGTGCCGTGGCAGTGGGGCACCGTCGGTGTGACGGTGAACACCTCGGTTTATGAGGGCGACATCAACACCGCCGCCGTGATCTTTGACCCACCAGAAGAGCTGAAGGGCAAGATCAACGTGGTGCCTGAGATGAGCGACGTGATGGGCCTGGCCATCAAATATGTGGGCGGCGAACAGTGCACTGCAGACAAAGAGGTGCTCAAGCAAGTGCGCGACGTCCTGCAGGCCGCCAAACCCCATTGGCTGTCGATGGATTACGGCAATATCGAAAAATACGCCAAGGGTGACCTCTCCGCTGGTGTGAACTGGAACGGCGCGTCCTTCCGCTCCCGCAACCAGAACCCCGATATCGCGTTCGGCTATCCGCAAGAGGGTTTCCCGGTCTGGATGGACAATGCCGCGATCCTGTCTGATGCCAAGAATGTGGATGAGGCCAAGACCTTCCTCAACTTCATCATGGCCCCCGAGAACGCCGCGATGCTGTCCTCCTTCGCGCGCTACGCCAACGGGATCAAAGGGTCCGAGGCGTTCATGCCCGAAGACATGAAAACCGCGCCTGAGGTTGTGGTCCCCGCCGATCTGGTCGGTGCGGCCTATGTGGCAGAGACCTGCCCGCCAGAGGCCACAAAGCTCTACACCGCGATCTGGACAGAGCTGCAGAAGTAAAACAGACCACCCGCCCCGGGCTTGACCCGGGGCCTCGTAGATCAAACCGCGAGGCCCCGGATCAGGTCCGGGGCGGGTGTCCGATAGGGATTACAATGACCAACAGACAAGGGCCGGTTATGGCGGACATCGTCATTCTCAATGGCACGCTGATCACCTTTGATGAGGCGCGGCCTGAGGCAGAGGCGCTGGCCTTAGAAGGCGGCAAAATCACCGCCGTGGGCAGCACCGCAGAGATCAAAGCACTCGCTGGTCCCGAAACGAAAATCATCGACGCAAAAGGCGGCACGGTTCTGCCCGGCTTCATCGATAGTCACGTGCATCTCTTCGGCGGATCGGTGGAGCTCGATTGCCTCAACCTCTACGGCGTGGAAGGCATAGAGGCGATGCGCGCGGCCATCCTGCCCTATGCCGAAGCCAATCCCGATGATCGCCTCGTTTTTTGCGTCATGGCCGATTACGACATCCTCGGCACGGGCCGTACGCTGACCCGCCATGACCTCGACAGCATTCTGTCCGACCGACCGCTCGCCATGTTCGCCCCCGATCACCACACCGTCTGGGCCAACACCGCCGCGCTTGAGGCCACAGGGCTTTTGCAAGGGGCAGAGGTCGATGCGGGCTCTGAGATTGTCATGGGCGAGGACGGTCTGGCCAACGGCGAACTCTTGGAGCCGGATGCCTACAGTCCCATCCTCGACCTCACCCGCCACGGTGGGCGCGAGATGCTGGGCCTCACCACCGGCAAGGACCCTGAGCCACCCGCGACGCCAGAGCAGCGCAAGATGGACAAGGACGTGATCGCCCGTGGCCTCGCGCATTGCGCGGCGCAAGGCATCACAGGCCTGCACCTGATGGACGGCAACCGCTATCAATTGGAGCTTCTCAGTGAACTTGAAACCGAAGGCCGCCTCCTTTGCCGCTGCCATGTGCCCTTCCACGTCAAAGGCACAGACCCGGTGGAACGCATCGCAGCAGAGGCCCCGGCCCTGCGCGAGGACTATCAAAGTGACATGGTCAAACTGAGCCACGTCAAAATGTTCATCGACGGTGTGATCGAAAGCGGCACCGCGCTGATGCTGCGCCCCTACCCCGGCGATCTGGGCGCGAATGAGAACATGGGCGATGAGGTTTTCACACAAGAGCATTTCATGGCTTGCGTCGTGGAGGCCGACCGGCTGGGCTTTCAAATCGCGGTGCACGCGATCGGGGATGCGGGCGTCCGACGCACGATTGACGCCTATGCCGCCGCGCAATCCAGCAACGGCGCCCGCGACAGCCGCCACCGGATCGAACATATCGAGGTGATACACCCCGACGACATTCCCCGCATGAAGGCGCACGGCATCGTCGCGTCGCTCCAGCCCGGGCACGCGCCCACAGGCCATATCTTCCCGCCGGGCGCGGTGAGCCAATACCTCCATGACGACCAGATCGAAGGCGCCTATGCCTGGCAAACCATGCGCGAAGCGGGCGTACCGGTCGTGTTCTCCACGGACTGGCCGGTGATCCAGGTGGACGTGATGGACACCGTGAAAGCGGCCACTGCCCCGCTTGACATGGGCGAGGGTTGGACCGACCAGACACAATCGCTCCATGACACGCTGGCCAGCTATACCCGCGACAATGCCTGGGTGGAGTTCAATGAAGGTGTCAAAGGCCAGCTGACACCCGGCATGATGGCCGATGTCGTGGTGATGAGCCATGACCTGACCACCCTGCCCGCCGATCAGATCACCCAAGCGCAAACCACCACCACGATCATGAACGGACACGTCACATTTCAGCGCTGACGCAAGAGGTATCCAAACGCCCAAACCCGCGCTAGGGTTTCCAAAACGAACCGGAGTGCGGCCATGAAATTCAGCCTGCAACTGTCAGCGGATTACCCGGACAAATCCTACGGCGGTGATCGCGTGTATGCCGACATGGTGGAGCAAGCCATCCTCGCCGACCAGCTGGGGTTCGACGCGGTCTCGGTCACCGAACATCACCTGATGAACGTGCTGATGATGCCCGCGCCGCTGACTTTTGCGGTCAAGATCGCGGCGCATACGAAGCAGATCAAGATCATGACCTCCATCGTCGTGCTGCCGCTGCATGACATGCGCACCTATGCCGGTGAGGTCGTGGTCGCCGATATCTTCTGCGAGGGCCGGTTGATGCTGGGCGTGGGCCGTGGCGCGTTCAAGGTGGAGATGGAACGCCTCGGCGTGCCCATGGAAGAAACCCGCGCGCGGTTTGATGAATCGTTAGATGTGCTCCAGGCTCTGCTCACCGAAGAGGAAGTGTCTTGGGACGGCGAGTATTACAAATTCGATCCCATCACGATTATGCCCCGCCCCGTGCGCCCCGGGGGGCCGCAGATGATGATGGCGGTGATGAACCCAGAGGGTATCTACGCCTGCACCAAACGCGGGTTTCACATCCAAACGACGCCGCTGGCGGGCAACAAACAACTGCTCCATGATCAGGTCAGCGCCTTCACCCGCGCCAAAGAAGAGATGGGCGAGGACGGGCGCGATCTGACGCTGTCGCTCTCCCGCGTGAGCTTTGTCACCACATCCGAGGCTGACCGCCAGGCTAAACTCAGCGCCGCCGAATACTACTATTCCAAGTTCGACAACGTGTTCACCGGCCCCGGCCTTATTGATCGCGGCATGGCGCGCCCATTGCCCCGAAGTCAAACGCGCGAAGACCTTGATGCAAACCTGCTGATCTGTTCTCCACAACAGATGATCGACCAACTGGGCCCCTACGCCGAGATGGGCGTCGACCGCGTGATCCTGTCGATGAATTTCGGTGCCGCCCAATCCGAGACACTTGAGAGCATTCAGCGGTTTGCCGAAGAGGTGATGCCGCATTTTGCAGACGCCTCAGGTTCCGTCGCCGCAGAGTAAAGGACACAGCCTCATGTCTGTCGCCATTGATTGTGAATACTCTGTCGAAGGGGACGGCCCGCCGCTAATCCTTGTGCATGGCATTGGCGCGGCGCGCGACACATGGCGCTTCCTCATGCCCACGCTCACCCGGCATTTTCAGGTCATCACCTATGATCTGCGCGGTCACGGCGCGTCACCCTGCCCTGGCCTGCCCTTTGGCCTGGAAGAGCTGGTGGCCGATCTCGAACAGCTGCGCCGCCGCGTGGGCGTGGACAGTGCCCATATCGCCGGCCATTCCCTCGGCGGCATGATCGGCCCGGCCTACGCGCGGCTTTACCCCGACCGCGTGCTGTCGCTGGGGCTCCTGTCAACGGCCGCGTTCCGCACCAAGGGCGACAGTGAAAAGGTCTGGGCAGTGGTCAAGGCGATGGAGGACAAAGGCGTGCCCAATGTCCTAAACACGCTGATCGACCGCTGGTACACCGATGGCTTTATTGAAGCCCATCGCGACATCGTGGATCGCCGCCTGAAACAAGTGGTCGACACCGATCCTGAGGTTTTCCTCAACGTGTTTCGCATCTATGCGGGCACCGAAATGGCCTCTTGGCTCCATGAGATTGGCGCACCGTCCTTGGTGCTCACAGGCGAAAATGACGGGGGCTGCAACCCGCATCTGAACAAGCATATTCATGACGCGATGCCCAATTCCAAACTTGTGATCCTGCCAGAGTTGAAACACTCGATCTTGCTTGAGGCGGGGGAGACTGTGGCGCAGCATCTCACGGATTTCATTCATGACAGCGCGTCCATGGGATAGGCATCACTTCCCCCAGCGGGTCTGGTGATCCGGCGGCGCGCGGCCTAAACTGCATGACGCATCCCTTCCCGTTCAAAGGCCTGTCCATGACGTTCACTCTCCAAGGCGCGCGGGTCATCCTGGCCGACGATGCCGTTGAAACCACCGTCACCGTGTCCAACGGGCAAATCGTCGACATTGGCGGTCAGGTACAGGGCAGCGTGATCGATGCCCAAGGCCTAACCCTCGCCCCCGCGATGATCGACGTGCATGGGGATGCCTTTGAGCGACAGGTGATGCCTCGCCCAGGGGTCTACTTTCCGCTCGACACTGCCGTGATCGACACCGATCGACAATTGGCCAGCAATGGCATCGCGACCGCCTATCACGCCATCACGCTGAGTTGGGAACCGGGCCTCCGTGAGGTGACACGTGGGCAGGATTTGATCGCCGCCCTGACGCAACTGGCTTCGCGCCTGACCGTTGAGAACCGCGTGCAACTGCGTTGGGAAACCTTTGCCTTTGAGGCTATCCCAGTAATCGAAAAAGCGCTCAAAGGCCCATTATTGCCCTCGATCGCTTTTAACGATCACACCTCCATGATGATGCGCGCCTTTGACGTGGCCATTCAGGACCGCGCCTTTGAATTCAGCCCGCACTTCACCACGGCCGCGCTTGATGATCCGCGCATGTCCTTGCGGACGTCGACCAGAACCAAACGCGCGGGTCTCACGCATGAAGACTACATGGCGTTGTTCGGGAAAATTTGGTCCCGTCGCCCCGAGGTGCCGGAACAAATCGCCCATGTGGCGGCTCTGGGGCGTGCGGCGGGTGCGCCGATGCTGAGCCATGATGATACCCGTGCCGAAACCCGGGCGTTTTTTCGCGGCCACGGGGCTTGTGTCGCTGAGTTCCCAATGGTGATGGAGGCCGCTCTTGCCGCACGAGATCAGGGTGACCCAATCATCTTTGGTGCGCCCAACGCGGCGCGAGGCGGCAGTCACATCGGGTCGCTGTCCGCCGCGGACATGGTTGAAGATGGCCTATGTGACGCGCTGGCCTCTGATTACTTTTACCCCGCAATGATGACGGCCATCGCGCGCCTGGCGCGGGAAAAACGGGCCACACTGACCGATCTGTGGTCGCTTGTGTCCTCTGGCCCTGCGCGGGCCATGGGGTTGAGGGATCGAGGACGCATTGCCCTGGGTCAACGGGCGGATCTGGTGTTACTGGACTGGCCGGATGACGGCGCCCCATCCGTGGTGACCACATGGGTTGCTGGGCGAACTGCGTATTATGCAAAGCCCATCTCCGGGCCGCATTGATCCGCAAGAGGGGTCATTGGATCCGCTCTTTTGCTGCGTTTTGTAGGGGTGGTTGAAACCGTTCATCCAACCATCCTGTTGAGGCTCTTAGGCCCCAGCGACAAATCGTGCAAACCGACGCTTGATCCCGCAACAGGCGATCAAGACCGGTATAGACCATTCAACCGAAAGGCCGTGATCCCACTTGGTTCAAAGAATTTGGCCGGCGGGCCAGAGATGCGCTCAGAATGCCCAATGATCAGCCACCCTTGCGGCACCATTTGGGCCGCAAACTTATTCCAAAGCTTTACCTGATCATCAATGTCGAAATAAATCACTACATTGCGGCAAAAAATGGCCTCATACTTGCGCCGCATCGGCCATGGGTCAAAGAGGTTGAGCTGCTGAAACGAGACCAGTTTTCGCAAATCCGCGCTGACCTGCCACTCATCGCTCTCCGGCACTTTGGTGAAGTGTTTTCGCAAAAGGTCCGGTTTGATGTTCTGGATCAAACTCTCGCGATATACACCACGCCGCCCTGTTTCGATCATGGTCTTGTCGATGTCCGTGGCGAGGATTTTGACATCCAGTTGCCCGGCATTCGGCAACCATTCCAGAACTTCCATGGCAATCGTGTAAGGCTCTTGCCCGGCAGAGCAGCCCGCCGACCAGATGCGCACTTTTTCACCTCGCCGTGCCTTTTGGGTGAGCGCGGGAAGAATATCCGTGCGCAGCGTTTCGAAGTGATGCGGCTCCCGAAAAAACCGCGTTACATTTGTCGTCAGCGCTTGGATGACGAGGCCCAACTCTTCTTGCCGATGATCGGTCTTTAAGATGTGGCAGTAATCTTCAAACCGCTCCAACCCAAGTTTGCGAAGACGCTTGGACAGACGGGAGTAGACCAACTGCTCTTTCTTGTCGGACAGGGAAATGCCGGTGGCCTGGTACAAAAGCGATTTGATCGTCTCAAAATCGGCGCGGGTCATCTCAAGATCGCCGGGCCGGCGCGAGATAGTGGGTTCCATCCTCATGCGATGCTGCCCTTGTTGGGGTTTGCGCGGGTGACGCGTGTCACATGTCGGCACGTAGCCAGTCCTGTAAAATTCAACGTGTTTTCCTGATCGATCTACATTGACGGGGGCAAACGCCACGGTTGGATTGAGCGACGCCACGCGCGTGAGAGTCGCTGTGACCGCGAATATCGACCAGAAGCCTTAAAAAATTACTGCAGACAGAAATTCCGCTCGGATCGCCTGCGGACCTTCAAGGTGGCAAGGCCCGTGTTGCAGGATGCGCCATCGGTTTTCCACCTGACGGCGCGTATCGCAAAAAAATCTCTGACGTTTGCAATTTGTTGGGAAGAATCACGCACCAAGGTGGCGCATCGAGTTTCAAAAGGCGTCAGTATCATGAAAATCAAACATCGGTTGACCTTTATGGTCGTGCTCCCTCTTGTGTTTTTGATGGGGTTCGCGATCAACGTGATCGTAAATCTTGCGTCAGATCGCGCACAGGCCTCACAGACCTATGAAAACGCCAAGGCGGCGATTTTGATCAGTGATCTGGTGCACACGCTCCAGGTGGAGCGTGGCTCTTCCGCCGGTTTTCTCAGTTCCAAAGGTGCCGTGTTTGGCGATGTCATCTTGGATGCACGCGCCGATGTCGACGCCAAGATCAACGCCTATGCTGCGGTCAAAGACATGGTCGCGGCCTTTGATGAAGAGAGCGCACGCAGCGTGGACCGGGGTCTCGACGATATCATACGTGTCCGCCGGGATGTGGACAATCTGACTGCAGATTTTGCCGCGACAGGCGCCACCTACACCAGACTGATTGAGATGCTTTCAGATGTTGGTATCTCGATGGCGGAGTCGGGCACCAATGTAGAATTGGTGACGACCGCCACCGCCTATGCCGCCGTTATGCATGCCAAGGAAAGCGCCGGACAACAAAGATCCAGGGGCGCCAGCGGTTTTGGATCCGGTGCCTTTTCTCCGGAAATTTACGAGGATTTTGTGAGTTATGGCGCTCAAAATGACACGTTTCTTTATGAGGCCGAATTTGCGTTAGGCGCGTCCCGTTGGGCACAAGTGGCAGGCGCACTCAGCGCAAACTCAGAAGCAGCACTGGCCGACATGAGTGCTGAGGCACGCAGGTTGGCATTTGCCGAGGCACCGCTGAGCTTTTCCAACGTGACGGGCCCGGAATGGTTTGCCGCAGCGACGCAACGCATCGATGAGCTCAAAGCCGTGGAAGATGGCATCGGGGAACTCTTGGCCACCTACGCCAGAGAGGCCACGCGCAGCAGCACGAACACTTTGATTTTTGTCAGCACCTTGTGCGTTTTGATCGTCTTGGCAAGCGGCGGCTATGCCTTTTGGCAAAGCCGGCAGATTGCACAACCCTTGGCCCGTTTTGTCGGTGCTCTCGAGCGTATCCGCGATGCAGATTACAGCGAAGAGATCGGTGACACCGTGCGCAGCGATGAAATCGGCGACTGCGCGCGCGCTATGAGCGAAGTGCAAAGTAACCTTCAGGCGGCAGCGGCGACACAGTTGGAAAACCGTTACAAAGGCACCGCCTTTGCCCGCGCAAACACGCCTATGTTCATTGTGGATCGTGAGTTTGTCGTATCCTACACCAATGACGCGAGCCTCGCGCTCTTTGCCGACAAGGCCGAGATTTTCCGTTCCGAGATGCCTGGATTTGACCCGAATGTCGTGGGTCAGAAACTAACATCCTTTGAGGAAAAGCTGGCCGATAAACGCGCTGATATGGCGAACCCGCATGCTGCCCCTGTCAAACGCGATCTTCTTTTCGGCGAAAGCCGCATCGGGGTGGAAGTTGCCGGTATCTTTGATGATGACGGGACCCACTTGGGGAACGTGTTCAGCTGGGATGACGTCAGCATCACGCGCACCAATACCAGCAAGCTGGAGGCCGTCAGCAACAGCCAGGCCGTGATCGAGTTTTCCATCGATGGCATGGTCCAGGACGCCAATCAAAACTTCTTGGATGCGACCGGGTACCGCCTGGATGAGATCTTGGGCAAACACCACTCAATCTTCGTGGAGACGAAAGCCTCGCAAAGCCCGGACTACAAAGAGTTCTGGCAAAAGCTACAAGCAGGGGAAGTTGTCAGCGGCGAATTCAAACGCGTGAACAAAGCGGGCGAAGAATTCTGGCTGCTGGCCAGCTATAACCCAGTTCTCGACGAAGATGGTGTCCCGTTCAAAGTCGTGAAATTCGCCTCTGACATCACGGATGAAAAGACGCGCCAAGCCGAGATCGCAAGCCAGTTACAGGCCATTGGCAAGTCGCAGGCCGTGTTTGAATTTGACTTGGACGGCCGAATTTTGACGGCCAATGACAACTTCCTAACGGTTATGGGTCACAGCAGCGACGCCGTGATCGGCAAGGACTACAGCACCTTCGTGGCCAACGATGCGCAAGACAGCCGCGAGTATCAGGCGCTGTGGACCAGCTTGCGCAAAGGCACATCCGTCACGGAAAAATTCGAACATGTCGGGCGCGACAAGAACATTGTGTGGTTCCGGTCCAGCTACAGCCCAATTCTCAACGATGAAGGCCGACCAACCCGCATCATGGCGATCGCCACCGATATCACGGAGAACGTCGAACAACGCCGTCAAGCTGATGAATTGCAGCAAAAGCAATCTGCCGAACAGAACAAGGTTGTCTCTGCGCTCAGCGTTGGCCTCACCAGCCTGTCGGAAGGGGACCTCACCGTGCAGATCGCTGAGACGTTCGAACCCCAATACGAACAGCTTAAGGCCGATTTCAATCGCGCGACAGCGCAGCTGAACAAATTGATCCAGTCGGTCATCGGAAGTGCCGCTGGGATCAGCGGAAACTCAAAGGAAATGAGCCAGGCCGCCGATGACTTGGCCCACCGAACCGAAAGTCAGGCGGCCACTTTGGAAGAAACCGCTGCCGCGCTTGAGGAGCTCACGGCGAGCGTCAAATCCGCCTCCGAGGGTGCCATGCAGGCCAGCGAAGTGGTCGCAGGGGCCAAGGAAAATGCCGAGGCCAGTGGCGAGGTTGTCCAAATGGCTGTCACGGCGATGGATGAGATTGAGAAATCATCGGAACATATCACGCAGATCATTGGCGTGATCGAAGACATCGCCTTTCAAACCAACCTCCTGGCGCTCAACGCCGGGGTCGAGGCCGCGCGCGCTGGAGATGCCGGTCGTGGTTTTGCCGTTGTGGCCTCCGAAGTGCGCGCCTTGGCGCAACGCTCTTCTGAAGCGGCCAATGAGATCAAGAGCATCATTTCGACCTCCGCTGAACATGTGGACAGCGGCGTGAAGCTCGTCAACAGAGCCGGCGACGCGTTGAAACAGATTTTGGCCTCTGTCACCGACATCAACAACCTTGTGCTCGAAATTGCCAGCTCGTCCAACGAGCAGTCCACCGGCATTTCCGAGATCAACTCGGCGGTCAACCAGATGGACAAGGGCACTCAACAAAACGCAGCCATGGTCGAAGAAACCACCGCCGCGTGCCATGCGCTTAACCAGGAAACGGGGGAACTGGTCGGGATTGTTTCCAAGTTCAAAACCGCCGCGGAAGATGATCAAGATGCCGATTGGCAAGCCACGGAAACCAGAACGGCAACGGCGGAGACCACCAACGAAAAGATCATGTTCAAAAGTCGAAAACCGCCGGCAAGTGTCGGATCTGCGGCTGTCGCAACGGACGCGGCAGATGTTGATGGTTGGCATGATTTTTAAGGCAGGTGACACATCGTGAATGACCAAACACGTGTTCTGGTGGTGGATGACTCATCCACCATGCGTCGCCTGATCAGGGCGGTATTGGAAACGGATCCGAAAATCTCCGTTGTGGGAGAGGCGCAAGATGCACCAAGCGCACGCGATCTGATTTCAACCGAACTGGTGGATGTCGTCACGCTTGATGTGGAAATGCCAGGCATGAACGGGCTGGAATTTCTGGAACGCATCATGCGCCATCACCCGATGCCTGTCATCATGGTGTCCCAACACACTCAATCTGGCGCCAGCGCCACGGTCGAGGCTTTGGCACGCGGGGCATTTGGCTGCGTGGCCAAACCGACGCTGAGTTCGGAAGGGGATCCATTTGCCGACCTGGTTGACTTGGTACACGCCGCAAGCCGGGCGAATGTTCAACAACAGATTGCCCATCCCGCGTACAGGCCTTGTCCTGTGCCGGATTTCAAACCAAACGGTCAAATCGTGGCGATCGGCGCGTCAATCGGCGGCGTGGAAGCTCTCTCCGAAATCTTATCGGTGTTTCCCAAGAATTGCCCACCAACGGTGATCACGCAGCATATGCCCGAAGGCTACACACAGAACTTTGCGGAGCGTTTGGATCGCACATGCGCGCCCATTGTACATCAGGTCACAGATGACACTCCGATTGAGCCGGGACATATCTATCTGGCCCCTGGCGGACACGAACACATGGAAGTGCGGCTTCAACCGCAGCTAAAATGCGTCCTGATCCCGGGCGAAAAGGTCTCGGGCCACTGCCCATCTATTGATCGGATGTTTTCGTCTTGTGCCGCCCTCAAGGACCGGGTTCTCGGTGTGATCCTGACCGGAATGGGAAAAGATGGCGCAGCGGGCCTTCTTCAAATGAAAGAGGCGGGTGCCCGAACAATCGGTCAGTCTGCGGAGACATGCGTGGTCCACGGCATTGCCAAAGCTGCGACCGCTCTTGGCGCGGTTGAAGAACATGTCGATTTGCCTGATATCGCCAAACGCATCTTGCAAAGGTGCAGCGCATGAATGCATCCCGTCCCCCCAGCCCACATGCCGCAGCCGCCTCGGACGACAAACCAATCATTCGGCACATCATGCAGGGCAGTCTGTTTTCCACCGGTGCCGACAACACTGTCCTGACGACAATCTTGGGATCGTGCGTCGCCACCTGCCTTTACGATCCGCATGCGAAACTTGGTGGGATGAACCATTTTTTGCTTCCTGATGCCAGTGATGCCCAGGCCGGAAACAACCGTTACGGCGTGCACGCGATGGAGCTTCTGATCAATGACCTTTTGCGGCGGGGGGCCAAGAAGGCCCGCATGGAAGCCAAGATCTTTGGCGGCGCAGACATGATCAGCAACGAACGCGCGGTCGGTCAACGCAATGTGGAATTCGCGCTGGCCTTTCTGGACAATGAAAGCATCCGTTGCGCCAGTCAAAGTGTCGGGGGACGGCAAGCGCGCAGGGTTCGCTTTTGGCCGCAAACCGGTCAGGCCAAACTGAAATTCATCGAGAACGATCAGTCGCTGTTTGACACCGCGGCAGCCCCGAAACCGGCCAAACCCAAGGCTGGCGAGATCGAACTTTTCTAAAGCGCTCTCAACGCCGCATCAAAAATGCGGATTGGCCCAAGAGCGCCGTGGCAACCGGCAAACCGGCATTAAGGTGCCGGAAACGGATCCGGGTCTGTCACGCCAAGAGATCAAGCGTGTCGGCAGAACGCCGATCAATCACCAAGTGGAACCGCGCGCGCCAGTGACGCTTCCGCGTGTCTTTGCCTTTGTTAACCTTGCGCGCCGTAGACCGGGCTGAGCGAGCGGGGCATCAACCGTACGCTGGACAACCGGGCAAATTCTATCCGCGCGATTCCGGCCTGGAGAGACTTGCGCAGTGAGTGTGCCCACTGATGTTTGCCAGGTGATGTTTGCCCGGTGATGTTTGCCCGGTGATGTTTGCACCGTGATGTTTGCCTGATGAGGCCAGCCCCGCGTTGCCTGTGCAAGACAGGGCCATGCGCGACTGCATGTTGGAACAACACAGTTTGCAGAGTTTTCAAATTGCACGCTTGATTGGCGAATTTTTGCATGGAAAGCTGAAAACATGAGCAGAATAAAAACAATTGCAGCGCTTCTTCTGTTGACCTCTGCGCTATCCGCCAAGGCGGCCGGTCCTGAGGACCTTACAGAGACGATGGCGATTTGCGCCGGTCGCATGTCCGCCGAACTCGAATTTGCATGGTTGCTCAGCGACCCGGCGGCAGATCAATTTGAGAACCAACGCTTGCGCTTTGTCGAGATCCTCAACGCGCTAGGCCCAAATGAGGATCCTCGCCAACAGCTCGCCCTGCGCATTGATGCCAAGATGGCCCACGCAGGTCTGTTGACAACGGCCCATTTCGGAACCGATGCCCCCCGCGCGGCATGGGCAAAACGCCATGCGATCCGCCATCGTCAAAATTGTCAGATATTGCTGCTCGACAGCTAGGCCCGACCTGTCAACGCCCAGTCAGACATCAAAAAACACCGTTTCATCGGCCCCTTGAAGACGGATATCAAACCTGTAAAGAGGTCCGCCTTCGGGCTCCGTGCGGCTCGCAATCAAGGTCGAGCGGCGCGATGCCGGCGCAAGAGAGGCCAACACCGGATCCGCCGCGTGGGCCATGGCATCATCGTTAAAATACATCCGCGTGTGCAGGCCAATATTGATGCCACGCGCCACCAGCCAAAACGAGATATGCGGCGCCTGCCCATCCACAGCGCCAGGTTTGACCGTGTCGAACGCCCATTGACCCGTCTCAAAGTCTGGTGTCACGCGGCCCCACCCACGAAATCCAGGCTCCACCGCGCCACCCCCGGCTGGATGGGCATACCGGCCATGCGCATTGGCCTGCCACAGCTCAATCATGACGTCCTTGACCGCGGCACCGTCGCCATCAAGGACCCGACCGACAACGCGAATGCGCGCTCCGTCGGCGTTAGGGCCGGCGATATCCTGGCCCAATTCCTGATCGTACATCTTAAAACCTGCCGCGCCGGGCGCCAAACCAACATGCACATAAGGTCCGGCCGTTTGCGACGGCGTTTCTTTTAGGTCGTCGCCTGCGATCGCCATGGTCATGCGCCCTCCGGCCTGTTTTCAAAACGGGTCGCACGACGCCCACGCAACACGATGTCAAACCTGTAAACCGTGTGATCAAACGGAACGGACGCATCCAGGTCAAGCGTGGCCACCAAGCGGTCTCGCGCAACCTGGCCTGGCACCGCATTCACAATGGGACATTTTGCAATCAGGGGATCCCCCTCAAAATAGCATTGCGTGATCAACCGCTGCGCCATGCCCGCCCCAAAGAGCGACAGATGAATATGGGCAGGCCGCCAATGCGGCGACCAGTTCTGCCACGGATACGCGCCGGGTTTGACCGTGTGGAAAGAATACGCCCCCTCCGCATCGGTCACCGTGCGCCCGCAGCCGCTAAAATTTGGATCAATCGGGGCCAGATAGCTATCGTTGACATGGCGGTAGCGTCCGCCGGCATTGGCCTGCCAAAGCTCAACAAGGCTGTGGGCCACGGGACGCCCGTTTTCATCGCTGACCCGGCCTTGTAGACAGATCCGTTCACCGATTGGGCTTTCACCCGGGCGGGCAAAATTGCGAAGCAGATCATGGTCAAGCGCTCCGACGTCAGGTCCATCAAAGACCGGACCGGTCAGTTCACTCAGCGTGTTTTGCAGCGGATGAAGGGCAAGGCGCGGGGATCGGGCCACGGATGTGCGGTAGTCCGGTGTCAACGCGGGCGGCTGCCATGCGTGATCGCGGGGCATGAAATCACCGGGCTTTGGCATGGGCGGGGTCCTTTTCGGTGCGGTTCAGGTCCGCTCCATCTCAGCATAGGTTTCTTTTGCGATCTTGAGGGCCCGGTTGGCGCGTGGCACGCCCTCGTAAATCGCCACATGCTGAAACGCCTGCATCACATCGGATTTGCTGGCCCCGGTGCGCGCCGTTGCGCGAATATGCATCGGGATCTCGTCAAAATTTCCAAGTGCCGCCAAGAGGGCGAGGGTCAACATGGACCGCTCTCGCAAGGAAATCGCATCACTGGACCACACAGTTCCCCAGGCGGCCTCGGTGATCAACTCCTGAAAGGGGGCATCAAATGCGGTTTTTTCCGCCTCGGCCCGATCGACATGCGCATCGCCCAAAACCGCACGCCGTCTCTGCATGCCGCGATCATGTTTGTCTGACATTGTGCCGGTCCTCACAGGTTTGGACACCGATAGCTTAGGCCGGGACCACGCCATTGACTATGTCAAATTGCGCCGCCTCAGGATTTCAGCCGCTATGTCCAAAGTCATCACGGCCTAGGGAACCAAGACCCCGCGTGACAACGCAAATGCCTTATCGCAAGAGATCGTAAGTCTTGGAAAACCCGCTCAGCGAGACTTCAAAGTTCACCTCACGACCGCCAACGCCCACAACATTCAAGCTCAGGGTGTTGGCCGCTCGCATGGCAGACAATAAATCGGCCGTCAAAGGCACACGGGCATAGGTGCCGGTGGCATCCGCCGTGGTGAACGCGAACCGTTCTTCCTCTCCTTCATCGGTGCGCACGCCGACACCATTGGCAAAATTCAACCCGTGGGGCAGTGACAACAGCACGTTTGGCGCCTCTGCGTCGGGCTGCACGGTGACAGCAAGCAGACGCTGGCCCGAGCTGGCCACATTCAGTGTCTGTGACATGCTGCAGGCCAGCACATCAGGGTTGTTTTGGTTGCTACAGGTCGCAAGCCAGACGGGGCCCTGAGGCGCTTCAGCCTCGGTTTCTTCTTGCGCGACAGCCGCCGTGGCGACCGATGCCATCGCGACCAAAGCCGCACCTGTGATTGCGTTGCGCCAAAACGAATGCGTCATGCCAATTCCTTCCCGTCACTGTCTTATGTCCCAAACACCGCCACTCTTGGTTAAGTTTGCCGGATATTCAACACAGCGGGATCGCAAAACCGCGTTTTTTGCAAGAAGGCCGGCAAACGGCCACACACCGTCAAAGGCGCTTTGTGTCTTACAGGTTGATAGGGCGTCGTTCGACACAGCCCCGAGAGGACGCGCGCCCGACGTGACGTAACCCAGCGTTACGTCAACTTATCGGTTGAAGGCTGCGTGAGCACAGTGCTAGCCATCTGCAAGACGACCCCAAGGAAAGGGCCAGAGCGATGGCCATCATCGACTACGATCTCCACGGAAAAATTGCCGTTGTCACCATGAACAACGCCGAAAACAAGCAGAACCCGGAGTTTGCCGCCGGGCTGCTAGCTGCGCTCGACACCGCAGAAGCTGACAAAACGGTCAAAGCCATGGTCATCACATCCAGCGACGAAAAGAACTGGAGCCAGGGTGTCGATCTCAACTTCCTCAACGCAGCCCTCAAAGAGCAGCGTCACGACGAGATCAAAGCGTTCATGTATGCGATGAATGAGGTGTTCTCGCGCTTGCTTCTCGCGCCCTTTCCGGTCATCGCCGCGATCAACGGGCACGCGTTTGGCAATGGCGCGATGCTCGCCTGCGCCTGTGATTTCCGCTTCATGCGCTCGGATCGTGGGTATTTCTGTTTTCCAGAGGTCGATATCTCAATCCCGTTCATGCCCGGTATGATCGCATTCGTGAAAACCGCCCTGCCCTATCAGCTTTTCAATGACATGAAGCTGACCGGCCGCCGCGTGGGTGCGCCGGAATTGGCGCAGCGCTACGTGGTGCAGGAGGCCTGCGCCGACGCGCAAGAGACCTTCGACAAAGCCGTGGAATTCGCCGCCACATTCGCCAAGGCACGCGGCATCTTTGGGGAGCATAAACGCCGCCTGCATGGCCACATCATGGATGTGATGGAAACTGAAGATAAGCCGCTGATTGAAGCGATGAAACTGATGGCCTGAGACATCAGCCACAAGAAAGGACACCCCATGACCATGACATTCGATTTCTCCGGCCATAACGTGTTCGTCGTTGGCGGCACCAGCGGGATCAACTACGGCATCGCGCAAGGGTTTGCCCGTTGGGGGGCCAGAATCTTTGTTGCGTCACGCAAGCAAGACAAAGTGGATGAAGCCGTTGCGGGTCTCAAAGAGCTGGGCGCCAAGGCGGGGGGCACCACGTTTGACGTGCGTGACTATGCCGCCGTGGAGGCCGGGTTTGACGCGGCTGCTGACTTCTTCGGCGGCCCCATCGACAGCCTGATTTCCGGTGCGGCGGGCAATGTGCCCGGTCGCCTGATGGATCTGTCGCCCAACGCCGTCAAGGCGATGGTTGAGATTGACCTCATGGGCACCTTCCATGTCATGCGCGCCTGCTATCCGCATCTGAAGAAACCAGGTGCGAGCGTGGTGAACATTTCCGCGCCTCAAGCCTTCAACGCCATGAGCCATCAATCCCCGGTCTGCGCGGCCAAAGCGGGCGTTGACATGGTCACCAAATCGCTCGCGCTCGAATGGGGTGCTGAAGGCGTGCGCGTGAATTCTATTTCGCCCGGTCCCATTGACGAAACCGAAGGCATGGCTCGCCTCGCGCCCACTCCGCAGATCCGCGAAGCGGTGATCAAGTCGGTGCCCACCAAGCGCATGGGCGTCACCGATGACATCGCCAAAGCCGCGGGTTTCCTATGCTCAGACGCCGCCGATTACGTCTCCGGCGTGGTCCTGCCCGTCGATGGCGGTTGGGGCGTTTCTGGTGCGTCCGTCGTGATGACCCACGCGGCCGGTTTCATGGACAAGCTCAAGGGCGGATGATCTACCCGCGCCCCGGGCTTGATCCGGGGCCTCGCGGATTGGAAAAAGAGGCCCCGGATCAAGTCCGGGGCGTGATTTGCACCTTAATACACGTCGCGCTGATAGCGTTTTTCGTCGCGCAATTTTTGCAGGTAGGCCTCCGCCGCCTCCTTCTCAACGTCACCTTGGGTCATCACGACCTCGACCAGTGCCGCATGCACATCCTTGGCCATCCGCGCCTGATCCCCGCAGACATAGAAATGCGCGCCCTCTTCGAGCCATTTCCACAGCTCCGCACCCTGCTCAAGGATACGATGCTGCACATAGATCTTCTCTTTCTGATCCCGGCTAAATGCCACATCAAGACGGCTCAGTAGCCCAGATTTCAAATACCCCTGCAACTCCACCTGATAGAGGAAATCCTGCGTGAAATGCGGATTGCCGAAGAAAAGCCAGGTCTTGCCCTCGGCCTCCTGCACCTCCCGCTCCTGCAGGAACGCGCGGAAGGGCGCAATGCCGGTGCCTGGCCCCACCATGATCACGGGGGTGTCACCGCTCGACGGCAAGCGAAACCCGTCATTGCTTTCGACAAACACGCGCAGCCCATCGCCCTCAGCCGCCCGACGGCCCAAATGGCCCGAGGCACCGCCCAAATGCGCGCGCTCAAACGCGTCCCATTCGACAACACCCACGGTCAGATGCACCTCGTCCTCAACCTCCGCCTGACTTGAGGCAATCGAATAGAGCCGCGGTTGCATCTTGCGCAGGCTGTCAATCAATGTCTGCGGCGCAATGGGGGCCGCATGCTCGTGGAGCACGTCAAAGATCTGCCGCTCCGCGATGTAGTCACGCAACGCGGCTTTATCCTCGGCCAGTTTCACCAACGTCTCATTGCCCGTCGCGGCCGCAAATTTCTCGACAA
>JBCCDT010000010.1:0-49164 GCA_039030635.1 Pseudomonadota bacterium
AGTGGAGACCGAACATGCCAGCCCTGCGCGATGATATTGACCCCAACGGTTTGCAAGAGTTCTCGGTCGTCTTCACCGACCGCTCGCTCAACCACATGAGCGACGCGTTCGGCACGGTGATGCGCGATCTCTCCACCTCCCTCAAAGAAGTCTACAACGCCGACGGGCTGGCCCTGATCCCCGGCGGCGGCACCTTCGGGATGGAGGCCGTGGCCCGGCAACTGGCCCAAGGCGCGCGCACTTTGGTGGTGCGAAACGGGTGGTTTTCCTACCGCTGGAGCCAGATTTTTGAGACCGGCGAGCTGACCGCTGAAACGGAAGTCATCAAGGCCCGTCGCACCGGCAACGCGTCTGCGAGCCCCTTCACCCCGGCTCCGATCGAAGATGTGGTGGCCAAAATCCATGAGATGAAACCCGACATCGTCTTCGCCCCTCATGTGGAAACCTCCGCCGGTGTGATCCTGCCTGACGCTTACGTCGCCGCCATGGCCGAGGCCGCCCACGAGGTCGGTGCGCTGATGGTGCTTGATTGCATCGCCTCAGGCTGCATCTGGGTTGATATGCGCGCCCTGGGTGTGGATGTGCTTGTTTCCGCCCCGCAAAAGGGCTGGTCGTCGACCCCGTGCGCGGGCGTGGTCATGCTCTCCGACCGCGCCATCGCGCGGGTCAAAGCCACGACCTCGAACAGCTTCGCCATCGATCTGGGCAAATGGCTCTCGATCATGGAAACCTATGAGGGCGGCGGACATGCCTACCACGCCACCATGCCCACCGACAGCCTGCGCGATTTCCGCGATACCGTGCTGGAAACCCGCGAGTACGGCTTTGACCGGCTCAAGGCGGCGCAACAAGATCTGGGCGACAAGGTCCGCGCCATGCTGGCGGAGAAGGGCGTGGTGTCCGTCGCCGCCGACGGCTTCGGCGCGCCGGGCGTTGTGGTCTGCTACACGTCCGACGCCTCGATCAAGAACGGCTCCAAATTTGCAGCCCTCGGCATGCAGATCGCGGCGGGCGTGCCCTTGGCCTGTGACGAGCCCGAGGATTTCAGCACCTTCCGGCTGGGTCTCTTTGGTCTGGACAAACTCTATGATGTCGACGCCACCGTCGCCCGCTTGCGCACGGTCGTGGACCAGGTGCTCTAACAAACCGCGCGTTTCAGGACTTTTGCGAAACACGCGTCCCGGACTTGATCCGGGACCTCGTCGATCTGCACGTTGAGGCCCCGGATCAAGTCCGGGGCGGGATGTCTTGTTGGCCCCGACATTCGCTCCGAAACCGGGGAGAGACGTTCAATTCGCAACTTACCCCAATTTGGGTTTCGCCCATGTCAGACTAACCCCAAACTGGGGCAAAAGCCTCAATTCCCCAACTTCGCGGAAACGATCTCATTCACCGCTTTGGGGTTCGCTTTTCCGCCCGTGGCCTTCATCACCTGACCCACAAACCAACCGGCCAGTTTGGGGTTCACTTTGGCCTTTTCGACCTGCTCGGGATTGTCCGCAATGATCTGATCCACCGCGGCCTCAATCGCGCCGGTATCCGTCACCTGCTTCATGCCACGCGCCTCGACGATCTCCGCCGGGTCACCGCCTTCGGTATAGACGATCTCAAAGAGGTCCTTGGCGATCTTGCCAGAGATCGCATCCGAGCTGATCAGGTCCACGATCCCGCCCAATTGCGCGGGGCTCACCGGGCTGTCCGTGATCGCGTGATCCTCTTTTTTCAACCGGCCAAACAGCTCATTGATCACCCAATTGGCCACCAGCTTGCCATCGCGCCCTTGCGCGGCTTCCTCAAAGTAAGCGGCATCCTCAGCCTCGGCGGTCAGCACGCTGGCATCATATTCGCTCAAGGCAAAGTCATTGATAAACCGCGCTTTTTTCTCATCCGGCAATTCGGGGAGGGAGGCCGCAATGTCATCCACCCAAGCCTGCTCAATCTCCAACGGCAGCAGGTCGGGATCGGGGAAATACCGATAATCATGCGCCTCTTCCTTGGACCGCATCGACCGCGTTTCGTTCTTGTCGGGATCGTAGAGCCGGGTCTCCTGATCGACCGCGCCGCCCGCTTCGACAATCGCAATCTGACGGCGCGCTTCCACGTCAATTGCCATTTGTATAAACCGCATGGAGTTCATGTTCTTGATCTCACAGCGCGTGCCCAGATGGGAAAAATCCTGCGTTTCCTGATACTTCTCATAATCTCCGGGCCGACAGATCGACACGTTCACATCCGCCCGCAAATTGCCGTTTTGCATGTTGCCATCGCACGTCCCCAGATAGCGCAGGATCTGCCGCATCTTGGCAATATACGCCGCCGCCTCCTCCGGCCCTCGAATGTCCGGGCGCGACACGATCTCCATCAGGCAAACGCCCGTTCTGTTGAGGTCCACAAACGACATCGCCGGGTCCATATCATGGATCGATTTGCCCGCATCCTGCTCCATATGGATGCGTTCAATGCGCACTTTCCGCGCGATCCCGGGCTCCATATCCACAAGGATTTCACCCTCTCCGACGATGGGGTGATAGAGCTGAGAAATCTGGTAACCCTGCGGCAAATCAGGATAAAAATAGTTCTTCCGGTCAAAAGCCGACCACAAATTGATCTCAGCCTTCAGCCCCAGCCCGGTGCGCACGGCCTGTTCGACGCAGTACTCATTGATCACCGGCAACATGCCCGGCATTGCGGCATCCACGAACGCCACGTTCGAG
Source organism: Pseudomonadota bacterium (assembly GCA_039030635.1). Classification (GTDB taxonomy): domain Bacteria; phylum Pseudomonadota; class Alphaproteobacteria; order Rhodobacterales; family Rhodobacteraceae; genus Roseovarius. The sequence goes on from JBCCDT010000010.1 coordinate 2,715, forward strand.
TTCGGCTCCGCCCCAAAGGTGGTCGACGCGCCGGAAAAAAGCTTGGCGTTTGAGGCCACTTGCGCGTGCACCTCCATGCCGATCACCAGTTCCCAATCATGTTTCGCACCCGCGATCACTTTGGGTTTCGGGGTCTCATAGGTCAGGTCCAGCATGGGTGTGCTCCGATCATGTCTCAGCCTCTGGTTCTAGGTGACCGGACCCGCCCCGACAAGAGCAGACCGCGCCCCGCGCTTGGCATTCTGGCCGCTTTTGTCTAAGCACAAGGCCACAGGACAAAAGGCGCATAGATCATGGACAAACTGACCAAGATATCCGGCGTGGCGGCCCCGATGCCGCTGATCAATATCGACACCGATATGATCATCCCCAAGCAGTTCCTCAAGACCATCAAACGGTCCGGTCTTGGCGTGCACGCGTTCTCGGAAATGCGCTATGACGCGGACGGCAATGAGATCGCGGATTTCGTTCTCAACCGCCCGGCCTATCGTGGTGCCAAGATATTGATTGCAGGCGATAATTTTGGCTGCGGCTCCAGCCGGGAACATGCGCCCTGGGCGATCAAGGATTTCGGCATTCGCGTGGTCGTCTCGACCAGTTTTGCGGATATCTTTTTCAACAACTGCTTCAAGAACGGGATCCTGCCGATCACCCTGCCGCAAGAGCAGGTTGATATCCTGATGCAAGATGCAGAACGCGGCGCCAATGCCATCATGACGGTGGATCTGGAAGCGAACGTGATCACCACGTCAGACGGACAAGAGATCCCATTTGAGGTGGAAACCTTCAAACGCAATTGCCTCTTGAAGGGTCTCGACGACATTGGCCTCACGCTCGAAAAGCTTGATCATATTGAGGCATATGAGGCGCGAAAAGCGGATGAAATGCCGTGGATTTTCGAAGGCACCGCCGCCGAATAACGCGGCACTACAAGGTCACGACGCCCGACGCTGTCTCAAATTTGGCCGTGATCCCATAGGCGCCTTTGACGGTTTCAACCCGGTCATCATCTGGCAGATAGGTCTGGTTCACCTGTGGATGCGACAGCCGTAACGCCGTCAGGCGAACCCCATGATCGGGCAGGATTTGGCACGGGTGTTTGTCACCTCGCCACTCCATCAACGCAGGCGCAATTCCCTCAAGGGCCAGCTCCCCATCGTCGGGCACAACCATCGTCCACCGCATGCCATCGCGGCTTGAGGCCACAGGCGTGCCCCGTCCGGCCGCGCCCATCGACATCAGGTTAGACAGGTCATCGACCCGCACCACCCAATTGGTCAGGCGCGTCGGACCCTCAAACCGGTCCAGCCCAAACCAGCGCGGGCGGCGCGGCGTCTTGCCCGCGGGATCGATTGCAATCACTTCGAGATAGGTGTCCGGGCCGAGCGAAAGCAACCGGCTTCGGGTCGAAAACCCTGAGTGTTTGCCGCCATCCTCAAGCGGCACACCCAATGCGTCGGATATCTCTTGCGCGCCAACCTCAAGGTCAGTGGTCGACACGATCAGATGGTCAAGGGTCAGCATAGGCGCGTCCTTTGCGGCTGTTGTCGTCACGCCTGGCCGCGCGCAGCAAGCTTGGTTGCCGCACTAAAGCGCAGTTTGACAGGTTTGCCGACCAAAAAATTTGGACGCGGTCAAATGGCGGGCAGACGGTACATGCCCTGGGGGGAAAACGCCAGCGAGCTGCCATCGGCGATCTCTTCGGCAAAGCGCGCCGCAATAATGCGCAGCGCGGTTTGCCGCCCCTTGACCACAAGCGCACGGCGCGAGGGCAGGGCAGGGACCTGAGCCGGGGCAAGCAAGGTCTGCGACCAGATCAGCGGATGCAGTTCTTGCAGGTGATCGGTCACGAGCCAATCCAGGCAGTCATGCAGGCGCAGCCTGTTTTTGCTGCCGGATGCCGTGTCTTGTTCGTCGGGTTTCGGGGCCATTGCGATGGCGCAAAAGGCAGCGAACTGATTGATAACATGTTGGTCATTTTGACGATGGATGATGTTTTCCATCCCTTCGACAAAGAAGTCCGGGTCGAGCAGGGTCAGCGCCGCAGGTTCGGCCATCAAGGCATCCAGATAGACCCAAGTATAGCCGCCTGCATTCCAATGCGCGCCCGTTTGTGAGGCCGTCTTGCGCGCCGCCACTTCCAATGCATTGGGGTGCTTGCGCAAATGCCGCGACATGTAACGACCAAGGGCACGCATATGTGTGTGACCGTCGGGGTCCAATTCGATCAGTTGCGCATAATCCTCGCCCAGCATCAGCCCGCGTTTTTCGCTGGTTGCGGCAAGGGCGCATTGTGCGGCCAGAATGGACGGCGCATTTAGCGCTTGTCCGTCATAGCCATCAAGGATCTGTTCGGCGCGGTTGAGGTGACGCTGCGCATAGGTCAACGCCTCGTCCGGGGCGGCGTCAAACCGGATGCAATGCCAGGCCCACGCGATATCGAGATGCGCGAGGGCGACCACCAATGCGCAGGCATAGTCATCTTCTTCTTCCAGTAAAATGTCCTCTAGGGCCGTGATGCCGCCCTCATCCGGGCGCGACCCATCATGCAATGCGTCTTCTGCCGATGACACCACATCGCTGCGCGCCCCGAAGGCCAACAGCAAGGAGGCCGTCTCACCCGCAGGCGTGGCAAGCCGTGACGTGTCCGCATACCGAATGCGCGCGGCCAGATCGCCCCAACGGTCCTGACGCGCCAGTTTCTGACCCCAATCCTGATGCGTGGCGCGCGCCATCTCTTCATCAGACACTGGCAAAGTGGGCAGGATCACCCGTTTTGTCATCGCGTCGATGTCGCGTTCCGACATGACACGCGACCCGGCTTTGGGTTTGGGAGGTTTCGACACCATTCGGCGGAGTTTTGAGATTCGGCCTTCTTCAAAGCCTTTGGCATATTGTGATTTACTACGGCCGCCTGCGGAAGGCTTTGACTGACTACGCGAATTGAACATACTGGGTCCGATCTGGTGCTTGTGACCACGTGTTGCCGCAGCAATCCGCCAAAATTTTGGCAAAGGGGGGGAGAAGCCGGGGAAAACATGAGACGGCTTGTGGATATGTTAAGATTGCAAATTGTATCAAAATTGCCGAAATACGCGGTCACATGCCTGATTTTATTTGGGTTTCCCGTTTTGGCTGAAACCCGGGACCTGCCCTTTACCGGCGTGAAACCGCCGATCCGCGAAGGACACATTCCCAATACCAGCTGGTCGCATCTCAAGGGCACTGATCTGTGGACGCGCAGCGCGGTGTCGGCGCTGAAAACCCATGGCAGCCCTCTGGTCAGCATGGTTCCGGCGGATATCGGCGACTGGTGCCCGGCCTATCCGGCGGCCTCTGAGAAGGGGCGACGCGCGTTTTGGGTGGGATTCCTCTCAACTCTTGCCAAGCATGAAAGCACGTATCGCCCGCAGGTGGTTGGCGGCAGTGGCCGCTGGTACGGGCTGTTGCAGATCCTGCCAGCGACAGCGCGGGGCTATGGCTGCCGCGCACGCAGCGGATCGGCGTTGAAACACGGCCCCTCCAACCTCAGCTGCGGGGTGCGGATCATGGCCGTCACGGTCTTGCGCGACGGTGTCGTATCGCGCCGGGGCCGGGGGGTGGCCGCGGATTGGGGGCCGCTCGTCAACCGGCGCAAACGCCTCGACATGCAGGCCTGGACCCGGCAACAACCCTATTGCACGCCCATGTCGTCGGTCAGGCCCCGGCTGCGCCCGGAGGAGGGGCCGCAAGCCGGTCTGAACCGCCGCCCCAAAGCGAGGCCCAGCATTGTGGTGGTCAGTGGTGACTGATCTTATGCCGCGCGGATGCGGCTGACCATTTCGCGGCTGTCCCGGCTGAGACCGTCGAGTGCTAAAATCCTGTCCAACTGGGCCGCGATCAGCGCCTGACGATCGGCGTCGTAGCGTTGCCATGTCTCAAACGCCGAACACATGCGCGCCGTGGTCTGAGGGTTCAGCGGATCAAGCTGGATCAACCAATCGGTCAGCACCTGGTATCCCGCCCCTGATGGCGCATGGAACCCGGCCGGGTTCATCACAAGCGCGCCCATCACCGCGCGGAACCGGTTGGGGTTGCGCAGGGTAAAATCGGGATGGTCGGTCAGGGCCTGGGCGGTTTGAGCTGCGACCTCGGGCTCGGCATTGGCCACCTGCATCATGAACCACTTATCAATCACCAGGCGGTCATGCTGCCACTGATCATAGAAGCTCCGTGTCGCGGCCTCGCCCGCGCCCGCGGCCAGCAGGCACCCATAGGCCGCCAATTGCTGGGTCATGTTGCCTGCTGTTTCAAATTGCGCCTGCGCCTGTGCACCGCCATCCATCCGCGTGATCAAACCAAGTGCGACATTGGAAAGAGCACGGGCGCCGGATTGCGCGGCGTCGGGCGCATAGGGCGCGGTGATCTGATGCGCATCATAAAGCGCGCGTGCGGTCTCTTGCATGGTCTCTGCACGGGCCTGTCGCAGGGTCTCAAGCGCTTGCCAAATCGCCGAAGGATCCGGCGTGTCGCCCCCATCATAGAGCGCTTGGGCCAGTTCATCCTCACTGGGCAGTCCCAAGGCCAGGGCCTTGAACGCAGGATCAAGCGTGTCATCACGCGCCATAGCATGCACCGCATCAATGTAGCCCGGGTCCGGCGCACTGCCTTCCCTCAACATCGCCAAAAGTCCATCCCGCGCCAAGGCGCGCCCCGCCTCCCACCGGTTAAACGGGTCGGTGTCATAGGCCAGCAAGAAGGCGCGTTCGGTGTTGGTTGTGGCGCGCTCCAGGATCACCGGGGCGGAGAAGCCGCGCAAGATTGACGGCACCGGGCGGGCGTTCAGGCCTTCAAACTCAAAGCTTTGCTGCTCTTGCGTCATCTCAAGCACCTGCGTGCCGAGAACCTCTTGCCCATCGGGCCCAATCAGACCCACAGCAATCGGGATCACCCGCGGCGGTTTCTCATTTTGCCCCGGTGTCGGTGGCGTCATCTGCGAGAATTTCAGAGTAAATCGCCCGTCCTGCCACGCTTCTTCAACGCTCAGGCGCGGGGTGCCAGCATCCTCATACCAGCGTTTGTACTGGGTCAGGTCGCGGCCTGTGGCATCCTCAAAAACCTTGAGCCAATCCTCAATCGTGGCGGCATCCCCATCGTGACGCTCAAAGTAAAGATCAAGCGCGCGTGCATAGGCGTCATCGCCCACGAGCGTCTTGAGCATGCCGATGAGTTCAGCACCCTTTTCATAGATCGTGGCCGTGTAGAAATTGTTGATCTCGACAAAAGATGCAGGCCGCACAGGATGCGCCAGCGGGCCGTTGTCTTCGCGAAACTGGCGCGCGCGCAGGGCAATGACATCCGAGATGCGTTTCACCGCCGGAGAGCGCATATCCGCCGTGAATTGCGCGTCACGGAAAACGGTCAGGCCCTCCTTGAGGCAAAGCTGAAACCAGTCGCGGCAGGTGATGCGATTGCCGGTCCAGTTGTGGAAATACTCGTGCGCGATGATGCCTTCGATGCGCTCAAAGTTCATGTCGGTCGAGGTGTCGGGGCTCGCCAGCACGGCGGCGGAATTGAAAATGTTGAGCCCTTTGTTTTCCATCGCGCCCATGTTGAAATCATCGACCGCCACGATGTTAAAAATGTCGAGATCATATTCGCGGCCATAGACCTCTTCGTCCCACCGCATGGACTTGATCAGCGCCTCCATGGCAAAGGCGCATTTGCCTTCATCGCCGGGGCGGACCCAAATGTTCAGCTCCACCTCGCGCCCCGATGCGGTGGTGAAACTGCCGGGGTGGTTGATCAGATCGCCGGCTACAAGAGCGAAGAGATACGCAGGTTTGGGCCAGGGATCATGCCATTCCGCGAAACCCTCACCCGAGGCGCCGGGATTGCCATTGGACAAAAGCACCGGTACTGATCCTTCGATGCGCACGTCGAACTTGGTCATCACATCGGGGCGGTCGGGGTAAAAGGTGATCTTGCGAAACCCTTCGGCCTCGCATTGCGTGCAATACATCCCGTTTGACATATAAAGCCCTTCGAGGGCTGTGTTGGCCTCCGGGTTGATTTCTACCTCGGCCTCCCAAACGAACGCACCCTCCGGGACGTCGCATTCCAATCCACCCTCAACCATGCGCGGCGATACGTCTGCCCCATCGATCTTGGCCCAGATCAGCGACAGCGCTTCGCCATGCAGAAAAAACCGTGTGTCGGACGCCGCCGGGTTGGACCGAAACGCGATGCGAGAGGTCACGCGCGTGGCCGTCGGGTGCAAACGGAAGGTCAGTGCCACCTCGTCGATCAGATAGCCAAAGGGCGTGTAGTCTTTGAGGTAGATCGGCTGAGGGGCAGCGTCGCGCATGTGTGGGCTCCGGTTGGGATAGGGCAGGGCAAGCAAGCAAGTATGGCAGGTGTAATGCAAGATTGCCCATGTGCAAGGCACCCACGCATCATTTGCGCATCAGCGCGCGTCTGACTGTGCGCTCACTGTTGTTTTACCACTTGGCGCTACCCTATAAAGTCAGGCAAAGCGCAACAAAGGGTAGGGTTTTCATGTCTCGGCCTGTCATTGGGATCATCGGCAACAGTTATCTCCTGGAAGGGGATTATCCCGTGCATGCGGGCGGCACGATGAATTCGGCAGCTGTGGCCACGGTCGCGGATTGCATCCCGTTCATTGTGCCGTCTGACCCGGCGCATCTGTCGGTCGATGAATTGCTTGAGACCTGCGATGGCTTCCTGCTCACCGGGGGGCGGCCCAACGTGCATCCCGAAGAGTATGGTGAGGCGGAAACCGAGGCGCATGGTGCGTTTGATCGCGCACGCGATGCGATCACGCTTCCGCTTGTGCGCAAATGCGTGGAACGCGGGCAGCCGTTTTTCGGGGTCTGCCGCGGGTTTCAAGAGGTGAACGTGGCCCTTGGTGGCACCCTGCATCCCGAGATCCGGGATCTGCCGGGGCGTGACAATCACCGCATGCCGCCCGATGGCACGATCGAGGAAAAATTCGCCCTGCGCCACAGCGTGCGGTTCACGTCGGGTGGTCCGTTTGCGCGGTTGATGGGGACAGACGAGGTCATGACGAACACGCTGCATGGGCAGGGCATTGTCGAGCCGGGTGAGGGGATTGTCATTGACGGTCGTGCCCCGGACGGCACGCCCGAGGCCATCTATGTCAAGGATGCGCCGGGCTTTACGCTCTCGGTTCAGTGGCATCCCGAATACAACGCCGCCGTCGATCCAGTGAGCCGTGTCCTGTTTCACCATTTCGGAGAGGCCGCGCGCGCCTGGGCTTCCGGTGAACGCAATGCCGACGGGGCCCTATTGCGTCGGTCCGCGTAATCCGTTTTCCAAATCGCGACACCCGTCCCGGACTTGATCCGGGACCTCGTGTTTTGAGGCGTGAGGCCCCGGATCAAGTCCGGGGCGGGCGGCCTTCTTCACAACCCGGCGGCGGCTTTCTGTGCTTTGGTCAACTTCGCGGCGATCATCTCATAGGACGCCTCAATGTGAGATTTCAGCTCTGTATCGTTGAGCCCGGGTTCGTCGTAAACTTGCACCCATTTGAGCCCGCGTGACGCCATGTACGGCGCAGGCCGAATGCCGGGCATGTCGCTCAACACTTCAAACCCAAGATCGGTCACCTTGAAGGTGAAGGCGTCCTCCCCGTCATTCCATCCACATAGCGCAAACACCTTGGGCCCCACCTTCCACACATCCGCGTTGCCCCATTGGACCACGTGGTTTGTACCGGGCAGGGCTGCGCAAAAGCTGTTGAATTCATTGCGGGTCATGGGCTGATCAGATGCTCCTTTATGAAGGCCACAGTATCATCAATTGGCACCGTGATGTCATGGCTGTTCAATGCCATGAAACCGCCGATCTTTTGGATGTCTGACGCGCTCAGGTATCGACCTTTTCCGCCCATGCATTCCAATGCGTGATACCGATGCCCCATCTGGTTGCAGATCACCCAGTATCCCGGCGTGATATAGGCACCAAACAGCTCCAGCACCTGACACCCCGGAGGTGCGAAGACGAGGTTGCACATGCCCGCCCCGTGCGGTGAGATGACATGGCTTGCCTCTGCCATCATCGCGGCCTGTTCGCGAAGGGTGTACTCCTCCGGGCAGACGGCCTCAAACCCCAATGGGCGCAACCGGTCCACCAACTCCGCCTCATTGAGGATCTTGCGCCGGTTGGCATTGGCGCGGCTCAGATAGAGCCGCCGTGTCGGGCGCTTGGCAGGGCGCGCCCCGAAAAAATCCCGCAACAGATCGTAGTTGCGCGGATGCGTCGCCGTGAGATGGCGCGGCATGGTCAAGTAGCTGAAGGCATCCGTCTTCAGCAATTTGCCGTCGATCTTGCAGGAATGAACCCGCTGCGGGGCAATGCCCAAAGCGTCCAGTGTCTGGCGATGCGTGCGTTTTGTCGCTTCGGTGAAAACGAAATGATCGAATTGGCCAAGATCCTCACCGCTGTCGATCAATTGTAGAATTTGTGGCAGCGTGTCGAGCATCCAATGCACGAAAATCCCGGATGCGGGCGTCACCGCCAAGAGGCTCTTGCCGGGCAGGTGCTTAGGTTCGTGGTCCTTGAGATAGCGGTGGACAAACACGCTATGGGCCGGTGTCAGGTTTGGGATAAGGCCGCTTTCCGTCCAATGCAGGCTTTGATGTTCTTCAAAGAAATGCGTGGTTGGGCCTCCGTGCAAGACACAGACCGGCCCCACTGAAATGGTTTTATGGGAAAAGCCATCGATCAGGTGGCCTTGGGTTTGTTGCGCAATGGGTGGCGCGATACGGGCGTCGTGGCCAGGCAGCAGTTCTTGCAACGCGATGGGCTCAGACATATCGGGCGCGGGAACGCCCTGTAACCGATCCGTCAGCCAGGACGGGAACATGCCCGCGGGCCCGCTCCACGGATCGGGGTTGGGCACATGGCCCGACCGGCGGCCCAAGGACTTGGCCTGCACCCAGTCGAACTCCGGGGCCGTTTCGCGCAAGATGTGGTCGATCTTGGCGACAAAGGCATCGCGGTCCAGATCACAGGGGTCTTTGTGGGTCATCGCGCTAGGCTTAGTCGCCCGGGCGGTGTTTTCCAAGGGACTTCGCCGGGATCAGCGGGTCAAAAATTCGGCCTCTACAAAGCGCATCATATCGTCCAGCGGGACGTGAATGTCATGGTGATTGCGCGCCCACATGCCGCCGAGGGCTTCGATCTTGTCTAGTGTCATATAGGTGCGGTCCGCCCCATGGCAGGCAAAGGCGTGGTAGTCATGCCCCAATTGGTTGGCCATGGTCCAAAAGCCGCGGGTGATAAAGGCACTGTAGAATTCCAGCACCTTGGTAACGGGCGGCGCGAAGGCGATGTTGGCCAAACCTGCACCATGGGGGGCAATGATGTGGCTGGCCTGGGAAAAAAGCGCCACCTGTTCTTTCAAGCTCAGCGTTTCGGCCACGACGCGTTCAAACCCGAAAGGCGCAAGCCGTGCGGCGAAAGCGTCTTCGTTCAGCACGCGACGCCTTTCAGTCTGAGCGCGACTGATCAAAAGCCGCCGGTGCGGGCGCTTTGCGGACTCCCCGCTGCTGAACAGTGATTTCACCAACGCGTAGTTCTTGGGGGCACAAAATGTCAGCGACCGTGGATGTGTGACATGGGTCATGTGGTCCATCTGCACCAAGGACCCGTGGTGTTGAAGGCTGTGAATCTTGGTCTCGGGGATGCCCAAAAGATCAAAGGTTTCCGCGTGGATACCTCCCTTTGCTGAGAAAAACACAAAATGGTCAAACGTGGCGAGGTCGACACCGCTTTCCATCAGGTGCAAGAGCCGTGGCAGAAAATCAAACAACCAATGCACAAAGTTGTTGGACCCTTTCATGGGTGTACATAGGCTGACCCCGGGCAGATGGCGCGCCTTGTCTGGCGTCATGTACCGGGTGAGCCATGCCTCGCCGGATTTCGAGATATCTTCGAGAACGCCAGTCTCATTCCAGAAAATGCCGCGCAGGCCGAGCAACAGGTAGGATACGTTGTCTGCCCGGATCGCGCGGATTGGGTCTGCGGTCAGCGTGACCTCGTCGAAGCTTTCGACCAAAGGCCCGGTGGCCGAACGCGGCGGGCGCAAGCTGTCCGTGTGGGCAGGGCACAGGATGTCATCCGCCGTAACGTGGCCCGCACCCATGGGATGCCCATCCGACAGCGCGTCCTTCAACCATTGCGGCAGTTTGTCGGTGGGAAACCGCTCTGGCACATTCTTGTCCAGAAGACGGTGGCGATGTCCCAGGTTCAGTATGCTGCCCCAATCCACATTGGGGGCTGAGGCCCGCAACCGCGCGTCGACCTCTGCCACAAACGCGTCACGGTCCATAGGCCGGTCTCCGCTTTGGCAAGGATACCCCGCGCGTCGGCCTGGACGCGCGGGATAGGCCTGTGGTCCTGATCAGTTCGGGATCTCGCCCGTCAGACCTTCGACATAGAAATCCATGCCCAAAAGCGTGCCATCATCGGCCACGTCACCCTCAGTCAGCCAAACAGATCCATCCTGTTTGTTGATTGGCCCGGTGAAGGGGTGATATTCGCCCGTGCGCATAGCCTCAACCATGGCGAGCGCCTCGGCCTTCACATCCGCTGGCACGGCATCGGTGATCTCACCGATTTCCACCATGCCGGTGTCGATGCCATCCCAAGTCTGAACTGTCTCCCAGGTGCCATCAATCACGGCCTGCGTGCGCGCGATGTAATAGGGCGCCCAGTTGTCGATGATCGAGCTGACGCGCGGGAACGGCCCGTATTCGGCCATGTCAGAGGCCTGACCAAAGGTCATCACGTCGCCTGCTGCCTGAGCCGCGGCCTGCGGGGCGGTGGAGTCCGTGTGCTGCAACACCACATCCGCGCCTTGTTCGATCAGCGCATTTGCGGCATCCGCCTCTTTCTGCGGATCAAACCACGTGTAGACCCAGATGATGCGGAATTCGACATCCGGGTTCACGGCCTTGGCGTGCAGATAGGCGGAGTTGATGCCTCGGATCACCTCGGGAATGGGGTAGGAGGCGATGTAGCCGATGATATTGCTCTCGGTCATCTTGCCCGCAATGTGGCCTTGGACGGCGCGGCCTTCATAGAACCGTGCGGAATAGTTGGACACGTTCTCAGCAGATTTGTAGCCGGTGGCGTGCTCGAACTTCACATCCGGGAATTTGGCCGCGACGTTGATCGTCGGATCCATATACCCAAAGGACGTGGTGAAGATCAGGTCCGCCCCTTGTAGCGCCATCTGCGTGATCGCACGCTCCGCATCGGCGCCTTCGGCCACGCTTTCTTGGTAAACGGTTTCGACCGCGTCGCCGAAATGCTCTTCGATCGCCAACCGGCCTTTGTCATGCTCATAGGTCCAGCCGCCGTCACCGATCGGGCCCACATAGATAAAGCCCACTTTGGTCGTGTCCGCGGCCGCGCAGTTGGCGGCCAGGCCGAGCGCAATGGCTGCGGCGGTCATCAGGGTCTTGAGGTTTTTCATTGGCAACTCCCCAGTTGGTAGGCCTCAGTCCGAGGCGTGGAATATACGGCCCAGTGAGGCGGGCGCGCGGGTGCGGTCAGCAGACATGATGACCAGCACCAGAATGGTGATCAGATAGGGCGACATATTGAGGTATTCGACCGGAATGGCAACGCCTGCGGCCTGTAGGTTGAGCTGCAAAACCGTGACACCGCCAAATAACCAGGCACCGAGCAGCACACGGCCTGCTTTCCAGCTTGCAAAAACAACGAGGGCGAGGGCAATCCAGCCGGTGCCCGCGGTCATCCCATCGGTCCACTGCGGCACGCGCACAAGGCTGATATAGGCCCCACCAAGGCCCGCGCAGGCCCCCCCGAACATGATCGCCAGAATGCGCACGCGAACCACCTTGTAGCCAAGCGCATGGGCCGCATCATGGTTTTCACCCACCGCGCGCAGGATGAGGCCAGCGCGGGTGAATTTTAACGCGGCCCAGATCGCAAGCACGAGCGCGAGGCCGATATAGACCACCAGATCATGGGAAAAGAGCACGCGCCCGATGAAAGGCAGATCGCTTAAGGGGCCAAGATCAAGCTTCGGCGTGGGCGGCGGTTTGATCCCCACATAGCCTTGCCCCATGAGCGACGACAGCCCCAAGCCAAACAGCGTGAGTGCCAGCCCGCTGGCCACCTGATTGGCCAAGGCCAGTTGCGTGAGCGCTGCGAACAGAAGCGACAGCGCCGCGCCCCCGAATGTGGCCGCTAGAAATCCAAAGGCCGGATTGTCTGTCTTCACCGCAATCATAAACCCGCAGATCGCCCCGGTGATCATCATCCCCTCAACGCCGAGGTTCAGCACGCCTGCGCGCTCCACCACCAACTCCCCCAAAGCGGCCAGAAGGATAGGTGTCGAGGCGACCAGAAGCGAGGCGAGCAATAGCGCAGGGTTGATAGAAGAGAGGTCCATCACGCCACCTCCGCACGTTTAACGCGCACTCGGTAGTTGCTAAACAGATCCACCGCCAGCAGGAAAAACAAAAGCATCCCCTGAAACATCTGGATCGCGGCGGCAGGCAGGCTGAGGTTGAGCTGCGCAATCTCGCCCCCGATATACGTGAGCGCCATCAAGAGCCCGGCTGCCAAGATACCCACCGGGTGGAGCCGCCCGAGGAAGGCCACGATGATCGCGGTGAAGCCATATCCCACATTGAAATCAATGCTCACCTGGCCAGAGGGTCCGGACACCTCAAACATCCCCGCAAGCCCCGCGAGCGCGCCCGAGACACCAAGGCAAATCAGCACGATGCGCGCCGGGTTCACGCCTGCAAAACGCGCGGCGCGCGGGGCCTCACCCGTCAGGCGGATGTGATAGCCCAGAACGTGGCGCGACATCAGCACATAGGCCAGGATCACAGCCACAAAGCCCGCGGCAACACCCCAATGCATGCCGGTGCCCGTAATGATCTCTGCGTTATGGGCGGACGGGTATTGCTGCAAGTTCCGAGAGCCCGGAAAGCCGGAGCCTTCGGGATTGCGCAAAAGACCAAGCGCCATTTTGGCCAGCACCTGTTCGGCCACATAGACCAGCATCAAAGACACCAAGATCTCATTGGTGCCAAACCGCACCTTCAGCACCGCCGGGATCATCGCCCAGGCCCATCCGCCGGCCGCGCCCGCCAGCACCATCAGCGGGAAAATCAACGGACTTTCCATAGGGAAGAACGCCAATCCTACACCTGCGCCGGTCAGCGCGCCGATGATGTATTGTCCTTCAGCGCCGATATTCCAAATCCCTGCGCGAAATCCAATGGCCAACCCGATCGCAATCAGGATCAGCGGCCCCGCTTTGATCAAAAGCTGCGGGCGATAGTAAAACGCAAACTCCCCGAACAGCGGATCCCAAAAAATCGTGCGGATGGCCGCCACCGGGTTTTCGCCCAAAAGCGCAAACAGCCCGCCGCCTGCAACCATGGTCAATACAACCGCCAACAGAGGCGACAGCGCCGTCCAAGCCCGCGACGGCTGCGCGCGTTTTTCAAGGCTCAGCATCGCCCGCGCGCCTGTGCTATGGGGGCGCTGCCCCCAGACCCCCGGGATAATTCTGGCCAGAAGAAGCCGGCAGTCTGGTGTTTCTTCTGGCCAAAAATATCCCCGCCGGAGGCATGAAATCTGCGCAGATGTTCAGCCATGCGCGACCTCCATGTCATGCGCGCCGCCCATCATCAGGCCGATCTCGTCCACACTGAGTTCTGAGGTAAGGCGAATGGGCGACAGCCGCCCTTCGTTTAGCGCGCCAAACCGGTCGGAGATCTCCATAAGCTCATCGAGGTCCTGTGAAATGCACAGCACCGCAGCACCGCCTCCGGCAAGGTCAAGGATCGCCTGCCGGATCGACGCGGCGGCGGCGGCATCCACCCCCCAGGTGGGTTGGTTCACCACCAGGACATCAGGTTTTTGCGACATCTCGCGCCCGATCACGAATTTCTGCAGATTGCCCCCAGAGAGAGACCGGGCCGCCACATTGGGCCCCGGCGTGCGCACGTCAAAGCGCAAGATCACGTCACTGGCAAAGTTGCGCGCAGCGGTCCAATTCAAAAAACCCACTGAGAGTAACCCTTGTCGATCCGCACCTGTCAGGACCGCGTTCTCAATCAGTGTCATGTTTGGAGCGGCGGCGTGACCCAACCGCTCTTCCGGAGCGCTGAGAAGGCCCAATCCGCGCCGGGCGTTGGGGCCCAAGCCCGAAATATCGCGCTGCTTTAGCAACACCGACCCCGCCGGTGTCCGCGCCTCCCCGGACAGCGCCGACAGCAACTCATCTTGCCCGTTGCCGGCCACGCCTCCAATGCCCAGCACCTCACCTTCGTGCAAAATGAAATCCAAACCCTTCAGCGCCGTGCCGAATTGCGATGGCGCGGGCAAGGACAGGTTGCTGACCATCAGCGCTGGTTCACCCACGGTGCGTGGGGCGCGATTGGCGGTGTTGAAACTGGAGCCCACCATCATTTCCGCCATGTCTCTGGCCGACACATCGCGCGGGATGCAGGTCGCCACTTTGCGCCCTTGTCGCAAGATGGTGGCCGTGTCGCAGAGCTGCCGGATCTCTTCGAGCTTGTGGGAAATATAGAGGATTGCCACGCCATTCGCGCTGAGTTTGCGCAAGGTGGCAAAGAGCACCTCCACCTCTTGCGGGGTCAATACGGATGTGGGTTCATCCATGATCAAAAGCTTGGGGTCCTGCAGCAAGCACCGAATGATCTCAACGCGTTGCCGTTCCCCAGCTGAGAGATCCCCGATCTGTCGATCCGGCGAAAGCGGCAGACCATACCCTTCAGAGACCTCGCGGATTTGCGCGGCCAAGGTGCGCATCTTGGGCGGCTTTTCCATGCCGAGCGCAATGTTTTCAGCCACGGTCAGGGCCTCGAACAATGAGAAATGCTGAAACACCATGGCCACACCCGCCGCCCGTGCCGCGCGCGGTTCTGGTGGGGCAAAGGCGGATCCGTTCAACCACATCGCACCGGCATCAGGTCGCACCAGCCCATAGATCATTTTCACAAGTGTCGACTTGCCCGCGCCGTTTTCGCCTAACAGCGCGTGGACCTCACCGCGTCGGATGTCAAAAGACACATCCTCATTGGCGACGACACCGGGATAAGCCTTGGTCAGCCCATTTATCGAAAGCAGCGTTTCAGTCATGTCCCCCATCCCTGACGAGATGTGATTATCCCAAGGGGTGGACGAGGGGAACAGGGCAGCGTTCGAATGTCGTGACCTCGTTGGCATGACAGCGCCGACTGCATCGAAATTCAGCACCCGAATTCGCGGTTCAGGTGTTCCGCCGCTGCCGGGCGTGCACTAGACTTGCCTCATGAGCACCACATCCCGATTCATCCATCTTCGCGTCCACACGGAATATTCCCTTTTGGAAGGGGCGATGCGGCTCAAAAAGCTGCCCAGCCTTTGTGCCAAGGCCGGGATGCCCGCCGTGGCCGTCACGGACACCAACAACATGTTCTCCGCGCTCGAGTTTGCCGTGGCCGCGAAAGGAGCGGGGGTGCAGCCGATCATGGGATGTCAGGTGGATCTGGCCTATCTCACACCCGCTCCGGGCGAGAAAGCGCGCCCGCCCGCCCCCGTGGTTTTGCTTGCGCAAAATGAGGCGGGGTATGAAAACCTCATGAAGCTCAATTCCTGTCTTTATTTGCGCGGGGATGGGCAGCTGCCCCATGTGACCTTGGATGAGCTGGCGACCTATGCTGCGTCTGTCCTGTGCTTGACGGGGGGGGCGGATGGCCCCGTGGGGCGGCTCTTGCAAGCTGGGCAGCGGCCTGCTGCTGAGGCATTGATGCAGCAGTTCCACAAGGCGTTTGGTGACAGGCTTTATGTGGAATTGCAGCGCCATCCAGGCGAGAACGGTCTGCCGGAGTCTGAGCGCGCAACAGAGCGTGGATTTGTGGAAATGGCCTATGCCATGGATGTTCCGTTGGTGGCCACCAATGATGCCTATTTCCCAGATCAAAAGATGTATGAGGCGCATGATGCCATGCTTTGCGTGGCCGAGGGTGCTTATGTCGACCAAAGCCAGCCGCGCCGCCGCCTGACGTCGCAGCATTACTTCAAAAGCCCGCAAGAGATGGCCACGCTGTTTGCCGATCTGCCGGAGGCGATTGAGAACACCGTTGAGATCGCGCAGCGCTGCGCCTTTGCCGCCTATACGCGTGATCCCATCCTGCCTCGTTTTGCCGAGGATGAGGTGGAGGAGTTGCGCCGCCAATCCAAGGAAGGGTTGAAAGAGCGCCTTTCTGTGATCCCGCATGCGGCCTCTGTGGAAGAGTATGAAAAACGCCTGGAGTTTGAGCTGGGCATCATCGAAGGCATGGGGTTTCCCGGCTATTTCCTGATTGTTGCGGATTTCATCAAATGGGCCAAGGACAAGGGCATCCCGGTGGGGCCAGGCCGAGGGTCGGGCGCCGGTAGCCTCGTGGCTTATGCGCTCACGATCACCGATCTGGACCCATTGCGCTATTCGCTTCTCTTTGAGCGGTTCTTGAACCCCGAACGTGTCAGCATGCCCGATTTCGACATCGACTTCTGCATGGATCGCCGGGAAGAGGTGATCCAATACGTGCAGGAAAAATATGGCCGCGACCGGGTGGGGCAGATCATCACCTTCGGCGCGTTGCTGTCCAAGGCTGCTGTGCGCGATATCGGGCGGGTGTTGCAGATGCCTTATGGGCAGGTGGATCGCCTGTCCAAGATGATCCCTGTCGAAGGTGTCAAACCCGTCTCTATCGAACAGGCTCTGGCGCAAGAGGATCGCCTTCGCGAAGAGGCGCGCAACGAAGAGGTCGTGGACCGCTTGCTCAAATACGGGATGCAGGTCGAAGGGCTTTTGCGCAACGCCTCAACACACGCCGCGGGGGTGGTGATCGGGGACCGCGCGCTCGATGAGCTGGTGCCGGTCTATCAGGATCCGCGCTCGGATATGCCCGCGACCCAGTTCAACATGAAATGGGTGGAACAGGCCGGTCTGGTGAAGTTCGACTTTCTGGGCCTGAAAACGCTCACTGTGATCCAGAACGCGATGGAACAGATCCACGCCTCGGGTCGCGATCTGCACATCGCGGCGGATGGTACGCAAATCTATGAGCCGTCCGAGGGCACGGAAAACGACATCGGGCAAATCCCACTTGATGACGAAAAAACCTACGCGCTTTATGCCTCGGCCAAAACGGTGGCGGTGTTCCAGGTGGAAAGCTCAGGGATGATGGATGCCCTCAAGCGCATGAAGCCCACGACGATTGAGGACATCGTCGCTTTGGTCGCGCTCTACCGGCCGGGGCCCATGGAGAACATCCCGAAATATTGCGAGGTGAAGAATGGGCTGTCAGAGCGGGAGCCGATCCACCCTTTGATCGATCACCTGCTGGATGAAACCCAAGGCATCATCGTCTACCAGGAACAGGTGATGGAGATTGCCCAGGTCATGGCGGGTTACTCGCTGGGTGGGGCGGATCTCTTGCGCCGCGCTATGGGCAAGAAAATCCAAGCCGCCATGGACGCCGAAAAGCCCAAATTCATCGAAGGGTCCAAGGCCAATGGCGTGGATGAGGCGAAGGCGGTTGAGGTTTGGAACCTTCTCGATAAGTTTGCCAATTACGGCTTCAACAAATCCCACGCGGCGGCCTATGCGGTCGTCAGCTATCAAACTGCATGGCTCAAGGCCAATCACCCGGTGGAGTTCATGGCCGGGGTGATGAATTGCGATATTCACCTCACCGATAAGCTCGCCACCTATTTCGAAGAGGTGAAGCACCAGTTGAGCCTGCCTTATGTGGCGCCATGCGTGAACCGATCTGACGCGGTGTTCATGGTGCGCGACGGCGCGCTGCATTACGCGCTGGGGGCGCTGAAAAACGTGGGCGTTGAGGCGATGCGCCTGATCACTGCCGGGCGCGGCGACAAACCCTTTGCCACGCTCTTTGATTTCGCCCGCCGGGTCGATCTCAAACGCATCGGCAAGCGCCCGTTGGAAATGCTCGCCCGTGCCGGGGCCTTTGACGAATTGGATCGCAATCGCCGGCGCGTCTTTGACAATGTGGACAAACTCACAGCGTATTCCGCGGCCATCCATGAACAGAAAAGTTCGGCGCAGGTGTCTTTGTTCGGTGAGGCGGGTGAAGACCTGCCCGAGCCGCGCCTCAGCCCAGTGGAAGATTGGCTGCCAGCAGAGCGTCTGCGTGAAGAATTCCTCGCTGTAGGCTTTTATTTTTCCGGGCACCCGCTGGATGACTACGAAGGTGCGCTCAAACGCAAGGACGTCAAAACCCTCCACCAAGTCGAAGCGCAGGCCCGTCGCACAGCCTCCGTGGTCAAGATCGCGGGCGTGGTCGCCGGCCGGCAAGAGCGACGCTCCGCCCGTGGCAATCGCTTTGCATTCGTCCAGTTGTCGGACACCACGGGCAGCTATGAGGTCACCATGTTCTCCGACACGTTGGAGGCCGCCCGCGAACATCTGGAGCCGGGCTCCATGGTCGTGGTGGGCGTTGAAGCGACCATGGAGGAAGATCAACTCAAACTTCTGGGCCGGTCGGTCTCCCCCATCGACACGGTGGTCGCGGATGCCGGTCAATCGGGGCTGAAGATCTTTATCGAAAGCGAAGCTGTGCTCGCTTCCGTGGCCCGCGTGCTGGAGGATGCCGCCAATGCCAAAGGCGGGCGCGGGCCGATCAGTTTCTGCCTGATGGATCCCGACTTGCCGGGTGAGGTGGAGATGACGGTCCCAGGCCAGTTTCCTGTCTCACCCCAAATCCGAGGCGCTCTGCGCTCCTTGGGTGGCGTGGTCACGGTCGAAGAGGTGTAACCCCTTTTAGGGGCGCTGCCCCCAACGTCGAAACCTTAGGCCTCACCGCCTCCCCCGGGATATTTCTGGCCAGAAGACGCACAGTTTGCATGTTTCTTCTGGCTGAAAATATCCCCGCCGGAGGCATCAAATCTCAGGCGAGGCCCAAGTTTATGCGCGCTTTATTGGCCCGTTTTGACACCGATTTTCGTTTGTCTTTTTCCAACCGCGCCAAATGCGGATCAAGCCATCGGGCCAAATCCGCGTCAGTGGCGGCCCAAAGGGTCAACGTGTCCATGGTCCGGTTCAGCACGATCCAATCGTCATGGCCTGCCAGATTGTGTTTCAGGATCGCCTCAGCCTGTGCCATCTGGTCTCCCGTCATGTCTGGCGCAAGCACCCGAAATAGATCGGTCAGGGTCCACTGCGCCGAGGCTTGATCAAGCGCACCGATCTCCGTCAGAAACCGGTCGATATACGGCACCAGAAGATCATGACGCGTTTTCTGCACCCGTTTCATGGCATTGGACACGCGCAGCCGCACCACCTCATCGGCGCTGCCATAGCAGGCAAAAAGTTCTTCAAATCTGTCCGGATCGGCTAGGACGCTATCCACCACTTCAATCGTACGGCCGAGCGAGTTCGGGTGGCCGCCGGTTAGCATGGTTTCAAACGGCTCGCCCATCACCAATGGGGCGGGCGCTCATCGCCCATGACTATGCCGCCACCGCCTTCTGACTGGCGCTCTGCCTCGCGCTCCAGAAGCATTTGCACCCGGCGCGTCAGCGTGTCGATCTCGCTTTGCTGACGGGCAATGATGTCGGAAAGCTCCTCAACCGTTCGGGTCAGATGGGCGATGGTCTCTTCAATTTGGCTCATGGGCGCAGTCTAGGCTGTGGGGCGCACAGGAAGCAACCTTGCCCCATGCTTGCCCATCCGCTAGACCGCGCTCGCAACCCAAAGGACCCGGCACCATGGCCAAGATCAAAAAACAGCCCCGCCCCAAGGCGGAGACGCCCAAGGGCTTCCGTGATTATTTCGGATCCGACGTGTCTGAGCGCTCCGAGATGCTTGCCACGATCGCGGGTGTCTATCATCGCTACGGGTTTGATGCGCTGGACACGAGCGCTGTGGAGACCGTCGAGGCGCTGGGGAAGTTTCTGCCGGATGTCGACCGCCCCAATGAAGGCGTTTTTGCCTGGCAAGAGGCGGATGAAGAGGGCCAAGGCGATTGGCTGGCGCTGCGCTATGATCTGACTGCGCCGCTCGCCCGGGTATATGCCCAGCATCGCAATGATCTGCCGACGCCCTATCGCCGCTACGCGATGGGCCCGGTTTGGCGCAACGAAAAACCTGGGCCGGGGCGATATCGCCAGTTTTATCAGTGCGATGCGGATACGGTCGGCACAGCCAGCATGGCCGCCGATGCCGAGATCTGTGCGATGCTGTCGGACACGCTGGAACAGGTGGGAATCCCGCGCGGGGACTACCTCGTACGCGTGAACAACCGTAAGGTGCTCAATGGTGTGTTGGAAAGCATGGGATTGCTGGAGGATATCGCCCGCCGTGATGCGGTGCTGCGCACGGTTGATAAATTCGACAAGGTGGGTGAGGCCGGCGTACAGGAGTTGCTGACCAAAGGGCGGCTCGATGCCTCTGGTGCGTATATCGATGGTGTCGGCCTCAGCGAAGACCAAGCGGCCCCGGTGCTCGCATTTCTCACCTCGAAGGCCGATGACGCGGCAACGACGCTGAACAATCTGCGCGCAGCCGTGGGTGCGTCGCAATCCGGTCTCGACGGTGTGGCAGAGCTTGAACAAATCGCTGAGCTTTTGGGCGCACAAGGGTATGGGCCGGATCGCGTTGAGATCGACCCCTCGGTCGTGCGGGGCCTGGGCTACTACACCGGGCCTGTGTTCGAGGCAGAACTCACCTTTGACATTCTCGATGAGAAAGGTCGCAAGCGGCAGTTTGGCTCGGTCGCGGGCGGCGGGCGCTATGACGATCTGGTCAAGCGCTTCACCGGGCAGGCCGTCCCCGCCACGGGTGTCTCCATCGGTGTGGATCGCTTGCTGGCGGCTCTGCGTGAAAAGGGGCGGATCACGTCCAAAGCGGAAGGCCCTGTTGTGGTCACCGTGATGGATCGCGACCGTATGGCGGATTACCAGGCCATGGTGGGGGAGCTGCGTCAGGCGGGCATCCGGGCAGAGGTCTATCTGGGCAATCCCAAGAACTTCGGCAATCAGCTGAAATACGCAGATCGGCGCGCCTCTCCTGTCGCCATCATCGAAGGCGGCGACGAAAAGGAGCGCGGCATCGTGCAGATCAAGGACCTGATCCTCGGGGCCAAAATCGCTGAGAACGCCACGTTGGAGGAATGGAAATCCCGCCCCAGCCAGTTCGAAGTGCCGCGTGCCGATCTTGTGGCGAAAGTCCGTGAAATCCTCGACGGTCAGGGCGAATGACCCCGTCAGAGCAAACCGCGATCCAGGCGGAGGCGGCACGGCTATTGCAGCGTTTCGAGGCGGCAGGCGCTGCTCCGGTGGAGGCGGCGATCCTGCAACCGGCTGAGGTGCTTTTGGACCTTTACGGCGAAGATATCCGCGCGCGGGCCTATGTGACCTCGGATGCGCTGCGCGGGGAACAGATGCTGCGGCCTGATTTCACGGTGCCCGTTGTGCAGATGCACATGGCCCACGGGGCGGAGCCTGCCTGCTACACCTATGCCGGACCGGTCTTTCGTCGGCAGGAGGAGGATGCCGCGCGGGCCAGTGAATACACCCAAGTAGGCTTTGAGGTGTTTGACCGCACCAACCCGGCGGCTGCGGATGCCCGCGTTTTCGCGCTTTTCCATGAGGTGCTCGCCCCGCTCAAACTGCGCGCGGCCACGGGTGATATCGGCATTCTGATGGCTGCCGTGGACGGGCTGCAAACCACGGATCGACGCAAATCCGCGCTCCGGCGGCATATCTGGCGCCCGCGCCGGTTTCGCGCGCTGCTGGATCGGTTTTCGGGGCGCAGTCCTGTTCCGAAAGCTCGTGAGGCCTTGCTCGCGGCGCAAGATCCGATGGCGGAGGCCGGACCTGCGATCGGCTTGCGCAGTGCGTCTGATGTGCGCGCCCGGATTGATGTGTTGCTTGAAGACGCGGCGACCCCGCCCATTGCGCAAGAGGAAGTGACCCTGATCGATGCGCTGCTCGCGGTGTGTGAAACCTCTGACAATGCGCTCGAACGGCTGCGGGATATCTCAGTCGACATGCCCGCCTTGGTGCCTGCCGTGTCGCGCCTGTCCAAACGGCTCGATGCGTTTATGTCGCAAGGTATCGATATCACCACGCTGGATTTTGAAACCAGCTATGGCCGCACGCAGATGGAGTATTACGACGGGTTCGTCTTTGGCTTTTACGTCGACGGTCGTGCGGATCTGCCGCCGGTGGCCTCGGGCGGGCGCTATGATGCGCTGACCCGGCATCTGGGCGGCGGGGCGGAGATCCCGGCGGTGGGTGGTGTTATCCGGCCTGAGCTGGCGCTCAAGATCGGAGCGGCGGCATGACGATCAAACTGGGCGTGCCCTCCAAGGGACGGTTGATGGAAAAGACCTTTGACTGGTTTGGCGCACGGGGGCTGACCCTTGGGCGGGCGGGCTCAGACCGTGAATATGCCGGGCTGGTTGACGGTATGGACGGCATTGAGCTGGTCTTGCTGTCGGCGGGGGAAATCCCGCGCGAACTGGCCGCGGGGCACATTCATTTGGGGGTCACGGGCACCGACCTGATCCGCGAAAAATTGGCCCAATGGGAACAGCGGGTTGAGCCGCTGACCGAGCTTGGGTTTGGTCAGGCGGATCTGGTGCTCGCGGTGCCAAGTCTCTGGGTGGACGTGAACACGCTTGATGATCTTGATGCCGTGTCCGCTGCATTCCGGGCCAAGCATGGCTTTCGGCTCAGGATCGCCACCAAGTATCACCGCATCGTCCGTGAGTTTTTGCGCGAACACGGCGTGGCGGATTATCAACTGGTCGACAGCCAAGGTGCGACGGAAGGCACGGTGAAAAACGAAACAGCCGAGGCGATTGCCGATATCACGTCCACCGGTGACACCCTGCGCGCCAATCACCTCAAAACATTGGAGGATGGATTGGTTCTTAGGTCTCAGGCCACGCTTTTCCGCGCACGTGACGTGCCGCTTTCCGACGAAGATCGGCTGACGCGCCGCGGGCTTTTGGAAATGCTGAACCTCGATTAAGCGATCTCCGCCCAATGTCACGAGGTGCCTTTGCGGGTCTCGCCACAGCGATATCAGAGCTTTGCGTTCTGAAAAGACGCAATTAGGCTCACCTTCATGAAAATTCAGTCCATTAAGGCAACGCCGGTCAACATCCCCTTTGTGGCACCCTATCGATTTAGCTACGGTGCTATTGCTGCTTTGACCAAGACCGTCATCGAACTCAGAACACAGGACGGTGTTGTGGGCCTGGGCGAATGCGCCGACGGGGATCGCGCCGCAGACATCGAGGCGATGGGCGAGCGATTGATCGGAATTGATATTCGGTTGGTGACGGAGGCGCGTGTGGCTTGCGTGCCGGGCATGGCCTATTCCCCGTGGGACAATATCGTGGCCAAACGGCGCGCCTTTGCGGGGATCGAAATGGCGATGTGGGATGCGCGGGGCAAAACCGAAGGGCTGCCCCTTTGGCATTTGCTGGGCGGCAAACTTCGTGATGAGATTGAGCTTACAGAGTATTTCGCCTTCCGCGATCCGGGGCCGGATCATCCGGGTGAGCAAACGCCAGTGCAGGTCGCCAAATACTGCGCCAAAATGATCGAAGAGCACGGTGCGACCATTTTCGAAGGGAAGCTGGCCACCCACGATTTGGCTACTGAGCGTGACATGGTGCGCGAAGTGCGCGCCGCCATCGAGGAGCGAGAGCTGCGGCTGGACGCCAATGGCGCATGGACGGTGCCCGCGGCCAAAGAGGCAATCCAGAGTTTGGAGCCTTACAGCGTGGCCTGGTACGAAGAGCCGGTTGAAAGCTATGAGGAAATGGCCGCGTTGCGAGGTGTCACGCAGGCCAGTTTATCGTCGCATCAGATTGATCTGTCCAAAGCGGTGCGTCTTGGCGCACCTGACGCCATAGTCACCAACATCAATGAATTGGGCGGCATCGCGGGCGCGGTGGATTTCATCGGCAGTTGCGCGGCCTTTGACGTTGGCTTTCGCTTCCACTCAGGCGAGACAGGCGTGGCAAGTGCGGCCTATCTTCACCTGTCGGCGGCGTTAGAACATGTGCGGGGGGCGAGCCAGACGCTGTTGCGATGGTATGCCGATGACGTGATCGAAGGCGGGCCACTTCGTCCAAAGAACGGAAAACTGTCTTTGCCGGATGGGCCGGGTTTGGGCGTTGTTCTTGATCCCAAGGCCTTGGACAGATGCCACACCCGCTACGTGACCGACGGGCCGTTCCCAGCAGGACCGCTTGGAGGGGGGTATGGCGGGCACTTTCGCAAGTCGTAATAAATTGGGCGCCCGAAGGCGCCCAATCTGATTTAGAAGCGGAATGCACCGCGGATCTGGAACGTGGTCGCATCCACGTCGATCGTGGTCGGGCCGTAATTGTCAAACTCGTGGTAGAGCACTTCGCCACCCACCGAGAACTGTTCGGTGATCAGGTAATCATACCCGGCCCCGATGAAATACCCATCTTCGGTTCCGAGCAGGCTGGCATCAGCCTGAGCATATCCGCCCGTCGCATAAAGCAGGCCGTTGCCCAGCTCGACACCGCCACGCACCTTCGCGCGGAATACGTTGTCCACGCTCACGCCCGGGGCAATGGTGATATCGGCAAAGTCATAATCTAGACCGCCACCCAAAACAAAGGTGCCAAAGTCGTAATCATAGCCTGCGATGATACCGCCGATCAGGCCGTCCCCGTCGACGCCGGGCACGTTGCTGTCGATATTCGCGTAGCCGATCTGCGCACCGCCGTAAAACCCGGTCCAGTCAGGACCAGCGGGCGAAATGGCGGGCGAGGATACGACAGGCGCGGGCGCAGGCGGTTGGGGGCTACCCGCCAATGCAGGCGTGGTGAGCGCGACAAGGGCTGCTGCGGTTGTAAGAACTGCTGTTTTCATGAGACTGGTCCTTTCTTGGACGTGTTCTGTTCGTGTTGTCATTCTGAGGCGACAAGCGTCTCTGCGTGTGGGATTAAGATTGGGTGCTGAACAGAAATTTAAACTCACGTTCGCGCACTGCGCGTAAACTGGCCGTGATCGGTGTTTCATCTTCGGCAAAGACTGGCCGATCGGGCGGGTTCAAAACGCCGATTACCCGGATTTGAGCGAATTTCAGCCTATTTTTACAATGGTTTGCGCGACGCCAAGGCGCTCAAAACAAAAGGCGCCCAAACATGAGCGCCTTTCGATCTTCGAATTTTGGACCGGGGTCAGAAGCGGTAGGCACCGCGGATCTGGAATGTGGTCGCGTCCACATCCACAGGTGTGTTCGCGTAATTGTCGAACTCGTGATAGAGCACTTCGCCACCGATGGAGAAGCTGGTGCCCACAAGGTGCTCGTAGCCCAAGCCGAGGTACCAACCATCTTCTTCCCCCAGAAGGTTGGTATCTGCCAAAGCGTACCCACCGGTTAGATATCCAAGGCCGTTTCCGAACTCGATGCCGCTTTTCAGCTTAATCCGGAATACGCTTTCCAGTTTCAGCGGTGGGGTCGGCGGGATAACCGCGACACCAATCGCACCACCTGGGGCACCCGGCAGCAGCGTGATATCTGTCCAGTCATAGTCCAAGCCGATGCCCAGAACAGCACGGCCGATGTCATAGTCGTACCCTGCCGTGATACCGAAGATGCCGCCGTCGCCACCAATCGGGGGGGTGTTGGTGTCAACGTCAATAAAGCCGCCCTGCACACCAAAGTAGAAGCCGGTCCAATCCGGGCCAACAGGGGTGATCGGAGCAATGACCGGATCCGCCGGGGGCGGCGTGTAGTTGCCCGCAGCAGCGGCTGTCGCCGTCAAGGCGATGGCTGCGACAGAACTGAGAATTCTGGTTTTCATGGACGAGGTCCTTTGTATGAATTTGCCTGACTTTTTAACTTGGCATTTACGAACGAGTAAAAGCACCGGAGCCTTATTTGGCGGCTCTTGAATACTGGTCTAAAGAAATTTGGCACAACCTCAAGGTGCGGCTGGACGGCGCGTAAAAAATACCCGCGTGATGTGAATTTTCCGCAACACTCTTTCAGGCTCAGTCGCGCTAGAGCACCCCAATATCAGCGAGCGCCGCCGACAGTTGCGCAGGCAGAGGCTCTTCGTGGTGGCGTGATTTCGGCAGGTCCGCCGGGGCGTCAGAGGCCTTTAGATAGCGCCAGCCCTGAAACGGGCGTTTCTGTGCGGTGGTGGTGCGCACAAGCTCCGGGTCCAGCACAAAGGCGCAGCGGCGAATGCCGTCTGCCCCGATCACTTCGTCAAATCGCAGCAGTTTCTGCCGGCATTGGATCTGACCTTGAATGACCCAATAGATCGATCCGCCCGCCAGAATTTCCTCCGCGCGTTTGGGCCACATCCGCGTGACATGGCGGGGCAAGCCATCTTCGCTTTGTGCGCGCCGCGTCTCCTGCCACTCTATAAGGCTGTCCACGGATTTTGAGCCGACGCTGAGCTTGATCAGGTTGAGATGTGCCACCGAAAAGAATCCCCTGTTCCCGCCATATATCGTAGGTCTTGGCAAAAAGAGTGCAAGGAGTAGTGGAATTTTGCCGACAATGACGCTATTGTCTGCGTTCTACTTTTACGAAACATCGATGAACTGAGGTCACGTGGTCATGAGCCGTTTCTCTGCGCCAATTGCTGAAAACATTTGGGACATGAAATACCGCTTCAAAGAGGCGGACGGCACGCCCATTGATGTGACCGTCGAACACAGTTGGCGGCGCATCGCCCGCGCATTGGCTTCCGTGGAAAAGGCCCCTGCCGCGTGGGAAGATAAGTTCTATTCGGCCCTCGAAGATTTCCGTTTCCTGCCGGCCGGTCGGATCACTGCGGGTGCGGGCACGGGTCGCACCGTGACGCTCTTCAACTGTTTTGTGATGGGCACGATCCCCGATGACATGGACGGGATTTTCAACGCGTTGCGTGAGGCCGCGTTGACCATGCAGCAGGGCGGCGGCATCGGATATGATTTCTCCACCATCCGGCCCAAGGGCGCTGAGGTCAAAGGCGTGGCCGCGGATGCCAGCGGGCCTTTGAGCTTCATGGATGTGTGGGATGCGATGTGCCGCACGATCATGAGCGCGGGCAGCCGCCGGGGTGCGATGATGGCCACGATGCGCTGTGACCACCCCGATATTGAGGCATTTATCACCGCGAAATCTGACGCAGTGCGTCTGCGCATGTTCAACCTGTCCGTTCTAGTGACGGATGATTTCATGGATGCGGTGAAGGCCGATGGCCCGTGGGATTTGAAGTTTAAAGGCAAGGTGTATCACACCGTGCAGGCGCGTGATCTGTGGAACAAGATCATGCAGGCCACCTATGATTATGCCGAACCGGGCGTGATTTTTATCGACCGGATCAATGACGCCAATAACCTCGCCTATGCTGAGACCATCGCGGCAACAAATCCTTGCGGTGAACAGCCTTTGCCGCCTTATGGGGCGTGTCTTCTGGGCTCCATCAACCTGGCGCGGTTGGTGCAGGATCCGTTTGAGGCAGGCGCGGATATCGACGGCGAAGACCTCGATGATCTGGTCGCCACGGCGGTGCGGATGATGGACAATGTCGTCGATGCCTCGCGCTTTCCGCTGGATGCGCAGGCGCAGGAGGCCCAAGCCAAGCGCCGGATTGGTCTTGGCGTGACGGGTTTGGCGGATGCGCTGTTGATGATGGGGCTGCGCTATGGCTCTGAGGAGGCCGCGGCCCAGACCGACCGCTGGTTGCATCAGATTGCTCGCGCGGCCTATCTCGCCTCTACCCGTCTGGCGGCCGAGAAAGGCGCGTTTCCACTGTTTGACGCGGAGGCCTTTCTGGCCAGCGGCACGATGGAGGGCATGGATGAGGATGTGCGCGCCGAGATCGCAACCCATGGCATCCGCAACGCGCTGCTGACATCAATCGCCCCCACCGGCACGATCAGCCTTTATGCAGGCAATGTCAGCTCTGGGATTGAGCCTGTCTTTGCCTATTCCTACACGCGCAAAGTGCTGCAAAAGGATGGCAGCCGCACCGAGGAAGAAGTGGTGGATTATGCCGTTGCCCTGTGGCGGGAAAAGTTCGGCGATGTGGATCTGCCCGATCATTTTGTCAACGCGCAGACGCTGGCGCCCGAAGATCATGTGCGCATGCAGGCTGCCGCGCAGCGTTGGGTCGACAGCTCAATCTCCAAAACGATCAACGTGCCGGAAGACATCGATTTCGAGGCTTTCAAGGATGTCTACATGCAGGCCTGGGATCAGGGCTGTAAGGGCTGCACGACCTATCGGCCCAATGATGTCACGGGCTCGGTCCTGACGGTCAGCGAAAGCTCGGACGCCGCACCGGGGGAGGCCCCGGATCAAGTCCGGGGCGGGATGCCTTCGGAGGGCGGTGAGATCGTTTATATGTCAGAGCCGCTTGACCGGCCCAATGAGTTGGAAGGCGCGACTTATAAACTCAAATGGCCCGACAGCAATCACGCGATCTATGTGACCGTCAATGACATCACGCTCAATGGTCATCGCCGGCCCTTCGAGGTGTTCATCAATTCCAAGAATATGGAGCATTATGCCTGGACGCTGGCGCTCACCCGGATGATCTCAGCGGTGTTCCGGCGCGGGGGGGATGTCTCCTTTGTGGTCGAAGAGCTCAAGGCCGTGTTCGACCCGCGCGGCGGGGCCTGGATGAACGGCAAATACATCCCCTCAACCATCGCGGCCATCGGCGGTGTGTTGGAACAGCACATGATCCAGATCGGATTTCTCGCCGGTGAGGGGATGGGGCTGAAAGAAGATCCGCAGGCCCAAGTGGTCAATCTGGGGCAAAGCGCGGGGGCGGCCTGTCCGGCCTGCGGGGATTACGCGTTGCAGATGATTGAAGGGTGTATGACTTGCACCAGTTGCGGCTATTCCAAATGCGGCTAAGCGCGGCTGCGTAGCACCAAGAGCCCGGCCAGCACGATCATCGCCATCCCGGCAAGGGACAGGGGTGTAGGTGACAGGCCGAAGAACAAAATGTCCCAAAGCGCCACAAACACGAGGTAGCTGTATTCGAACGTGGCCACGGTGGCGGGCGGGGCGATTTTGTACGCGCCGGCCAGCATCAGGCCTATGGTCACGGAAAATGCGGCAAGCAGGGCCAAAACACCCCAATCCCCCAAGGTGACCGCCGACCATTGGCCGAATATGTAAGGATAGGCGGCGATCAGCTCTGCAGGTACGGGCAGCACAAGCAATGCAAGGCTCACCCCCAGTCCAGCCAGCACCATCACCGCGTTCAGCGATAGTGCAAGTGCGGCCACGGGCACATCCTGGCATTTCGTGCGGGTGATGATATGGCCAAGCGCGTAAAAGGCGGCCCCCACCACAGGCAGCACGGCGAACAAAGAAAACGCGTCTGTCCCCGGGCGCAACAGCACCAACACGCCTGCAAAGCCCAGGATGACGCCAAGCCACCCCAGCCGCCCCACGGCCTCACCGATCACATAGGCGGATAGAAGGGCCACGAAAATCGGGGCAATGTAGTTGGCCGCGCCCACCGTAGAGAGGCTCAAAAACGGGATCGCGGCGTAAAAGCACAGAAACGTTGTGGTCAGGCAAAGCCCCCGTAGCAGAGGCCAGGTTTGCAAGGCGCCCGCCGCCACCACGCGCAATTGCCGACGCGCCCACCCCAGGCCCAGAAGCGCGGGCAGTGCAAAGACACCGCGCAGTGCAAAGATCTGCCAAAGGCTCAGCGAGTTGGAGAACAGCTTGAACACCACATCCTGCAGGGAGATCGTGAACGCCGTGGCGATGATCAGGCTGATCCCGAGGGGGATGTTTTCGGGCCGAGAGCTGCCTTGCATAACCTGTCCAGAGGATGGCCAAAACTGACCCAAGTATGCGTGACGTCTCGCGTCACTGTGCGCTTGGAAACCGATCTCCCGTTGCACAAAAACGACGCCTGAGCGCCCCAGTGCCAGCGAGACGCGCCCCACTGGACGCGACGAGCGGGTTTTACCGATCCAGCAAAATCCCTGAGGCCATGAACCCACCGTCGATATTCAGGATATGCCCGTTGATATAGGCCGCATCCTCTGAGGCCAGAAAGGTCACGGCGGCAGCGACCTCTTGAGGTTGGGCATAGCGCGCGGCCGGGATCTGATCGGTCCAGCGTTTGCGGTCTTGTGCGCCATGCACCTTGAGGATCATCGGCGTGTCCACAGGCGTTGGTGCCACCGCATTGGCGGTCACGCCTTTTGCGCCCAACTCTGCGGCCAGAAGACGGGTCAGCATGTCGACCCCGCCTTTGGTACAGGAGTACGCGCCGCGAAAGGAATTCGCGATCTGACCGTTGACCGAGCTGATCGTGATGATCCGGCCAAAGCCCGCCTCGGCCATCCGCCGCCCTGCCGCCTGACAGCAGTGGAACGTACCCGTCAGGTTCACATCCAAAATGCGGTTCCAATCTTCGGGATCGAAGTCGAGGATGGGGGCGGCCTTTACGATGGCGGCTGAGGTCACCAGCGTGTCGATCCCGCCTTTGTCATCTTGCCGGGCAAAGAGCGCCTCCACGGCGGCCCGGTCCGTGACATCGAGCGCGGCCCCTTCCGCGCTGCCGCCTGCCTGTGAGATCTCCTTGGCCAAGGTGTCACAGGCCTGCGCGTCCATATCCGTGATGACCACGTGAAACCCTGCGCCCGCCAAATCCTGCGCCACGGCGGCGCCAACACCACCGGTGCCGCCTGTGATCAAAGCGCGTCGTTGCCTCGCTTGCGTCATGTCGCTGTGCCTTTCTGCCCGCTGCTGTCCCACGGGTTGATCACCTGGGCGTTTGGAAACACATCCAGCACGTCTTGGGTGGTCCCTTCGCGGAAAATCAGTTTTACATTTGCGCCCGCATCCATCGTCGCATAGGCAGAGAGCCCGTTCTGCCGCGCGGTCCAAAGCGTTTCAAGCACCTGCCATGATCCGGATTTGAGATACACCAGCGCGGGTCGCGCGGCCATCATCGTGGCATGCATGGCCAGCGCATTGGCCTCTGCCAGCGGGCCGAGTGTGCCAAACGCGCCGTCCTTCACGGCCCGTTCTATCGCGGCGCAATCCGCTTCGGCTTGGGCGGGCCAGCTTTCAAACAGGGGGCTTGTCGCGACCGTGTGGTTCATGCCATCGCGCGAGGTCTGTGATTTGGGGCCGGTGTCCACGGCGATGATGGCGATGCGCAGATCATCCATCGGGCTGTCCACTGCGTGCCCATGGCTGTCTCGCCCATCCGCGGCCTGGCCCACCTGCCAGCGTACGAAGCCAGGCCAGAAAGACCGCGTTGCGCTGCCACTGCCGAACCGGGCCAGCATGCTGAGCTGTGCGCGCGTGAGGCCCGTCTGAAACGCCCCATCGAGGGCCAGGGTCAATGCGGCAAACCCGCTGGCCGATGACGCAAGCCCGGCCGCTGTGGGGATGGAGTTTTGTGTGCTGATATGGAGGTTTGCGCGATCCGGCCCGGCAAAAAGATCCACAAAACGCCAGACCTTCGCGGCGGCCGGGTCTGCGGCCAGCAAGTCGGTGCCGTTGAATGTCAGGCGGTCGCGTTCCGAGGGCTCAATGCGGGTCTGCGTGCCCCACGGACCGAGCGATATGGACAGTGAGGAGTTGAGAGGCAGATTGAGCGCCGTATCCCGTTTGCCCCAGTATTTGGACAGCGCAATGTTTGACGGGGCATAGGCCTCGGCCACGGTCGGTTGGCCCAACGGGCGCGTCAAATGCGTGGAAAAAACCTGTTCAGCCGTTGTCATGGAACACCGCACCTTGTTGGGCTGCGTCGATCGCAGCGAAGCCTTCGGGCACAGCACCCATCGCCAAAACGCAGTCGCCAAGGCCCGAGCCCGAGATCTTGGCACCGATCACACCGGGCGTGGCCACGGCGCGGGCAACCGCCGCATCCAAAGCGCGATCAGATACGCCCAACCGATCCATGAGCCTTTGATACGCCGCCAGATGCGGGCCCGTTGCGGGCCAGTCTCCGGCCTGGATCAAGGTGATGGTTTGCGTTGCGACCTCCTTCATCTGAGCGAAAATCGCATCTACGCCATCGGGATCTGCATCGCGCTTGGCCGCGACCAAAGCCAACACCTCTGGCGTGGGTGTTTTGTAGCCCACATTGAAAAGCGACATCTGCGGCGGCAAAGGCAAAGGGGCAATCCGGGCCGGTCCGTCGCCTGTCACCTGATAGGACAAAGCGCCGCCAAAAAGAGATGCGGCGAGGTCCGCGCCGCTGCCCCGGCCTTGAATATTGCGGACAATTTTCAGTGCTTTGGTGTGCAGCGCTTGCGTGATTTTACCCTCCAGCGCGGCAAGCGTGGCCACTGTCACCGCAGCCGAGGATCCAAGCCCGAGCGTGTGGTTGATCTCGGACCGAATGTCGATTTTGACCCCGCCGCTCAAGCGCTCGCGGAAGGCCAGCACGCAGGCGATCACAAACCGGTAGGGCCCTTCGGCCATCAGGTCTTGCAAGGGTGCGGACATTGGTGGCGCGATCTGAGATGAGATCGAAACGGTTGGCTCAGACCTATGCGTCAGGCAAACCGTGGCGCGTTGTTCGACGGCGGCAACGACCGAGGGTGCGCCATAGATGACCGCGTGTTCGCCCGTAACCAAGGTGGACCCGGGTGCCGAGACAAGAATGGGGCGCGCCATTACTGTGCGGCGGCCATGGCTGGTTGGGCTGGCGTGAGGCGCGCACCTTCTTGGGCGATGTGGAACTTGTCCCACTGCTTGTCTGGATGCTTGGCCATAAGGGCCGCCATCGCCTCTGGATCGGGCTGATACACCACCATCGCACCACCGTTTTCGCCCGCAACGGCACCGGCGCCCGAAATCTTGGCGGCGCCGCCGGTCTCTTCCACGGCGGCGACAAACCGCGCCGACGGCACCGGCACCACCCCGATATAGTCTAGGAGACGCTGGTTTTCGCGGATTGCCTCGCGTGGATCGCCATCCTCTGCGATCACCTGTTCGAAGGCGGTCGTACACGCAGTGAATTCATCCCAAAGGCCCGTGTTGGCCCCGTGCTGCGCGCGCACCTTGGCCACGCATTCGCCTGTTTTCGACAGAGGCGTGCCATGCAGAACCCAGTACCAGCCATCCGCACGGGCCAAAGAATGATCCGGCGCAAGCGCCAGTTGGCGCACGTCATCGCCCTGCACCCGGTTCATGCCGCCAAAGACCACAGCTGAGGCATCAATTGCACTGCCCTTACCGTGCTGAAGCCTCTCACAAAAGCGCACTTTCTGAAACCGGTCCTCGATGCTTTGCGGACGGCCGAGCAGGTGTTCGTAGAGCACGATTGTCGCTGCCACCACCGCCGCGGATGATCCCATCCCCGCGCCCAAAGGCATGTCCGAGCGTGAGGTCAGTTGACCGGGCACCGGCAATGGCATCCCATCCTGCGACCCAAAAGCCGGGATCTTGGGCAACAGCGAGGTCAGCGTGTAAATCGCCAGATCGTCCGGTTTTGACAGGATCTTTTGCACCGGCAACTCACCACGCATGAATTCATCAAAGCGTTTGTCGAGCCCGTCTTTGAAGCTTTTGAGCACGTCAAAGGGATAAAACGAGCGCGGCGCCAACGTTTCAAACGCGGTCTGAAGCCCGTTGGTTTTGTGCAAGGGCGTGAACCACACATCGATATAGCGGGCGATGGCCACAACCACCGCCGGGCATCCGTAAACCACGGAATGTTCGCCGCTGAGGATCAACTTGCCCGGGGCCCGCGCCCCGTCGGCGTCAGGCGGCTTCGTAATGGCGCTTGTGCTCATCTATGTGGCTCAACCTAAACCGTCCCCGCGCGGATTTTGGCATGATGTGGGTGGTCCCGTCCTGGGGATCCGGCGTGTGCCAAATGTCGCGATATTGCGCATAGGTCAGGGCCGTCCGGTCCTCAAGAAGTTTCTGGTGATGCTCGCGGAAGAGCCGCTCTTTGTAGCCGGGCAGAACTTTGGCAGAGAAATACTCCGCCACCGCACCGGACCCATAGCTGAACAGACCCACAGCGCGGCCCGTGAGATCAGCATCGGTGTTTTCAAGTGCGGATGTCAGCGAGACATAGAGCGCGGCGGCATAGCAATTGCCGACGTCGCGGTTGTAGATCATGCCCGGTTCCGTCACGCCGGGATCGTTCTGCGCCTTGTTCATCGAGGCCAGTTGCCGATGCGCCTTGGTGCCCATGCGGGTGAAAGGCAGGTGATAGCAAAACTGCGCCAATTCATTGAACGCGCGCCCGTCATTGTCGCGGTAATCCTCCCACGCGCCGGACAAGGCGCTGAGGTACTTCATTGTGGAAAACTTGCCATCGACCAGCGGGGTTTTGCGGTAATTGGGCCGCCAGAAATCCATCACGTCCTCGCTGTAACAGCCCGAGGCCGGTTCGATCTCCAACAGCTTGGGATCGGCAGAGACCAGCATCGCCACCGCGCCGCAGCCTTGCGTGGCCTCAGCCGGCGTATCCAGATCGTAGCGCGACACGTCAGAGGCCACGACCAGAACCTTGCGATTGGGTTTGCGGGTCACATGCCCGCACGCCAGTTGCAGCGCGGCTGTGCCGGAATAGCAGGCGTGTTTGAGTTCCACGGCGCGGCATTTGCGCGGCAGTTTCAGAAGTTCATGCACATAAACAGCGGCGGCTTTGGATTGGTCGATCCCGGTCTCGGTTGCGAAAAGAACCGTATCGATCGCATCCACGTCTTCGCCTTCGATCACCTTGGCAGCGGCCTCAGCGGCCAGCGTCACGACGTCCTCATCATGGCTGCACATGGCAATCTTGTTTTGCCCGATCCCGCGCGAGAACTTGTCGGGGTCGATCCCTTGTTCTTCGGCAAGCGCGCTGAGCGCGACATAGTGCTCAGGGACGTAGAAGCTGATTTTGTCGATCCCGACTTTGGTCTCGGCTTTGGTCATTGTTCCTCCTTCTCCCCGGGCAGACATGCCGGGGCCTTATCCGCGCTCCATCTTGAAATGGGTGCGCATCAATTCTCCCGGGTTGGTTTGAGCGGCCAGCAAGGAGATTTCCCCGCAGAGCACGGTCGCGGCACAAAGAACCGCCAGACGGCGCCCATTGGCGCCCGGTTCGCGTTCATCTTTGCAGCCAAGCCGGGTAAGGTTTTGTTCCACCACCTCGTTGCCTTTGCCGCTGCCCACGGAGCCCACGATCAGGTTGGGCATGGTGCAGGAAAAATACATCCCCTCTGGGCGTGCCTCGACATGCACAATACCTTGCGAGCCTTCGATGATGTTCGCCGCATCCTGACCGGTGGCCAGATAGAAGGCGAGCAACATGTTGGCAAAATGCGCATTGGCCGATCGCAAAGACCCCGCGACCACGCCGCCGATGAGGTTCTTTTCGACGTTGAGCTGCGCCATCTTTTCGGGCGTTGTGCGCAGCTGTTTTTCGCAAAGCTCGCGGCTGATCTCCATCTCGGCGACCACGTATTTGCCCCGTCCCAGAATGCCGTTGACCGCGCTTGTTTTCTTATCCGTGCACATGTTGCCCGAGATCGTCGCGTATTCGAGATGCGGGTATTCCTGCAGGATCCAGCCCAAAAGCGCATCCGCCGCACCCGTCACCATGTTGTGGCCCGAGGCATCACCCGTGGCGCATTCAAACCGGATAAACAGCAGGTTGCCGACGATCTGGCGGTTCATATCCAACAATTTTGCGAAGCGGCTGGTGGTGGCGATAATCGCTTGGATCTCATCGCGGCGGGCATTGATGCTTTCCCAGGCTTGGAACGCCTCTTCGCCGTTCTTGGCGCGCACAGCCACCGATCTGGTCATCCGCTCATCCACAAGGGTGCAGCGCACACCGCCCGCTTGCCGCGAGACCCGTGCGCCACGGCCCGTCGAGGGCCAAAGCGGCGTCTCATAGGTGGCCATCGGAACAGAGACCTGTTCATTCATCACATTGCCTGTAATGCTGATCGGGCCGATCCACTCAGTGGGGATAGGGGTAATCTCTTGGGCGCGGTTTTTCATAAGATTCTTTCCTGGTGGTCGCCAAGTATCCTCTGAAATCACAGCATAATTGTAAACTTAAATTTACACTGCCGTCTAGTATTCTTGACACTTTTCCATCCGGGCAAGCGCAAATTCAGAGGAATATGAAGGGTCAGTCTAGGGGATTTCCTTGGGCTCTGAGCGCGATTTACACGTGTTAACGGGCCAGACATAGGCCGACAACGCGTCAGGGGCAACGCGTGATGCCCCTTTGACGCGGCGCTATGATGTCGCAAAGCGGGGCCGCCTCATTCTGCCGCGTCCGCCCGGTATCCAATGCGTGGGAAATGCACGCAAATCTGTCCCAGATCAGCCTCCTCGCGGATCAGCGATATGCGATCGGCGGAGGCGATGTGAACCGTGCCCGTCACAGGTTGTTCCCCGCCGTCAATGTCCGGCGACACACGCACCTTCATGCCGGGCATAAGGCCTTGTGGATCTGCGGGGTCAAAGCTTTCCTGCGCGCTGATCTGTGCGTTGCCAGCGATTTTGATCGCGTCTTGGGGCGACATGTCAGCCACGGTGCCATGGCCAATGGCGGCAACATTGGCCTCCCACCGTTCAAGATCTGGGAACTCAGACAAAAAGGCCGGGCCTTGTGCCCACCGGCCGCGCAAGAACCACACCACATGGTACATCTGCGCATCAATCGCGCCCGCCGCGTCACCCAAAAGGAAAGCGCGACCATCGCCCAGTTGTTCGTTCATCCACGACAATGGCCCGCGCATTTGTGCGGCCAAATGGGGTAGGGCGGCACCCGCCGCCTT
Organism: Pseudomonadota bacterium; assembly: GCA_039030635.1. Classification (GTDB taxonomy): domain Bacteria; phylum Pseudomonadota; class Alphaproteobacteria; order Rhodobacterales; family Rhodobacteraceae; genus Roseovarius. The sequence goes on from JBCCDT010000010.1 coordinate 39,537, forward strand.
GAGGCCGTCCGCCCAATCCGGACCGAGGTAAAGCCGACCACGGTCTTGCGCAAAATCCTTTGGCAATGCATCCCCGGCGGATCCCAGAACGATTTTCACCGCCTGGTCGAACATTTGCCCGTCGGTCCACCGGCTCAAGAGGCGCGCCAAACCTGCGTCACGCGTCGGATAAAAGGTCGGCTGGGGAAAGCGCCGCTCCAATTCCGCGATGATCAACGCTGAGTCGCAATAGATATCTGCCCCGATCTGCATCACCGGCGTGCGGCGATACCCGCCCGTGAGCTTGGTCAGGTCAGGCTTGGGGGCCAGGCGCGGTATCTCAACGGAATGCCATTCCAACCCTTTGATCCCGAACGCTATTCGGGCTTTCTCTGCCACAGGGGATTGCGGGTAATTGTGCAAGATAATCTGGGTCACACGGGCCGTCCTGAACTGATGCATATGAGGCAAACCTGTCTAAGTTCGCGAATTTCGGTATACTCAACCACATTTGGCTGTGACAGCGGGAGATGCGGAGATGTTCATCAAAGCACGCAGAGTTGAAACAGTATCAGTGGCATTTGGTTTATTCATTTTGGCGCTGGGCGCACCCGCCTGGGCCGACAAGACGTTGGAGCCATGGGCGCAAACCGGATTTCTGGAGCTTGTAGAGGACGAGGTGGTCGGGCCGGTGACCTTCGCGCCAGACAGCGGTGCCATTGCGGCCTCGGTGCGCAAGGGCGGGCTCTACTTTGGCCGGGTTTGGTCCTCTGAGACGGGTTTGCAGCTTGGCTTTCTCGCCGCCCCGTTTGGCGCGCTGTTAGAGCATGACTTCACACCTGCGGGCGACCGGGTTTATGCCCATACTGAGACAGAGTTTCGCGCCTGGTCGGTCGATACCGGTGCGCAGACGTCAAATTTCCTGTTCGATGGGGATCACGCGGTCAATGATGTGATGTTTTACGCAGATCACTTCCTCGCGACCAAACAGTTTGGCGGGGCGGAGTTCTGGTCAGACACGGGCGTGAAAGTGACCTTTGCCGGTCTTGATTCCATGCGGCCCTATCAAAAGATCACGGTCACCGACAGCGATCTGGTCTATCTCAAATCCGCAGGCTTCACGCTGCATCTTGATCTGGCGGGGTTCGACCCTGCGACGATGGATTTGATCGACGTCGATGGCAGTTTCGGCCCCTATGCGCCTTTGCTGGCGGTGACGGCGGATGGCGGCATGATCGCGACCTACCCGGAAGTGGATGGCGATGGCCTGTCCTCTGCGACTGAGCCGACCGTGCGGATTTGGCAGGACGTGCCAACATGGGCGCCCAATGGCACGCCCATGACCGAGATCACGGGTTTTGAAGGCGATATCGTCGCGGCGGAGTTTTCAGATGATGACACGCAGCTTTTGACCCTATCGGATACCGGAAACGTGGTGCTGTGGCGGGTCAGTGATGGCGCGCAGCTGGCCTCAGTGAGTACCCCGGGTGACCCGATCACGGGGGCTAAGTTGGCCAAGGGCGGCACATTTGTTTTGAGCTACACGTCTGGCGCGGCGGCGCTGTTTGATCTGTCCGCAGGCGGCATTGTTCAGTCCTTTCCCGCCCCGGCCTCGGACATTGCGATTTCGCCAGACGGGACCAAAATGGTGACCTATAGCGTCGGTGCGGCCCCCGCACGGATCTGGCAACGCACGACACCCTAAGGCCGACCGCGACGCAAGGTCGCTTCGTCTGGGAAACGCCCCATCTTGCCTTACATACAGTCTCGAATGGATCATGTGGTACGCCCGACATGGTGTCCTGACCGTTGGGTGGGAAAGTGAATTTTATGCCTGTGTTGAAGCTGCTGGTCGCGTTCAGCGCCGCGTGTGTCTTGGCATCGGGGGCCTCGGCTCATGTGAACTGGTTCGTCGAGCCGGGCACAGAAGCGTTGCCCAATTACAGCCTGCGGGACCCGATGTTTCTGTTTTGGGCCTGGGTGGCTGTGGCTCTGATAGGCGTGTCTATCTGGTTGGATGGCAAACTGCCAACCTTGCGCGTGGCGCAGTCGAAAATGCGTCATGACTTTATGGAAATCCTCCGGGTTTTCACCGGCATGAGCTTTCTTCTGACCGCCTATGAAGGCGCGCTTGTCGCCCCTCACAAACTGGCCGAGGGCGGGCTGGGCCTGTCGCTTTTGTTCCTGCAGGCGCTGATCGGGATCATGCTGATCGCCAACCGCTGGGTGGCCTATGCGGGCATGCTGATGCTGGTGCTCTATGCGGGTGTGGTTTTCAAATTTGGGCTGATGAGCGCGCTGGAATACGCCATCGTGCCGGGCATCGCGATGTTCCTTTTATTCAATGCGATCACCGATCCGGTGTGGCGCGACCGGTTGAAGCCCTATTCCGTCGATGCGCTGCGCATTTGGACAGGTATTTCGCTCATGGCGCTGGCGATCGGGGAAAAGCTTGCGCCGTCGGCCTTGGGACAGGTCTTTGTGGCGACCTATCAATGGAATTTCATGCAAAGCTTGGGCTTTGAGGTCTTTGATGATCGCATGTTCGTGCTGGCCGCCGGGATGGTTGAGCTGGCCATTGGGGCCTGTCTTGTGCTTGGCACCACGGTGCGGCTTGCTGTGCTGAGCCTGTCGATCATGATGGCGCTGTCGAACATCGTATTCATCCTGCAAGACAACAAAGAGGCCGCCCTGGTCGAGTTCATCGGTCACATGCCGATCATTGGGGTCGCCTTGGTGCTGCTCTTGCTGGGCTATGGGCAGCGGCTCAAGATCACCGATCACCTGCCTCAGTCGTGGACAGGGTCCAAACCTGAAGCATCCAAACTGCAGGAGCAGACATGACCCAGCCAATCCTGATCATGGGCGCCACCTCGGGCATTGGGGCCTTGGCGGTCAGTGAAGCACTGTCGCGGGGCCTGACTGTGCGGGCGTTTGCGCGCGGTGCTGACACGCTCGACGCGCAGGATGGGCTGGAGCCGTTTGCGGGGGACGCGCTGAATGCAGAAGATGTGGCGCAGGCCTTGGAGGGCGTGCGCGCCGTGGTCTATTGCCTTGGGATCAAGGAGCGGCTGGCCATGCTATGGGAAGAAGAGACGCTGTTTTCCCAAAGCACGCAGATCCTGATTGCGGCGATGGCGGGCGCAGATGTCAAACGCTTGATCGCGGTCACCGGGTTCGGGGCCGGGCGCTCTCGCGCGGCGATGAGCACGCTTGAAAGCGTTGGTCACAAGGCGTTTCTGGGCCGTCCTTACGCGGATAAGGACCGGCAAGAAGAGCTGATCCTGGCCTGCGATCTGGATTGGACCATCGCGCGGCCCGTGATCCTGACCAACAATGTCAAAAGCGGTGCGATCAGCGTGCTGCGCGATCCGTCGACCTGGAAAAACGGGCTGATCTCGCGGGCGGATGTGGCCAGCTATCTGATCGACGCGGTGGAGCAAGACCTCGATATCGGTGCAGACGTGGTGCTGCGCCGGTGACCATTGCGCCGCGTTTGCCCTTGGGGGATGTGGATGAGACGCGCGAGGCGGCTCTGGCGCGCTATTTGCATCTGACGAAAGAGGTGATGCCACAGATGGCCCGCGCAGGTGGCACCGGGTGGCCAGTTGTCAATGATCACTGTTTTCAGCGCATCGTGCTGGACTGTATCTGCCAGGGGGTTTGGTACGATCATATCCCGCGCCCGGCATACCAAAACATGACCCTTGCGCAGGCGAAACAGGCGGTGGGCCTATGTGAAGACATCATCACGGGTCTTGCAAATCTTTCAGATCTCAACCGGCAATCCTTGCGGTTTCGGGGCAAGTTGCGCGGTCTCTGACAGGCCGCGTCAAAACTACACTCCTCTCCGGACGGCGATGACCTAAGTCACCTCCAACGACGTAAAAAACGAGCCGTGCAAGCTGTGACGACGAAAGATCATATTGAACGTCTTTGGACGCTGGTCAAAGGCGTTTTCACGCCAGAGCCGGGGGTGGGCCGCATTGCCCTTGCGCTGTCATTTGGGCTTGTGGTTCACGTGATTTTTGCTGCCGCCGTGCTGGCCATGATCGTGGCCATGTTCTTTGGCATGAGCAAGAGCTTCGGCACCGTGCCGTACCCGTATGCCATCGCCGTCAATGCGCTTTTGGTGCTGCAATTCCCTATCGCCCATTCCGTCCTGCTGAGCGGGCGCGGGAGGGCCTTTTTGTCCAAGTTGGTTCCAGGCCCTCATGGGGGCACTCTGAGCACCACGACCTTTGCCATCATCGCCTCCGCGCAACTCTTCGTTCTTTTTGCATTCTGGACGCCAAGCGGGATCATCTGGTGGCAAGCCGAGGGTGTGGCGCTGTGGCTGATCTGCGCGGCCTATGGCGCCTCTTGGCTGTTGCTGCTCTGGGCCAGTTGGGACGCGGGCGCGGAGGTGCAATCCGGCGCTTTGGGTTGGATGACGCTGATGAAAAATTCCAAGTTGCGGTTTCCGGACATGCCGACACGAGGGTTGTTCCGTGTGATCCGACAGCCGATTTATCTGTCTTTTGCGCTAACGCTCTGGACTGTGCCGGTGTGGACGCCCGATCAGCTTGTCTTGGCCACCGTGCTCACCGCATATTGCCTGGCCGCGCCGAAGTTAAAGGAACGACGGTTTAAACAACGCTACGGCGCGCGCTTCACTCGATACCAAGCCCGGGTGCCCTACATGGTGCCCTCCCTGAATGGAGAGCGGCATGACGAAACGGCAGCGCAATGATCTGACCATCTATGATGATGTGGCGGCGCAGTGGTGGTCCGATGACATCAAATGGGTGCGCACGCTGAAATCCATGGTGCCGGGGCGGCTCAATTGGTTTGACCGCCATTTCGATTGGACGGGCAAGCGGGTTTTGGATCTGGGCTGCGCCGGGGGGTTCATGGCCGAGGCGTTGGCCGCACGCGGCGCAATTGTGACCGGCATTGATCCGGCCGCGCAGGCGATTGAGGCCGCGCGCGGGCACGCCGCGCAAGAGGGGCTGACGATCCGCTATGACGTGGGGGTGGGGGAGGATCTGCCCTATGAGGATGCCAGTTTTGATGCGGTGGTCTGTGTGGATGTGTTGGAACATGTGGCCGATCTGGACCAAGTTCTGCGCGAGGTTGAACGGGTTCTCGCCCCCGGCGGGCGGTTCATGTTCGACACGATCAACCGCAATCCGATTTCTCGTTTGGCCGTGATCACCATGGCCGAAGATGTGCTGCGCCTCTTGCCCAAAGGCACCCATGACCCCGACATGTTCATCACGCCGCGAGAGTTGAAGGCGGCGATGGAGCGGGCCGGTTTGACGGTCGGGCCCTGCGTGGGTCTGGGCCCCCGTGGGCTCAACAGGCGGGGTGATTTCACCTTTGGGCCTTTGCCGCTGCGGCTGGTGATCTACATGGGCTATGCGGACAAAACGGGGGCTGCGTGATGGTAGAATTTTCGCTTTTGGTGACGGCGCTGATGTTTGGCGGCACCGTGCTTTATGCGTTCGGGTTTGCCGCCTTTGTGTTCACCGCACTGCCTGCGGATACGGCCAGCCCGCTTATTCGCCGGGCGTTTCCGCATTTCTATTTGTTCGTGCTGGGCACATCCGCCTTGGCCGCCGCCGCCGCGTTTTTCTTCGATCCGCTGAGTGCCACGATCCTTGCAGCGATTGCGCTGACCACCGTGTATGCGCGCCAAATCCTGATGCCCGCCATCAACCGCGCGACCGATGAGGGCGAAAAATCGCGGTTCAAAAAGCTGCACGGGTTTTCGGTGGTGATCACTTTGGTCCACATCGCGGCTGCGGGCTATGTGATCGTTAAAATCGCAGGCCAGGCGTAACCCGGCCTGCGATCTGAATTTTACAAAAGACTGTCTGGCATCTTTTGCTCTGCCGCCGTGTTGGCGCGGCGGAAGATAAAGGTGACACAGGTCGACACGATCACGATGAAGAGCGAATAAAGCGCCGGGACCGCCATGATCGCCTGTTGTTGTTCTGGCGGGAAGGTGAAGACGATGATCGCAATCGCCAGAGGACCGTTCTGAATACCGGTTTCCAAGGCCACGGTGCGCGCATTGCGCGGATGGAGCCGCAGCGATTTGGCAAAGCCGTACCCGATGGTGATCCCCACCAGGCCCAGACCAATCGCCGCCGTATAGGTCGCGGGCGTCGTGTTCATCAAGAACTGCCAGTTCTGCGGCACCCAGGTCACCGCGATGAACACGATGAACAGCACGCCGAGGATCGAGCCAAAGAACTCAATCGTGGCGCCCACATTGGCGTTGAAGCGTCGGATCGTCATCCCAATCGCCACGGGCACCAGCAATACAAAGAGCACTTTGATGATGTCTTCGCGCGGGATTTCAATATCCAAAGCGGCGGCATAAATCGTCAGGATCAGCGGGATCAGGATCACACCTGTGGTGGTCGATGTCACCGTCATCAAAACGCTGAGCGCCAGGTTGCCCTTGGAAAAATAGGTGAAAATGTTGGACGTTGTCCCACCCGGCATACAGGCCATCAACAAGATGCCAAGCGCGATTGTCTCGGGCACCACGAGGAACATGGCCAGCAGGAAGCCCAGCAACGGCATGATGCCGTACTGGCTGATCACGCCAATCATCAGGCCGTAGGGGCGGCGCAGCGCGAGGTAGAAATCCCGCGGGGTCAGCGACGCGCCCATGCCCAGCATGATCACCGCCACCATCAACCCCAGAAGGGTCTGTGTAAACTCATCAACCATGCGCGTTTACTCCGCTGCGATCTGCGCCAGCTCTTCTGCGCGCAGGTCTTTTCTGAGGATTTTGCCGACATTGGATTTCGGCAGCTCGTCGCGGAATTCCACCCGCTTGGGCACTTTGTAGCTGGTCAGGTGATCTTTGCAGAAATCGCGGATGTCATTTTGTTTCAGCGTCTTGTCGGCGGCCACGATGAAGGCTTTCACGGCCTCACCGCTGGCCTCATCCGGCACCCCGATCACGGCCACTTCCAACACGCCCGGATGGGTCGCAATCACGTCTTCCACATCGTTGGGATAGACGTTGAAGCCTGAGACGACGACCATGTCTTTCTTACGGTCGACAATGCGGAAATACCCGTCTTCTTCCATTACCCCGATATCGCCGGTGAGGAACCAATCGTCGATCATGACCTTCGCGGTCTCGTCTGGTTTCTGCCAGTAGCCTTTCATGATCTGCGGGCCACGGGCGGCAATCTCTCCCACTTCGCCAACGCCGAGTTTTTTGCCACTGTCATCGAAACAGGCGACTTCGGTCGATGGCACCGGGATGCCGATGGTGCCTTCGCGGGCCTTGCCAACCGGCTCAAAGGTGAGGACCGGCGAGGTCTCCGTGAGGCCATAGCCCTGAAGCACTTCCGTGCCCGTCACCTCACGCCACCGTTCGGCGACTGCGCCTTGCAATGCCATGCCACCTGCGCCGGCAAACTTCATGTGCTTGGGCGGAGAATGGCGGAACCAGACCTCATTGTTGAGCCCGTTAAAGAGCGTGTTCACACCGCTCATCCAGGTGATCTTGTAGTTCTCAAATGCGCGTTTGAGGTTCGACAGTGGGCGCGGGTTGGGGATCAGGATATTGCGCGCTCCCAGCCAGTAAAAGGACAGCATGTTCACCGTGAAGGCGAAGATGTGATAAAGGGGTAGGGCGGTCAGGATGACCTCTTCGCCCTTCTTCATATCCCCGGCCAAGAGCTCCATCGCCTGTTCCATATTCATGATCAGGTTGCCATGGGTCAGCATCGCGCCCTTGGCCACGCCGGTGGTGCCGCCGGTGTACTGCAACACCGCAAGATCATCGAGCGTGACCTCCTGGTGATACTGGTCGGCCTCAACGTGACCTTTCTTGATGTGCTCGCGGCCCGAATGCAGGGCGGCGGGCAGGCGGATATGGGGAACCTCGATTTTCGGCAGCGCCTTATCCCAGTATTTCTGCACCAGCCCGACGATGCCGCGGGGCATGGAAGGGAAGAACTCCGCCACGCGGGTGACAATGATGTTGGGGATGGGGTGGCCGCGCGTGGCCTCAAGGACCTTGTCGGCGAACATGTCAATTGTAATGAGCGCGTGCGGCTCGGCGTCTTCGAACTGTTTGGCCATCTCCTCGGACGTGTACATAGGGTTGACGTTGACCAGAACGCAGCCCGCCTTGAGAATGCCAAACGCGGCGATCGGGAAACCGAGGCAGTTGGGAAGCTGAACCGCGACACGGTCGCCCGCCGCCAGACCGGCCACATCGCGCAGATACACGGCCATGGCATCGGACATTTCATCGACCTGTTTGAAGGTCAGCGTGCCGTTCATCCCGTTGGGGAGCACGGTCGTAAAGGCTTTGGCCTTGCCATAGGTGTCCGCGACACTGCGGATCATGTCCGGGATGTTGCGATAGGTCGCGTGTTCAAGAACGGGTCGAATGTTTGCGCCATAATAGGCCTGCCATGGTCGATCTGGATCTACCATTGTCGTGTCCCTCCTCCAAATGTCCGAAATGGGGTATCGCATTCTTTGACCCGAGGGAACGTTCTAGATTCGTGACGCAGCGGCAAATGATCCAGAACGCGAAGAAAGGCTGTGATCCTTTACGATTTTCCCCGTGGTTGAGCCGGATTTACGCTGCAACGCGGCCAAAAGTGACGGCACGTAATTTTGTCGACGTGACCGTGAAATGACTTTTAGTTGTTTAAAAGCAGTTGGTTATAAAGAATGCTGCAGTGCAGAAAAAACCCGATAAATATGTTGCGACGCAGCATTACGTAACCTACATGTACGTCAACCGAGGGGACATCCTCTTGGACTTGAAGTAGCCAAGTAAGGAGAAACGATCATGGCAACTGCAAAGAAAGACGCAAAGAAAGCGGCCACCGAAGCAACTGAGGCCACAAAGTCGGCCCTGAACAGCATTCAGGAAAACGTGTCCGAGCGTGCCTCCGCCGCGCGTGAGCAAATCACCACCTCCGTGGAAACCGTGCGTGAGACTGGTTCCAAGACCGCCGGTGCCGCTGTTGATTTCGGCAAAGCCTACTACTCCGGCGTGTCCGTTCTGGGCCAGACCCTCTGGGGCTTCGGTCAGGAACTCTACGGCGAGGTGACCAACCACGCACAGAAAACCATGCAAGCCAAGTCGATCTCTGACGTGGCCTCCCTGCAGGCGGCATTCGTTCAGACCCGTATTGAGACCTCTGCCGCACACGGCAAAGAGTTCATCGACGTGGCCCGTGAACAAACCGAGCAGACCATGAAGCCGATCATTGAGCTTCTGGACGGCAAGCGCGCTGCATAAGCGTTAAGCTGCCAAACGATCGCCGCCGCGCATTCCCCCGCGCGGCGGCACCCAAACTCTACCTAACATCGAGAAGATCAGGGAGGATCCGATGTCCAGACCGTGGATTCGGAGCTACGATAAAGGTGTGCCTGCATCGATAGATGCGGACGCGTACCCGTCGGTCGTGGCGCTTTTGGAGGATGCCGCAAAAACCTATGGCGATCTGCCCGCGTTTGAGTGTTTCGGCGCGCAGATGACCTATGCGCAGCTTGATGAAAAATCGCGCGCGGTGGCGGCTTATTTGCAAACCAAGATGGGCGTGAAACGTGGTGATCGCGTCGCGCTCATGTGTCCGAACATTTTTGCCTTCCCCGTCGCCATGATGGGCAT